>NZ_SNWG01000001.1:1551369-1861642 GCF_004362195.1 Microbacterium sp. BK668
ACGCAGGCTCTCATCGGCCAGGGCGGCGTCGTCGCGATCGGCGCGGACGGCGCGATCGGCGGCATCAGCGTGAGCGCGACCGACCACTTCGATCCCACGTCCTGGGCCGTCGGCGTCGTCGCGGGCGCCGGAATCGCGCTCGGCGGCATCGTGTCGGTCATCGAGTACTCAGGGAAGACGCGCGCGGCCTCGTTCACGACCGGCGGCGTCGTGGTGTCCGGCCCTGTCAGCGTCGTCGCCACCGGTGACCGCAAGCGCATCTCGGGCAGCACCTTCAACGTGACGGTCGGCGCCTTCTCGTTCGGCTTCACGGTCGTCATCGCGACGAGCGACCGCGACACCGAGGCCGAGCTGGGCGGCTCGGTCAACACCTCAGCCGCGGTGCTCGTGAAGGCGGATGCCTCCAACATCGTCCGCGCCTACGCCCCCGGCATCGTCGGCGGCGTGGCGGGGGTCGCGGCGATGATCCCCGTCGCGACGGTGTCGGGGCACACCACTGCGACGGTGAGCGGCACGGTCGCAGGGTCCTCGAACGCGACGGTTCAGGCGCTCGCCGAGAACCGCGCCGAGGCCGAAGTCATCATCGCCGGCATCTCGGCAGCCTTCGCCCTCAGCGTCGCGTACGCCAGCGCCCGGATCACCGACGACGCCGACGTCGTCGCTCAGGTCACCTCCGGCGGATCGATTTCCTCGTCGGGAAGCGTCGCGGTCACCGCGGCGCTGAAGGGCGCGAATCTCCGCAACGAAGCGCTCGCCATCGGACGGATCGTCTCGATCGCCGCCGGCGCCTCGATCGGTCTCTTCTTCGCCGAGGCGTACATCGGCGGTGCCGTACGGGCGATCCTCGACGGGAACGTGACGAGCTCGGCATCCGTCTCGGTCAGCGCGACCGGCAAGAACCTCGCGAAGGCCGACGGCATCGTGGTCGCCGTCTCCGCGGCAGCGGGCATCGCGGCAGCCGTCCTCTCCGCCGAGATCGGCAGCGGCGCCGACGTCGAGGCGCTCTCGCGCGACGCCGACGACAACCAGACGATCTCCAGCAGCGGCTCGATCTCCTTCACGGCGTCCAGCGGCAACGAGGCGCGCGTCGCGACGGGCATGGGCGCCGGGGGCGGGCTGTTCGGCGTCGCGGTCTCGGTTCCGACGGCGACGGTCAAGGCCGGTACGACGGCATCGGTGGCCGGCAACCTCACTGCCGGGGCGGCCGGGGTCACGGTCTCGGCGACGAGCGCGAACCTGGCCGTCGCCGAGGTGATCCTCGTCACCATCGGCGGCATCGGCGCCGTGGCGGTCAACGTCGCCGACGCCCGCATCACCGCCGAGGCCGTGACGTACGCGCTCGTCCTCGCCACCTCCGCCGTAAGCGCCCCCGCCGGCGCCGTCCTGGTGAGCGCCACCTCCGCCAACAAGGTCTCGGCGACGACGACGGCCGTCGGCGCCGGGGTGGGTGTGAGCCTCAGCGTGCAGAAGAGCATCGCCTACACCGACGCCCCGACGAAGGCGTCGTTCGACGGCGACATCCCCAGCACGGCGACCAAGACCGCGAGCCTCATGGTGCAGGTCCGGGCGCGGAACCAGGCCGTCTCGGATGTCAACGTCCTCACCGTCTCGCTCGGCCTCGCCGGCACCGGTGTCTTCGCCGACGCGCGCGCCGCGGGCGACACGGATGCCGTCATCGACGCGAACGCGAACGTCGACGTGTCGGGTGCCGTCTCGGTCGACGCGCAGCTCACCACGGGCGACGGCCAGCAGCACTACGCCCGCACGTGGGTGCGCGGCGGCTCGGCGGGCGGCATCAGCGCCGGCCTGGTCACGGCGAACGCGACGGTGAGCGGCTCGGTCCGCGCCAAGCTGAACGGCGCGGTGAGCGGCTCGGGATCCATCACGCTCAACGCCGACGCGACGATGGTCGCCGACGCCGACAGCCTCTTCGTCGGCATCGGAGCGCTCAGCCTCTCGGCGACCGAGACGGTCGCGCTCATCTCGGCCGACACGATCGCCGGCGGCGACGGCGGGACCGCCCACACCAGCGGCGCCTTCACGGTGACGAGCGACTCGACCTACACGGCGACCTCGAACTCCGATGGACCGACGGTGGGCCTGCTGACCGTCGACGTCAAGCTGCCCGTCGCACGCGTGAGCGGCGCGACCCGCGCGAGCTACCTCGGCCAGGTGACGAACGGCACGTCGGCGTCCGCGACGTCCGTGTCGCACAACACGGCCACCGCCGACGCCTCCGAGATCATCGCCGTCGGCATCGTCGCGGTCGCCGTCGCGTACGCGCTCGCCGAGGTGACCGCCCTCACCGAGGCGGCGATCGGCGGCGCCAACGTCGGGTCGGGCGCGGTCACGGTGTCGGCGACGTCCGACGACGACGCGACCGCGGCCGCAGGCGGGGGCACGGGCGGCGGGCTGACCGTCTCGCTGCTCCAGCCGGACGCGAAGGTGACCGGCATCACGCGGGCCTTCGTGGGCACGGACAAGACGGTTCAGGCAGGCTCGCTCACCATCACCGCAGTCGCGACTCCGGATGCCTCGGCGGAGGCGAAGATGGTCGGCATCTCGCCGCTGGCCGACGTGCTGGTGTCGGGACCGCGCGCCACCGTCGGCGGCACGACGGAGGCCTACATCGGCTACAACGAGACGGTGACCCTCGGCTCGGGCGCTGCGAGCATCTCCGCCACGCGCACCGCGAACGCCACGGCGACCGCGACGAACGTCTCGCTCTCGCCGATCAGCATCTCGTTCGTCGACCTCGAGGCGACGACCGGCGGCGCGATCAACGCGTTCGTCGACGACCGCGCGAACGTCACGGCCGGATCCGTGAGCCTGTCTGCCGGCGGCACGAGCACGCCCAGCGCGGCAAGCGCTGCGGTCCAGGTGACGATCATCGGCGTCTCGGGGGCGCAGGTGCGGGCAACCGACTCCACGTCCGTCGCGACGTGGATCGGACCCGCGGAGGGCGACACCGCCGACAATCCCGCCGACCCCGCCACCGTGACGACCTCGGGAGCCGGCGGAGTCACCGCGACCGCGAGCCTCACCTCCCAGCCGCTCGCGACCTCTCGCGCCGGCGGATTCTCGCTGGGCGTCGCGGCCGCCGTGGTCAAGGCCACGACCACCTCGACACCCGTCATCCGCTCGTACCTCGGCGACCGCGCCGAAGTGCGGGCCAATGGCGGCACAGCCGCGTTCACCGCCTCGACCACGGCGACCGCCATCGTCGACGCGCAGGGCTTCGGTGCGGCTCTCGGTGTGGCAGCCGGTGTCACCTCCACGAAGGCCGACCTGCGGCCGACCGTCCGCGCGTTCACGGTCGGCGGCGGGGTGCTGCTCGGCGCGAACGTCCGCCTCACCGCCCGCTCGAACATGCAGGACGACGGCACGCCGATCTCGCCCACCTACACGTACAACACGCTCGTCGGGAACAACGTGCCCACCGTGGTCGCTCCCGCCTTCGCCCGCGTCTCGCTGGGCGCCGTGGCACTGGCGGCCGGCGTCGCCGGGGCATCCGCCGAAGCGATCAACTCGCCGATCGTCGGCGCCGTGGTCGGCGCCGGCACGACGGTCACCGCGACCTCGCTCACCGTCACCGCCCGATCCTTCGGCGACTCGCAGGTGGACGGGTTCTCGCTCGCCGCCGGCATCGGCGCGGGCGTCGGCATCGTCAGCGGCACGGCGACCTCGGGCGGAACGGTCGACGCGGGCTTCCACGGGGCATCCGGCACGATCGGCTCGGCGTCCGTCCAGGCCATCGTCAGGGCGCGCGCCTACACGGCCGGTCGCGGGTTCAGCGGCGCGCTCGGCGCTGCTGTCAACGTCGGCAGCCAGCAGGCGAAGGTCTCGGTCGTCGTACGCACGCTCGTCGGCGGGACGCTCGTGGCGACCGGCGCCGTTCTGGTCCGGTCCGACGTCCGCACCTCGGTGTCGGCGGAGTACCGCGCACTGCAGCTCGCCGCGCTCGCCGCGGTCGGCACCGCCGACGTCGACGCGACGGACGAGTCGAGCATCCGCACCGCCGTCACGGGCACCGGCACCGCGCGGTCCACGACCGGCAGCGTCACGATCTCGGCCTGGCACAACTTCGACGGCACCGAGTTCATCGACACGAACATCGTCGAGGCGTCCTCGAAGATGGCGAGCGCGTCGCTGCTCCTGGCCATCGGGACGGCGAGCCTGGATGCCGTCGCCAAGGCGACCACGAAGGCCGAGGTCGAGGGCGGCGCGACGCTGGCCGCGCCGTCGGGCACCGTGACGCTCGAGTCGCTCTCCGGCAACTACGCCCTCGCCCGCTTCGACCGTACTCAGGGCGGGCTCGTCAGCATCGCCCCGTCGGCGAATCCGACCGCCGAGGCGAGCGGAACGACGGAGGCCAACCTGCTCGGTTCCGTGCGCATCGTCTCGGGCGGCACCTCGAGCGGTGCCTCCATCCTGGTGGTGCTGGCCAAGGCCGAAGACCTCGCCCGGGCGGGCATGGACAACGCCGGCGGGGGGCTGCTCGAGATCTCGAGCTCGAGCTCCACCGCGAAGGGCACGCCGAAGGTCAAGACCACTCTCGGCGGCGGCTCGAGCGTCATCCTCACGACCGGGGCGATCTCGGCGAAGGCGCAGAGCCTCAACGACGCGGATGCCTCGACCTCGAGCGTCTCAGGCGGGCTTCTGCGCATCTCGACCTATTCCGCGACGGCGACGATGGACCCGACGGTCACGGTGGTCGTCACCGGCGGCGCGTCGATCACCAGCACGAGCGGCGACGTCACGATCGATGCGACGGCCAATGAGCCGCCCACTCCGAGCTCCGACGGCACCTTCAACGCCGGCACGAACGTGTCGGGCAACACGATCTCGTTCGCGCTCAAGCACGATGCGTACACCGGCCAGCTCGTGATCTACGACACGCTGGGTGCCGGGGCCCCGATCGCGACCGGACTGAACGGGCGCAGCATCAACGTCATCGTCACGGGAGCGAACACCCTGCAACTCGGGCTCGAGTTCACGTTCGACAACCCCGGCACGCTCGATGTGGTGGAGGGCGCGACGATCGACCCCGACACCGACATCATCGACTTCGGCTTCCAGTCGCACCGGTTCGAGACGGGCGACCTCGTCGTCTACCAGCCCGTCGGGGGCGCCATCGGCGGCCTGTCGGCGGGCGTATACAAGGTCTACAAGATCGACGCATTCCGCCTGAAGCTGCAGCTCACGTCGGTCGACGTCCTGGCGCCCCCTCAGGCCGTCGCGCTGCCGGCCGACGTCGATCTCGGCACGGACCGGATCAACGGCAGCCTCAGCAACGGCCAGTACGTCACCTACCACGCCGCCCCCGCATCGAACTTCTTCTCGTCCGCCGGCGTCAGCGGCAACGTGATCACCGTCGGGGTCGCCGACTCGGTGCCCCTCAGCGGCACGCCCATGCAGTACCAGGCGAACGGCGCTGCGATCGGCGGGCTGACCAGCGGCACGACCTACTTCGTCATCCGGGTGAGCGGCAACCAGCTGCGGCTCGCCACCACCTACTGCAACGCCCGGGGAATCGCGCTCGGCGCGAACGGCGTGTGCAACAGCACCTTCTCGGGCGGCATCGGCGGTGACGACGGCGGGTTCGGCAGCGCGAGCGTCGTCGCGATCGCCCTCAACCCGGGGGCGAGCCCGTCGACGGTGCGGCACCAGCTGAACGCCACCACGACGAGGGCGCTCGGCCCGCTCCAGGATCTGCGCGGCTACTGGGTCGTCGGCGCGAACGGCTCGAGCTTCCAGCTCTCGCAGACGTTCAACGGCGGCGCGATCAACCTCACCGGCGGGGGCGCCTACCCGCACGTGTTCCGGGTGGAGGGCGTCGACCTCACCGGCTCGGGCAGCGGCACCCAGCGCCTGATCCTCCAGCTCACGCCGACCAGCGGCATCCAGAAGCTCAACGGCATCGGCGGCCCCTCGGGCGCGACGAGCTCGACCGACGGCATCATCTCGGCGTCGGCGGCGGGCGGCGGCGGCGGGGCGATCAACGTCTCCAAGGCGTCGTCGAGCGCGAGCACGACCGTGACGGTCGGCGTGACGATCGGCGGAAACGCCAGGATCACCGGCACGGACGTGTCGATCACGACCCACGGCACCGCGCAGGCCAAGGGCGTCGCCGGCAACGCCGGAGGCGGGGCGATATCGATCGGCGACTCCGACGCGCGCGCGACGACCTTCATCACCAACACGATCACCGTCGAAGCGGCCGCCCAGCTCACGGCCCGCGACGACCTCACGATCGCGGCCTTCAGCGACCTGCGACCCAAGGTCCTCGCCTCGACCCAGCAGGGCGGTCTCGTGGGCGGCTCGTTCGGATCGACCGACGCCCGCGGCGGCTACACCACCAAGACCGTCTCCAGCGGCACGCTCGTCGCCGCAGACCGCCTGGCCGTCGAGTCCCACACGTCCTTCGACGGGTTCTCCGACTCGGTCGCCGACGTCGGGGGCCTCGGGGCATCGGCCGAGACCGAGGCGAACGTCCTGATCGGCGTCGGCGCGGACGCTGCCGACACCCTCACGGAGGTGGGCGGATCCATCACGGGCCGACACGTGCGCATCGCCGCCCTCGTCGACTCCGCGAAGGCCTACGCGCACACCTACACCTACGCGATCGCCCTGGGCGCCGACTCCGACGCCGACTCCGAGATCAGCGTCGAAGGTTACACGCGCACGACGCTCCTCGCCGGCCTCGCGATCGTCGGACAGGTCGACACCCACATCGTCGCGGAGTGGCTGAAGGTCGACTTCAACTCCGACGCGTTCGCCGAGTGCGACTGCGGCGGTGGCGCGACCGACTCCTACGCCCGCATCAACCCGACCCTCGAGGCGAAGGTCGTCGGCCGCAACCTCGCCGTCATCACGACCTCCGACCTGACCGTGCAGGTCAACGACCAGATCGACCGGATGCGGCGGCACGCCGACACCTCGGGCGGCCTCCTCGACTTCGGCAACGGCGGCGACAACGTCGGCAGCAACTCGTCGCTCCGCCGCGAGATCTTCTGGGAGGTCCGGGTGATCATGCTCGGCGAGCCCAACCCGGTGCTCGAGGTCGACGCGAGCGGCACCGTCACCAAGATCGTCAACGTGCGCGTCTGCAACAACGTCGGCACGTGCTACGAGGACAACCCCTTCACCGACGTCCACACCGAGGGCTCGCTCGCCGGCGCCGGGGCGACGACCATCACCGTGGACGACATCGTGTACGACCGGGGCGCACGGGCGCGTTTCCTCGCCAACGACCTGTCTCTCCTCGGCGGGCCCGATGGCGACATCTGGGGCGGCGTTGGACGCTTCGAGTTCCAGCAGACGTGGGACTTCGTGCGGATCATCAACGCCTCGAACCTCAACCTCGTGACGAACATCATCGACGTCGTCAACTCGCTGAACCCGCCGCGCATCGACATCCGCGTCGACGAGATCTGGAACAACGGGGCAGCGGCGAACGCCTCGCTCTCGGAGAACGACCCGAACACGACGTTCGACTTCGACATCGAGTACACCTTCCCGCCGAGCTATGTGCAGCTGCACAACACCTGCGCCTTCACGTGCCCGGTCCGGCAGCCGTTCATCCGCCTCGACGACTACATCGAGAACCCGCTCGGCGAGACGGAGATCTTCAACGCCTCTGGCGACGTCCTCTCGGGGAGCGGCCGCGAGCTCATCCGCACCAACGTCATCGACATCGACGCGCCGAACGGGAACATCGGCTTCCAGAGCCCCACCCACCAGAACCCCGACCCGGTGCGCAACCCGATCGAGATCGAGCTGGTCCACTACATCCACCCCGACCCGGACTTCTGCTCGGGGCCCGCGCCCTGCAACAAGGCGCCCATCGTGACGCTGGATGCCGGCAAGGACGTCGTGGTCGACCTCACCTACTTCCGGCGCACGGACGCCGCGCTCGGGACGCCCGCGACGATCGTCATCGACCGCATCCGCGCAGGCGACGATGTGGACGTCGTCCTCAACGACTCCAAGAACGGCGACGGCCAGAGCTCGCTCGTGCTCGTCGTGGTCGATCTGTACGAGCCCGCATCGAGCTCGACGTACTACGACTTCACCTTCCCGTCGACGTACACCCCGGCCATCAACGACGGCAACTCGATCGAGCGGGGCGGGTGCGCGGGACCGTACCCGGGCGACTGCGGCACGGGCTCCGGCTCCTACGAGACGCACTTCCGTCCCGATGTCTCGAACGTGAACCTCGCGCACATCCTCCGCGCCCTCGGCACCGACGACGACGGCGAGATCGACTCGACGTACGACTTCACCGAGGTGCGCGCCGGCGACGACATCGACATCTGCCACGTGACGACCGGCGGCGAGGAGCCCAAGACCTGCTTCACGACGTCGATCGACAGCGCGACGCACACGGTCACGGCCGACGCCACGCCCGACACGACGATCGACATCGTCATCAACACCGACGTCGCCTGGACGGGAGGCGCGGGTCACACCGGGCCGGTCGACGACCCCGGCATGGCCGTCAACGTCGCGCAGATCTTCCTGCGCACGAACGGCGACATCACGGCGACCGAGCTCGTGGGCGACATGCTCGTCGGTCACATCCACTCGACCGACGGCGACGTCGTGCTCCACTCGCCGAGGCGGATCCTGGATGCCGACGGCCGGCCGACGATCGACGTGACCGGTGTCAACATCACGATGCACGCCGGCGAAGCGGGCGGGCTCGGCGGCATCGGCCTGGCGACCGACTGGCTCGAGATCAACACCGCCGTGCTCATCGGGACGAACCCGTGGACGGGCGTGAGCAACGGCGTGCTCAAGGCGTACGACCTCGACTCGGACGACGCGCAGACGGCCGGCATCTACCTCGACGAGCTCACCGGCGACATGCCGCTGTGGGAGGTCTACACCGCCGGCAGCACGAGCATCGCGACCGGCAACGTGGGTCTGCGGACCGTCGGCGGGTCGATCCTCAACGCCAAGCCGAACACCACCGAAGAGAACGTCCGCGGCGACTCGGTCGACATGGACGCCAACGGGGGCTCGATCGGCCTTCAGTCGAAGGACGTCGTCGTCGACTCCGGCCGCGCGCCCCCGTTCGGGTGCACCTACGTCAACTGCGGCAACACCCCCCTCACCGGGGCATCCGATCCCGCGCTCGCGATGAACGGCGACGATGTCGGCCTCGAGGCGACGGGCAGCATCTACTACACCGAGTCGACGTCCTACCTGCGTCTGGTGTTCGCGCATGCGCTCACCGGCGACATCCGCCTCACGGTCCGCGAGACGGCGGCGCTGGACGAGGACCTCTACCTGATCGCGTCCGGCACCGCACGATTCGCCGAGTCGAACACCCGCGGTCCGCAGAGCGATGCCGACGCTCCCCGCAGCATCCCGAACGGCACGATCTTCGCCGAGGTCGGGAGCGTCGAGCTCCGCGTCGGCGACGACGTGACGCTGCACCAGAACAGCCAGATCCTCGCGAACCTGTCGATCGACATCCGCGGGGACTACGGCAACGCCGACACCGGTGGCACCCTGGCGACGCCGGATCCCGAGCACGGCACGTCGATGATCCTCCGCGGCCGCATCGTCGCCGACTGCAACGTCACCGCCGGCGGCCCCGGCGACGACCCGATGGGCATCTGCAGCCCCTCGGCGGCGAACCCCGTGCCGGGCCGCCAGACGAACGTCTGGGGCGGCAGCGACGTCGACGTCATCCAGCTCGGCGACCCGTCGGGTCTCGACGTCAGCCAGCCCGGCGCGAAGACGACCTGGGGGAGCGCCGGCTACATCTTCCTCGGCTCGAAGACGACCGTGCACGGCAATGCGACGCTCGCCTCGACGACGGCCGACGGCGAGGACGAGATGACGGTCTGGTTCCTCCAGTCGATGAACGTCGTGACGAGCCCGACGGGCCTGCAGTCCGGCGTCGGCGCCGGCCACACGCTGAACCTCGACGGCCAGGGCGAGAGCGACCGCTACGCCGTCTACACCAGCGGCAGCCACGGAAGCGTCCGCAACTACGTGATCAACGTCCTCGACACGGGCGCTGCGAACCAGGGCGTGGACGTCCTCAACGTCTTCGGATACGACAACGCCTCATCCCTCTACAACGGCGCCAACGGCCGCACCGACGACATCTGGCTCCTGCGCGCACTCACCTGCATCGACAACGAGTCGCCGTTCGCCCTCAATGCGGGCGTTCCGGCGACGTGCGCGACCCCGACGGAGACGGCCGATCACCCCGCCTTCATCGCGCTGCTGGCCGGCAACAGCAGCGCCGACGGCGGCATCGGCCTGTACCGCGACCGGGTGGCCGGCAACGAGCCCAGCGCGTCCGTGCAGCGCATCAACTACGACCGCGCACTCAACGGCCGCATCACGGTCTTCGGCCTCGGCGGCAACGACGCGTTCTACGTCGACGACACGCAGGCGACCGTCACCCTCGACGGCGGCGCCGGCAATGACACATTCCAGATCGGGCAGATCTTCGGCACGCAGCGCGACAGCCAGCCGGCCCCCGAGGGCGGGGCGCTCCTGGCGGCCGACACGTTCCCGGCGCTCGTCCCGACGACACGCGGCTGGCTGAGCCCGGGCGCGCACGCGCCGCTCCTCGCCACGGGAGGCACGGGCAACGACCGCTTCATCGTCTACTCCAACCAGGCCGAGATCCAGCTCAACGGCGATGACGACAACGACCTCTTCATCGTGCGGGCGTTCGCGATCGCGGCGGTGTGCGACACCAACGCCGACGAGACCGCCGGCTGCGGCCTGGGCGACGTGGACTTCCGCCCGGCGGGCGGCGTCTTCCCGACCGTGAACGGCTCCCGCACCAACACCATCGCGGGCGTGGCCCAGCTCGTCGGCACGTGCGAGCTCGGCGGCGGCAGGTACCGCTTCGACAACAACGGCGACGGCGTCTGCAACAACGCCGACGCGCACATCACGTACAACCACGCCGCGGGCAGCAACGTCGACCTCGACAACACGATGTGGCTCGACGACGTCATCCCGCTCGACGCGAACGGCGTCGCGGTCCCCGTCATCGGTCTCGGCTTCTCGACGTCGCGCCCCCTGGACATCCGCGCCGGTGGCGGTGAGGACGAGGTCCAGTACAACGTCAACGCTCCGGTGAACATCGACGGCGGCACCGGCTTCGACAAGCTCGTCGTGCTCGGCACCGAGTTCGCCGACGACTTCGTGATCACCGACAAGGCGATCTACGGTGCCGGCCTGAGCGTGAAGTACGCCACGATCGAGATCCTCGAGATCGACGGCCTCGAGGGCGACGACCAGTTCTTCGTGCTCTCGACCGCCTTCGGCGTGGCCTATCGCGTGATCGGCGGTCTCGGCTCCGATCAGATCTCGGTGGCCGGCGACGTCACGGCCGATATCGTCACCCGCGAGCTGGAGGGCGTCTCGGGCGCCGTCGACCACATCGTCCTCTCCGACGACCCTCGCTACAACGGCTCGGTCGTCGACGGGGTGCCGTACAACCTCGCGACGCCCGAGCAGGGCCTCGTCGTCATCACGGAGCAGGGCGCGACGACGAGCGTGCGCGAGGGCACCACGAGCGGGCCGATCCGCGAGACGAACTTCTACACCGTGCAGCTGAGCCGCGCTCCGACCGCGAACGTCTACGTCACCGTCTCGGCTGCGCTGTCGCCGGACGAGGAGGCTCGCGGCACCTTCGACAACCCGTCCGGATTCGGGCTCACCAACGGCCTCGCCGACACGATCTGGCTGTGCGTGGACAAGGGCCCCGTGTACGGCGATCAGTGCAACTCGATCGGTGACTTCCAGCGTCACTACGTGCGCAACGGCCTCGTCATCGACGAGGCGGGCCGCGCCGTCGTCCTGACCTTCACACCCGGCGACTGGAACGCGGCTCAGCGCGTCTATGTCCGCGCCTACGACGACCTCCGGTCCGAAGGCGACCGCACGGTCGTCGTGCAGCACTCGGTGATCTCGACGGATGCCGCGTTCCACGGCGCCGCCGTGCGCCAGGTGAACGTCCGGGTCTACGACAACGACACCCCGGGCGTCTACGTCACGCACGTCGAGCCGTCCGCAGCCTGCACGGCGAACGCCGCCAACTGCGTGCTGGACGACCGCGGCGTCGTCATCGAGGGCAGTGCCACGACGCAGCGCACCGACCAGGTGCTCGTCCAGCTCGCGAAGGACCCGGGCGCCCTCACGATCTGGGTGAAGATCTCGATGGATGCCGATTCCCAGCGCATCCTGCAGATCCTCGACCCGGGGCTGGCAGCGCGGTGGCAGAAGATCGTCGACCCGGTGCTCGGCACCTACTACCTGCTGAGCTTCGACGGCACCAACTGGAACACCCCCGTACGCCTGACGCTTCAGGCTCGCAACAACCCCGAGCCGGGCGACCCGACGACGGCCGTCATCACGTGGGGTCAGGCGTCCGCCACCTCGGCGTACCGGTTCCCCAACCTCCGTTCCGGCCAGCAGCGCACCGACGTCCTCGTCTACGACGACGAGACCGCGAACGTCGTCACCATCCCGACCGGCCCCGACACGGTCATCGTGAAGTGCGGGAACACCGCGTGCACGGTGCCCGGACTCACGGACGGGTACGTCATCCGCCTCACTACCGCGCCGACCGGTGACGTCCGCGTCATCATCACCCCCGACGGGCTGGTCGATGTCGTGTCGGTCGGCGGGGTCGCCCTCACGCCGGCGGACTACGTCCTCATCGGCGGCGACATCCCGTCCCGCGTCTTCCTGGGCAACCTCGCCTTCTCGGGCTCCACCGTCACGCGGGCCAACGGCAGCGACACGGGCAGCTTCCGCGACGAGGGCCTCGCACCGGGGATGCGCGTCACCTTCGCCGCGTGCACGGGCACGTACGTCGTGCAGAGCGTCGCGGCCGACGGCAGGTCGTTCACGGTGACGACGGCGCTCGTCGGATGCTCCGGCACCCTCACGGGCACTTCCATCAACGTCCTCACACGGCGCGGGATCTACAGCGGCTCCGGAGCCCTGACGACGGCGACGGGAGACGACGGTGTCAGCCACTATCGCCTGACCCGTGCGGGCGGCGGCTGGCTCGCCGACGGCTTCCTCGAGGGACAGTGGGTCCAGATCTGCGACGGCTTCGGTCACTGCGTGCGGGCGAAGATCCAGAACATCCGGGGCACCAACCCGGCCCGCGACGAGCAGCTCGAGTTCCGCCCCGTCTCGTACGACGACTTCGCGACTCTTGTCGGCACGGCGTTCACCGTCACGCGGATCGCGGCGCAGGCGACCTTCACGACCCTCGACTGGGCGAGCGACCGGTTCGTCGAGCTCCGCGCCGATCTCGGGTACTACCAGCCGGTCGTCCGCACGGGCGTCAAGACCTTCCCCGCCTCTCAGCACCTCCTGACGCGCCTGCGCGGACCGCTCGCGGTCGAAGGCGGCCCGTCGGGCGCCGATCGCTCGCTCGAGCTCGGACTCAAGCTCCCCGGCGAGCAGGACGGCCCGCTGTTCGGCATCGCCGCCCAGGCGCCGGAGTCGAAGCAGATCGACGTCCTGAACATCTACGGCGACGGAAGCGTGGCCCACAACTGGGGCGTCATGACGTCGACGACGCTCCGCGGCCTCGGAATGGCCAAGGACCTCGACTTCGGCGCCGCCTATGGCGGGTCCCAGAACGAGACCTTCGGCGAGCCGCAGATCTTCCCCGGGGGCATCAGCTTCGGCTCCGTCTCGATCGTCGACGGCGCATACCAGACCGACGGCGGCAAGAGCACGATCGAGATCCTCAACCTCTTCCTCGGCTCGGGCAACGACCGCCTCGACATCCAGGGCACTCTGCAGCCGGACGTGCCGGTCAAGCTCGTCGGCACGGTGACGCTCACCGCTGTCGCGGGGCCTTTCGCCTCGACTCACCGCCTCACCCGCTCGGCGCCGTTCGACTGGAAGGCACAGGGCTTCCTGGTCGGCCAGACCATCACGATGACCGGCGGTGCGACCTTCAGGATCGTGGGCTTCGGCGATGACGACCCGTCCGACACGACCGACAACACCGTGGTCTACCTCGTGCTCGTGTCGGGGACGCCGGTGACCGGCTCGGCGCTGCGCACGGTCACGGCTGCCGACATCGTGGTCAAGGGCGGCGTGGCGGTGGGGAACGCGACCGGCACGATCACGATCACGCCCGCGGGAGCGGACGGCGGAACGGTCACCCGTTCGACCGGAAGCTGGGCGACCGACGGCTTCGTCGTCGGTCAGCTCGTGATGATCGAGGGCCTGACCGGCGCCTGGCGCCTCATGGCGATCTCCGCAGACGGCAGGACGCTGACGCTGCAGCGCGGCGGCGCGATCGCGGCGCCCGCGACGGGAACGCCGGCCGTCTTCGTCCCGGGTCCGCACGGCGGACTGACGACGGTTCACGGCGGCGGCAACTCGCCGATCCGGACCCTCTTCGAGATGGATCGTGCCGCGACCGCGGGCGGCGGAATCACGCTGACCCGGCGCGACGGACTCAACTGGGCGTTCAACGGCCGCCTGCCCGGCAGCGGCTACTACGCCGGCGACCCCTACCTGCACGCATACCAGCACATCCAGCTCGTCGGCGAGAACTTCACCCGTACGATCCTCGGCTTCGCCGACGCATCGTGCCCGTACTCCGATCCGTTCCCCGGGTGCGGCATCGGCTCGGTCATGATCCTGAGCGGGCCCGATCTGCAGTGGACACCCGCGCCCGTCGCCCTTCCCGCCGGCGCGAACCTCCTCACCGACGTGCGCGTCGCGCAGCCGGTCAAGATCCAGGTGACCACGCCCGTCCACGTGAAGACGTCGAGCCTCACCCGCACCGACGGCGTCAGCTGGTCGACGGCCGGCTTCAAGGTCGGCATGCAGGTGCGCATCAGCGGCTTCGCGGGACCCTTCACGATCTCGGGGCTCAACGGGAACGTGATGACGTTCGCCAACACCGCGTGGGCCCCGAGCATGCACCTGGGCGCCGGTGGCGTGGTCGTGTGGGATGCCGTGACCCTGTCCCTCACCGCGTGGGACGAGTTCCGTCAGTCCAGCGGCATCATGATCGGCGGCGACACGATCACCGTGTGCAACCGCGCCGATTCGAGCCTCCTGTTCAAGATCGCCGCCCAGTCCGACGGCATCGAGAACGACGCGGTGACCTGCAGCGCCGGGGCCACAGCCGGCCCGAACTCGCCGCTCGTGGTCTACGGTGACACGTCGCAGGACGGCACGTGGTACTCCGGCAGCCCCGGCGACAACCTCGGGATGGAGTTCGGCCCGAAGCCGTTCGACCCGTTCACGCACATCCCGGATGCCGAGAACGAGGACGACGAGTGGATCTTCGGCCTCGCCAACCTCTACGACCACAGCGGCAACGACATCATCGACGCGTCCGGGCTGTACGCGGACCTCGCGCCCGGCGCATTGCCGACGGTGGGCTTCACGGCCTACGGCGGCCTCGGCGATGACCTCCTGATCGGCAGCCAGGCCGGCGACCACCTCGCCGGCGGCTCGGGCGACGACCAGATCCGCGGGGGCCGCGGCGTCGACCACATCTACGGCGACTCGGGCGTCAACGTCGACATCCTGACCCGTGCGCTCGAGATCGCCACGACCAACCGCAGCCCCCTGCCGTCGGTGACCGGCGCGGGCTCCATCGCCGACGGGACGACGCTCGCGCCCGTCGTGGGCGGGGTCGTCGGCATCGTGGACGACCTGCTGGTGGCGGGCTCCGATCTCATCCACGGCGACGGCGCCGCCGGCCCCGGCCTCGGCTCCTTCGTCGTCAACGCCGGTGCCACCCCCGACAGCACCTACGACGACATCGTCTTCGGCGACCACGGAGCGATCGACCAGAACGTCGCCGACCCGAACGAGCCCGACGCGCGGCCGCAGAAGATCCAGACGACGGCGCTGTCGACGATCATCCGCATCCGCAGCGTCAACCTCGACCGGGGCGCCGACGACGTCGTCTTCGGCGGGCTCGGCCGGGACGTCCTCGTCGGCGGTGCGGGCAACGACATGATCGACGGCGACGCGGGCGACGACATCCTCTTCGGTGACGCCGTGTGGTTCGACCGCACTCCGGGAGACTGGACGAGCGGCCGCTTCCAGACGCTCTGCGGCACCCTGATGTACAGCCGCAGCGACATCCTCGACCCGGCGAACCTCTGCAACGGCGCCCCGACGCCCACCGAGAACACCTCGGGAGTCCTCCTCGTCGACGGCCTGCCGCGTCCGTACCGCGACCCCGACGGCGCGCCGTGGTGGGCCGAGTACGACGTGACGAACCTCTTCCACGACGTCGCATCCGACGCGGGCACGAAGTGGGCCGGTACGTGGGGCAACGACTACCTGGCGGGCGGAGCGGCGCACGACCTGCTGTTCGGACAGCTGGGCGACGACGTCATGCAGGGCGACGGCGACGTCGACCGCGCATACCGCCGCTGGATCGATGATCATTCCGATTCGACTCACGTCGGTGCGTCGCGCACGCCGCTCGGCTGCATGGGCCCGGCGGGAGCGATGGTCTGCGACTACACGGGTGTCCTCGTCGTGGTGCGGTCCGTCGAGTCGGCGACCGACGGGCAGGACTACCTCGAAGGCAACGCCGGCAACGACGTCATGTTCGGCGGCCTCGGCCAGGACGACCTCATCGGCGGCTCGAGCGACTTCTTCAGCCTCACGACGCCCGACAAGCGCCCGGACGGCCTGCCGTTCCCGACTCTCCCGTACCAGCCCGGCCACGACCGCGGCGCCGACATCATCTTCGGCGGCGCCGGCACGCAGATCGGCATCAACAACCAGGTCAACGGCGCCGATTCCACGCTGGCGACCCCGGGCGGGAAGCTCGCCGACAACACCCTGCCGGCCGACATGGATGCCCGCGACGCCGACTCGATCGTCGGCGACAACGGCCGCATCATCCGGATCGTCGGCGTAAGCAAGACCGACGTCAACCCCGCACCGAGTCCGGTGCCCGGCGTGACGCCTCCGACCGGCCCGAACTACGTGACGTTCGTGTACGACACCTACGGCGGTGCGGCGGCGGGCGCGGAGCGGATCGTCGTCCGTGGCGTGCACCTGCTCGACTACACGGTGGGCGGCCCCGACTACCGGCCCGAGAACTTCGGTCTCGGCGGACCGGGGGCGGACTGCAACGGCTCGCCGACGCAGCCGATCTGCTCGTTCGTCCTCGACACGTCGTCCGGGGCGTGGAAGCTCAGCCAGATCGGCGGTCGCGACGAGGTCCACGGCGAGACGGGCGACGACACGGTGTACGGCGGGGCCGACCACGACGTGATCTACGGTGACGCCCAGAACGACGACCTCATCGGCGGCTGGGGCAACGACTGGATCTCCGGCGGTACGGGCGACGACGGCATCCTGGGCGACGACGGCCGCATCTTCACCAGCCGCAACAGCTCGACCGGCCTCACCAGCGCGGGTGCCGCCTGCACCGGAAGCGCGAACGCGGCGACGCGGTGCTACAGCGAGCGGCTCTTCGGGATCCTCGCCCTCCTTCCGACCGACCCCGACACCAAGACCAGCCAGGGCAATGTCCTGAACGAGTTCATCTACACCCCCGGCCAGGTGCAGACGGCCACGATCAACGTGGCGGGCGCCCTCCTCAAGTCCGTCGACCTGACCGTCTACAACCTGGGCCCCGACGTGAACGCGGGCCTCAACAAGGTGGTCAACCAGCCGCTCTACGATGCCAACAACTCCGACGACATCATCTTCGGCGGCTGGGGCAGCGACTGGATCCATGGCGGCGCCGGGGACGACGCGATCAGCGGCTCCGAGGCGATCGGCGCCGGCCAGCTCGACTTCACGAAGGGCGGCTTCGCGCAGCACTTCGACGCGGCGGGCAACCCGATCGGCCTGGAGTACATCGACTTCGCCCACCCGTGGAACCCGGGCGACGTGCTCCACTTCGGCGCCGACACCAACCCGTGGCACGCCAACAACCACAACGAGACGCGGCTGGGCGAGTTCCTCCTCTACGACGAGTACGACCCGCGCCGCGCGATCCGCTTCGATGCGGCGGGCAGCACGTGGGGCTGCACCTCCTGGTCGCCGAGCGGTCGCACGTGCACGGGGAGCGCGGACCTCGCCCTGTTCCCGAACCAGTTCTTCCTGAACAACGAGGATCTGACCGGCAACCTCGTCGTGGCCTGCATCGCCGTCGACAACCAGGGCAACTGCACCGCGACGACCGTCCTCTCCGGCTCCGGCAAGACGCAGGCGTCCGACGGCGACGACGTCATCTTCGGCGACCTCGGCAACGACTGGCTCGTGGGCGGCACCGGACGGGACACGCTGTGGGGCGGCTGGGGCAACGACCTCCACAACGCCGACGACGATCTGCACTCGGGATGCGCCGTGGCGCAGCCGAACGGGACCTGCACCACCCCGGGCGAGACCTGGCTCAACGACGTGCCCGACGGCGTGAACTCGAGCTTCCAGGACCGCGTGTACGGCGGCGCCGGCCTCGACATCCTGATCGGCAACACCGGCGGCGATCGCCTCATCGACTGGGTCGGCGAGTTCAACAGCTACATCGTGCCGTTCGCACCCTTCGGCATCGCGACGGTGAGCCGGCAGAACGAGCCGCAGCTGCCCGAGTTCCTCTACGCGCTCAGCCGCAGCCAAGGGGTCGACCTCACCCGGGCCACCGACGAGGGCAGCGATCCCGCCCGCAACGGCGAGCCGTTCGGCGAGCTCGGCCTCATCCGCCAGTCCGACCACGGCTACTGGCAGACGCAGACGGGCGGGCCGACCGACCCGCAGGCCGGGAACATCCCGGGCGGTCGTCGCGACACCCTCCGCGGCGCCGACTTCAACGACGGCACGCTGCAGGGCTTCGCGACAGCATCCGGCGTCTTCACCGTCCAGCAGGGCGTTCTCAAGGTCGCCGCCGCCGACAGCACGGGCGACGCGATGGCGGTGTGGTACTCCGACGCGTACAAGAGCGTGTACTACGAGCTCGCCGCGAAGATCTCGATGGACAAGCCGACCGCCGGCTGGAAGGCCAACGCGTACGTCATCTTCGACTACTTCGACCCGATGGACTTCAAGTTCGCCGGTCTCGACCAGTCGACGAACAAGTACGTCATCGGCCAGCGGGCGAGCTGGGGCTGGGCGCAGCTCGCGCAGGCGTCTGTGCCCGGCGGCGTCAAGGCCGGCACCTTCTACAACCTCAACGTGATCGTGAACGGGCTGGTCGTGACGGTGGTCGTCGACGGCAAGAACGTCCTGACGTACACCTTCGCGCCGCGCATGCTCGACGGGGGTCAGGTCGCGCTCAACCGCGGGCTCGTCGGCTTCGGCTCCGATCAGGCGAAGGGGCTCTTCGACAACATCGCGCTCACCGTGATCTCGCCCGCCATCACCGTAGACCGCACCGACTACTTCGAGGGAAGCGGGACCGCCATCACGGCAGACCAGTCCGGGACCTCGACCGTCACCCGTGCGGGCCGCCTGGACGTGACCGCCGCGGGGGGCTTCGGCGCCACCCTCATCGGGTTCGGCTCGGCGGAGGCCACGCCGGCCGGGTCGGTGCCGAAGTTCGACCCGATGGCGTACGTGGAGCTCGAGGCGAGGTTCCGCGCGGTCGGGACGACGGGCTTCGTGTTCGACTGGTACTCGGTGACGGACCACAAGTTCGTGGCCCTCGACGTCGCCGGTCAGCGAGTCGTCGTCGGGCACGTCTCGGGTGGCCGTCGCGTGATCGATCAGGCCATCACCCGCACGCTCGTCGCCGGCACCGACCACCTGCTCAACATCGTCCTGAAGGCGACGGTGGTCACCGTGACGCTCAACGGGCAGGTGCTGGCATCGGTCATCTTCAACTCGCAGCTGGCGGACGGCAGACAGGGCGTCTTCGGGCTGGGCGCCGGCACGGTCGTCTCCATCGCCGACTACCGCCTGAGAACCGACGAGGCGAAGTACGCGGGAGCGCCGGCAGCAGCCCAGACACTGTCGATCTCGGACGCCTCCGTCACCGAGGGCGCGGCGGGCACGACGAAGACGGTGACGCTCACGGTGACGCGCTCGTCGTCCGAGGGCTCACTCTCGGTGAACTGGATGCTGGAACCCGCGCTGAGCGGCGCCACGGCGACGGCGGGATCCGACTTCACCGGCGCGCTGGACGGCGCGGTCTACACGATCACCTTCGCGCCCGGCCAGACCACGGCCACCATCACTCTGACGATCCGGGGGGACAGCCTCCTCGAGCCGGACGAGTCGTTCGTCGTCAGGCTCCAGCCGACGCCGGCGGCCAACCTCCAGCGATCCGGGGGTGTCGTGACGATCGTCAACGACGACCGCTGACCGCAGTGGGACCTGGCCGACCCGACGGCCCGGCCGCGACGGGCGGCCCGCCCGCTCATCCGTCGCCGGCGCGACGCATCGCCCTGGGAGACGGCGGATGAGCGGGTCCGGCTCGATCAGGCCGTGGCGACGGATGCCTCGATCAGCGACCGCGCCGAGACGGTGCGGCGCCTGGTGACCGCGACGACGGTAGCGAGGAACGCCAGGAGCGCCCAGACGAGGAGGCCGACCAGGCCGGCCGCGACGCCCCCGCTCGAGGTGAGCGCCGCGACCATCGCGTTGTACGCGGGGGCGGTCGGAAGGAGCGATGCGACCGAGGCGAGAACCGGAGGCACGGTAGAGACGATGCCGGTCGCGACGGCGAGCGCCCCGATGAGGGCCGCGATCCAGCGACCGGCCCCCCCGAACACCGCCACCAGCGCCTGGTTGACCGCTGCGAAGGCGACACCGGCAGCGACGCACAGGCCCGCGAAGACCGACCATTCGCCCCAGTCGTACGACGCCGCGAGCTGAACGACGCCCGCGACGAGCAGACCCTGCAGCGCGCCGATCGCCGCCGCGGGAAGGAAGGCTCGCAGCGCCAGCACGGCGGACGGTGCCCGCGAGGCGAGCGAGCGTCGCGTGACCGCCTGCAGTGCGACGAAGGTCGCGAGTCCGCCGAACCACAGTGCGGCCGTCGCGAGCAGCGGCACGGCGGATGCGCCGAACAGGCTCGTCCCGGTGCCCTCCGCGGCGACCGGATCGGCGACGACGTCGGCCAGGCTGGATGCCTCGTCCTCGGTGTAGGTCGGGATCTGGTCGACGGCTGTTCCGAGGCCATCGGCGAGCGAGTCGGTGCCCGATGCGAGCTGGGCGACGCCGTCGGCGAGGCTCTGGGAGCCGGTCGCGAGCTGGTCGCCGCCGTCGGACAGCTGCGAAGCGCCCGAGGCGAGCTGACCGGCGCCCGTCGCCGACTGGGCGGTGCCCGCCTGGAGCTTGTCCAGACCCGCCGCCAGTCCGCGGGCGCCGTCGGCGGCGGTCGAGATGCCCGCGCTCGTCTGGTCCATGAGGCTCGCGATGCCCGTCGCCGTGGGTGCGGCGTAGCCGTTGGCGTATCCGGCGCTCGTGGCCGCGTCTCCCGCGCTCTTGGCCGCGTCCCCCAGCTGTGCCGCGACGCCGCCGAGCTGCTGGCAGTAGAGGGGGTCGGCGCCGGAGGCGATGCACTGCTGCGCGAGGGCGCCGAGCTGCTGGGCCAGCCCGATCGGCCCGTTCTCCGGCTTGTCATTGCCGAGCTGGAGGGCGAGTGCGAGGGTCTGATCGGCCGCGGTGTCGGCGTACGCGGCCGAGGCGTTCGCGGCATCCTTCAGCTGCTGGTTCTGCACTCCCGCCGCCGCCCCGTCGAGGCCGTCCGCCAGGTCGCGGGCGCCGCCGGCCGCGCCTCCGATGCCCGCAGCGATCTGGTTCAGGGCGCCCGCAAGCGAGGTCGCACCCGTGGCGAGCTGTCCCGCGCCGTCGGCGAGCTGTGTGGCTCCGCTGGGAAGCTGCGCGGCACCCTCGGCTGCCTGCTGCGCGCCGTCGGCCAGCTGCTGAGCGCCGGTCGCGGCCTCGCCGAGCTGATCGCCCAGCGTCGTGAAGCCGAGGAAGACGTTCTCGAGGTAGACCTGGGAGAGCTGCTGACCCAGGAGGCTCGCGGCCGCCTGCGTCACCTGCGCCGTGATGGCGTCGTCGACGACGAGTGAGTCCGGCGGGGTCTGCACCTGGATCGTCGCCTGCTCGGGCGTCTCGCCCGGCTGCGTCGACGTGGCGGCCGCCGAGAAGTTCGCGGGGATCGTCACGATCGCGTCGTACGTCCCGTCCGCGAGACCGTCGGCCGCATCGTCGGCGTTGGAGATCGTCCAGGTGAGGTTGCTGTCGAGGTCGTCCGAGCCCTCGACGAGCCCGGCGGTGAGCTGGCGGCCGAGCGGCACGGTCTGCTCGCCGATCGTCACGGGTTCGTCCTCGTTCACGATCGCGGCGTTGATCTCGTCGAGCCGCTCGGCGGGGTTGTACAGCGACGCGACGAGGATGCCGCCGATGACGACGGGAAGCAGCAGCACCCCCAACAGCGTGAGCCATGTGACGGGCCGGCGCGAGCGCGCGCGTTCGATGGGGAGGGTCATGCCATCACCTCTGCAGACGAGAGAGCGGACGTTCGTGGGGAGTTCAGGTCGAGGACCGGGACCGGGCCCCGGCCGGCGGCCGTGAGCAGCGACTCGGCGCCCGCTGCGTCGGCGGCAGACACGATGACGGCGACGCCCGGGGCGTCACGCAGCATCCGTGCCGCCTCCCGGCGCTGCGGCTCGGCGAGGGCGTCGACGCCGTCGATCACGACGAGCGATGTGCGCCCGCGCAGCGCGTGCCGCAGCTCGTCGAGAGGGTCGGCGGAGCCGTGGAGCAGGGCGACGCCCACATGCGCGCGCACCCACGCCGCGCGCTCGGGGAGCAGGTGTCCCGCGACGCGGAGGCGTCCGCCCGTCGGCGCGAGACGGCCCGAGAGCGCCAGCAGGACAGCGGTCGCCGCGACGGGGTCTCCCGTGACGACGACGGCCTCGCCGGGCTCGACGTCCAGCGAGACTCCGCGGAGGAGCGCGCGTCCCTCGTCGGCGACCTCGACGTCCTCCCCGACCACGACCGCGGTCGAGTCCGGTCCGGGCCACTCCGCCAGCGCGAGCTCGCGCTCGACGGCCTCGCCCTCGATGTCGAAGTGGGGGAGCACGCGCTCGAGCGTGCGGGGCATCCACCAGGCCTTCTCGCCCAGCAGGGCCATGACAGCCGGCACGAGGGTCATGCGCACGAGGAAGGCGTCGATCGCTATGCCGACGGCGAGGCCGAGGGCGATGGGCTTGATCGCCGTGTCGCCCTCGGGGATGAAGGCGGCGAACACCGCGAACATGATGACGGCGGCGGCCGTGACCACGCGCGCCGATGCCGTGAATCCCGAACGCACGGCCCCGACGGCGGTTGCGCGGTCGTCGGCGCCGCCGTTCGCGCGGCGCTTGTGCACGTAGTCCTCGCGCATGCGCGAGACGAGGAAGACCTCGTAGTCCATCGCGAGTCCGAACAGCACGCCCATGAGGATGATCGGCATGAAGCTGATCACCGGCCCCGTCTTGGCGACGTGGAGGAGGTCGGCGCCGACGCCGTGCTCGAAGACGAGTGCCACGACGCCGAACGCGGCGAGCACCGACAGAAGGTAGCCGAGCGCCGCCTTGATCGGCACCCAGATGGAGCGGAAGACGATCATGAGGAGCACGAGCGACAGGCCGACGACGAAGATGCCGAACGGGAGGAGCGCGGAGCCGAGGCGGTCCGAGATGTCGATCGCGACGGCGGTGAAGCCGGTGACCTTGAGGTCGACGCCGTACTCCTTGAGCCACTCGTCGTGGTGGGCGCGCAGCTCGCGTACGAGCTCGGCCGTCGCCGGGTCGTCGGGGGCCGTCGTCGGCACGAGCTGCACGATGCCGGTGTCGGCGGTCTGATTGGGGGTGGCCAGCGCGACGGTCGCGACGCCGGGGATCTTCTCGACGGCCTCGCCGAGGTCTCCCATCAGGCCCAGGGGGTCGGTCGACGTGACGATCGTGCCGGTGAGGATCAAGGGGCCGTTGAAGCCGGGGCCGAAGTGCTCCGACGTGAGGTCGTAGGCCTGGCGCGCCTCGCTCGACTCCGGCTGCATGCCGGCGTTGGGAAGGGCCAGGGTGAGGCTCGCGGCGGGGATCGCGAGCGCGCCGAGGCCGACGACCACTGCGATGGTCGTGACCCAGGGATGCCGCGTCACGCCGGTGACCCACCGGTCGGCGAAGCCCCGCTTCGGCCGCCCGCCGGTCGTCGGGCGAGCGGAGCGAGGCGAATCGCTCCCGGACTCCGAGGGGGCGCCGGCGGAGGCATCCGTCGTCGCTCCCGCCGCCGCACGACGCGACGCACGCTTCCAGCCGATGACACGGCCCTTCGCGAAGCCGAGCAGCGCGGGGGTCAGGGTGACCGCGACGAGGACGGCGATGGCGACGGCGACGGATGCCGCGATGCCCATCGTCGTGAGGAACGGGATGCCCGCGAACGACAGGCCGATGAGCGCGATCAGCACCGTGACGCCGGCGAACACGACGGCCGACCCGGCGGTTCCCGTCGCGCGTGCGGCGGACTCCTCTGGCTCGACCCCGTCGCGCACCTGGTCCTGATGTCGGGCGACGATGAAGAGCGCGTAGTCGATGCCGACGGCCAGCCCCAGCATGATCGCCAGCAGAGGGGTGGTCGAGGAGATCGTCGCGAACGCGGTCGCGACGAGGATGAGAGCGATCGCGAGGCCCACTCCGATGAGGGCGCTGATCAGCGGAAACCACGCCACCGCGAACGAGCGGAAGGTCACGATGAGGACGAAGAGGGCGACGAGCACGCCCACGGCCTCGATGATCGAGATCGTCGGGATCGACTGCGAGAAGAGGTCGCCGCCGATCGCGACCTGAGATTCCTCGGGCAGGGTCTGCTCGAGGTCGGCACTGATCTCGTGCAGCTGATCCTTCGTCTCGGGGGTGACGTCGGTCGCCTGCCCGTCGAACTGGAGGCGGATGATCGCCGCGGTGTCGTCGTCGGACACGAGTCCCGAGACCATCTCGTCGAAGGGGTCGGTGACCGCGAGGATCCCGTCGAGATCATCGAGCTCGCCGATCGTGTCGGCGATCTCGGCGGCATAGGGATCCTGATCGATTCTGTCGCCGTCTGCTGCCACGATGACGAGCTGGGCGCTCGTCCCGCTCGCCTGCGGGAACGAGCGGCTGAGCTGCTCGAGCCCCGCCTGCGCCTCGGTACCGGGGATGGTGAATGCGTTGTCGGTGCCCTGCATGAACAGGCCGGCGCTTCCTCCGGCGATCCCCAGCAGCAGCAGCCACGTGACCAGGACGCGCCACGGGTGGCGGTACGACCAGCGCCCGAGCGCGTAGAGAAGTGTGGACACTGATCCTCCGGGTGGATTTCGCTTGTCCGCGGAAGCTCAGGAGAGGCGACGCGCGGCTTGTCCGATACGTCGCTGTATCCGATACATAGATGTATCGTAAAGTCGCGGGCGGTCGCAAGGCTGAACGGCAGGTGTGAAAATCGAGGCGAGGAGGATGGACGTGAGCGATGCTGTGACCACGCGTCGTCGCGACGCGACGCGACAGCGTCTCCTGGATGCCGCCGCCGAGGTCTTCGCCGAGGTCGGGCTGGATGCGGCATCCGTCGAAGCGGTGTGCGAGCGGGCCGGCTTCACGCGTGGCGCGTTCTACTCGAACTTCGAATCGAAGGACGAGCTGTTCCTCGAGCTCGCGCGACGCGTCACCCAGGAGCGTCTCGCCGCGGTGCAGGAGCGCGTCGCGGAACTCGAGAGCGAGGGCACGCTCGAGGTCAGTGCGGACAGCGCCCTCGACATCGTGCAGCGCGTGCTCGACGTCACCGGCGACGACCGCCTCGGGGTGCTGCTGCTGAGCGAGATCCGCATCCGGGCGCTCCGCGATCCTCAGCTGGCGACGGCCTACCTCGCGTGGGACGACGAGCTGCACCGCAGCGTCACGCAGATCGTCGCCGACATCGAGCGATCGAAGGGGCTTCGTCTGCGGGTCCCCGCCGCCGAGGCCGCTCACGTGCTCCTGACGATCTGGGACAGCTCGACCGTCCACGGGACGATGGCGGGCCTGGACTACGACGAGCTGTGCCGTCGCACGAACGCCGACATCGCCCGCGCCGCGACGCTCGTCCTCGACCTGCCCTGAGGGGCGTCACTCCGCGAGCACGGCGTGGCAGCGCGACAGCCGCTGGAGCCACCAGTCCTGCCGGTCCACGGATGCCTCGTGCTCGCGCAGCAGCGCGACATCGGGTGCGACCCGGCCCACCGGGAGAACACCGGCCACCGGCCTCAGCCCGGGGGCGGCGACGTCCGCCGCGAACAGAGCCGCGGTGCCCAGGCCGCAGTCGTAGTCGAGGTCGGGCAGCGCTGCCGCAAGCGCGGCCCCCATCGACAGGCCGACGGATGTGTCGAGCGCGCTCGAGACGACGGCGGGAAGACCGGCGGCCGCCACGATCTCCAGCGCCCGGCGCACCCCGCCGAGCGGCTGCGCCTTCACGACGAGCAGATCGGCCGCGCCCGCGCGGGCGACCGCGAGCGGGTCCGCGGCCTTGCGAACGCTCTCGTCGGCGGCGATCGGCACGCCCATGTAGGTCACCCGGCGGCGCAGCTCGGCGAGCTCCTCGACGGTGCCGCACGGCTGCTCGACGTACTCGAGGTCGAACTCGGCGAGGGCGTGGACGGCGTGCTCGGCCTCGTCGAGATTCCACGCGCCGTTGGCATCGAGCCGCAGTCGGCCCTCGGGGCCCATCGCCGCACGGACGGCGCGCACCCGCGCGACGTCGTCGGCGAGCCTCTGGCCCTGTTCGGCGACCTTGACCTTCGCCGTCCGGCAGCCGTCGTATCGGGCGAGGACGGCGGGGACGGATGCCGCGTCCACGGCGGGCACCGTGGCGTTGACGCGCACCTCGCTCCGCACGGGCGCGGGCTGCGGCATCCATCCGAAGTCGATCGCGGCTGCCAGCCAGGTCGCGGCCTCGCGGTCGTCGTACTCGGCGAAGGGCGAGAACTCCGTCCATCCCTCCGGGCCCTCGAACAGGACAGCCTCCCGCACGTCCACGCCCCGGAAGCGCGTCGCGAGCGGCAGGGCCACGACCCGGGCCGACGCGAGAATCTCGGCGAGCGGGGGAAGGGGGGCGTCCTCGGTCACGCGCCCCATCCTCGCACTCCTGTCTCGCGCCCCTCACCCCCCGGTCGTTGAGCGGGCTCGCGCCCCCCGGTCGTTGAGCGGGCTCGCGCCCCGGTCGTTGAGCGAGCGAAGCGAGACGAAACGCGCCCCAAGATCGCACATCACTGTGCGCTTGCCATTACTGTGCATCACACAGTAAAGTGTGAAGCATGAGCGAGACCGAAGCACTCGAGACCCACCTACAGGAGCTGCGGCGCGGAACCGTCGTCCTCGCGTGCCTGCGTCTGCTGGCGAGCCCCGGGTACGGCTACGGCCTCCTCGAAGACCTCGCCGCGCGCGGCTTCGACACCGACGCAAACACCCTCTATCCCCTGCTCCGCCGCCTCGAGAAGCAGGGCCATCTCGTGAGCGAGTGGAACACCGACGAGGCGCGGCCGCGCAAGTTCTATCGCACCAGCCCCGCGGGCGGCCGCCTGGCCGCGGCTCTCACCGCCGACTTCCACGCCATCTCCGCCGCCGTCGCGGCCCTCCCCGAGAAGGACTGACCATGCACGCCACACTCATCGACCGCTACATCGACGCCGCGATGCGCAGCGTCCCCGAGAAGCAGCGGAGCGACCTCTCGACCGAGCTGCGCGCGTCGATCGACGACCAGGTCGACGCACGGGCCGAGGCCGGCGAGTCGCGCGCCGCCGCGGAACGTGCCGTCCTCACCGAGCTCGGCGATCCCGACAAGCTCGCCGCGGGATATCTCGAGCGCCCGCTCTGGCTCGTCGGCCCCCGGTACTACCTCGACTGGTGGCGGCTGCTCAAGCTGCTGTGGGCGATCGTGCCCGCGTGCGCCGCGTTCGGGGTCGCGCTCGGGCAGACGCTCGCCGGCGCCTCCTTCGGCGAGATCGTGGGCTCGGTGGTGAGCGTCGTGATCTCGGTGATCGTCCACGTCGCGTTCTGGGTGACCCTCGTCTTCGTCATCCTCGAGCGCACGGGCCACGAGACCACCGACCCGAGCCCCTGGACCCCGGACAAGCTCCCCGAGCCGCGCGCCTCGGGCGCGGGATTCGGCGACATGGTCGCGACTCTCGTCTTCCTCGCGATCGGCGCCGGCGTGATCCTGTGGGATCACTTCGTCGGCTGGCCCGTCGGCGACGGCCTGACCCTGCCCTTCCTCGACCCGGGCCTGTGGCCGTGGTGGATCGCGGGCCTGTTCGTGCTGATGGCGGCCGAGGCGGCGCTCGCCGTCGCGGTGTACGCCCGCGGGCGCTGGACGACCGGCCTCGCCTACCTCAACCTCGTGCTCAACGTCGCCATCGCGCTGCCGGCGCTGTGGCTGCTGTCGCAGGGGAGGCTCCTCAACCCGGACTTCTTCCCGACGGTCATCCCCGACGACGGGGCTCAGGTCGGCGGCATCGTCAGCGTCGTCTTCGGGTTCGTGTTCGCGGGCATCGCCGTGTGGGACTCCGTCGACGCCTTCCTCAAGGCGCATCGGGCGCGCTGACCGGATCGGATGCCGCGGCCCCGGGTCGCGGCATCCTCCGGCGCTCTAGGCTTGCGACATGCTCCTCGACACGCCCGTCCGGCTCGGCGTGCAGCTTCAGCCCCAGCATGTCTCGTACGCGCAGCTGCGCGACGCCGTGCTGCGACTGGAGGACGCCGGCGTCGACATCCTCTTCAACTGGGACCACTTCTTCCCCCTGTCGGGCGATCCCGACGGTCTGCACTTCGAGTCGTGGACGATGCTGGGCGCGTGGGCCGAGCAGACCGAGCGCGTGGAGTTCGGCGCGCTGGTCAACTGCAACAGCTACCGCAACGCCGACCTGCAGGCCGACATGGCCCGGACGATCGACCACATCTCGGCGAAGGGCGGTAGTGCCGGCCGCTTCATCTTCGGCACGGGCTCCGGCTGGTTCCAGCGCGACTACGACGAGTACGGCTACGAGTTCGGCACGGCGGGGACGCGGCTGAACGACCTGGCAGAGGGCCTCGAGCGCATCACCCGGCGCTGGGACAGGCTCAATCCGCCCCCCACCCGGCGCATCCCCGTGCTCATCGGCGGGGCGGGGGAGCAGAAGACCCTGCGCCTCGTCGCGCGCCATGCGGACATCTGGCACAGCTTCGTCGCGCCCGAGAAGCTCGCGGACAAGGTCTCGATCATCGAGCGCTGGGGTGACCGGGACGGCTCCGACACGACCGCGATCGTGATCTCGAACGAGCTGCACCGCAACGACACCGAGCACGCGGACGCCCTCTTCGACGCCGGCGTGCGGCTGTTCACGATGGGGTTCCGCGGGCCGGACTACGACTACGAGCGCGTCTCGCGGTGGCTCGCCTGGCGCGACGCCAAGAACGGCGGGGCATGAGCGTCTCGGAGCTCTTCGACGAGAGCGCGTGGACCGCTGCGCCCGGTGCCGACGCCTACACCGACATCACGGCGCACGTGTCCACCGACGGCCGCATCGCCCGCATCGCGTTCGACCGGCCGGAGGTGCGCAACGCCTTCCGTCCGCACACCGTCGACGAGCTGTACCGCGCCCTCGACACGGCTCGGCAGGATCCGAGGATCGGCGTCGTCCTCCTCACCGGGAACGGCCCGAGCCCGAAGGACGGCGGCTGGGCGTTCTGCTCGGGGGGCGACCAGCGCATCCGCGGTCGCGACGGCTATCGGTACGCCGACGGGGACGAGATGGATGCAGCGCGCACCGGACGCCTGCACATCCTCGAGGTGCAGCGGCTCATCCGGTTCATGCCCAAGGTGGTGATCGCCGTGGTGCCCGGCTGGGCGGCCGGGGGAGGGCACTCCCTTCACGTCGTGTGCGACCTCACGATCGCCAGCTCGGAGCACGGGCGCTTCAAGCAGACCGATGCCGATGTCGGCAGCTTCGACGCGGGCTACGGGTCCGCGTACTTCGCGCGACAGATCGGTCAGAAGTTCGCGCGCGAGGTCTTCTTCCTCGCCGAGGAGTACTCCGCGCAGCGCGCCTACGAGATGGGCGCGGTCAACCGCGTCGTGCCCCACGCCGAGCTCGAGACCGAGGCCGTCGCGCTGGCACGGACGATCCTGACGAAGTCGCCGACGGCGATCCGCATGCTCAAGTTCGCCTTCAACGCCGTCGACGACGGACTCGTGGGTCAGCAGGTGTTCGCGGGCGAGGCGACCCGCCTCGCCTACGGCACGGACGAGGCCGTCGAGGGCCGCGACGCGTTCCTGGAGAAGCGCGAGCCCGACTGGGCGCCCTACCCCTGGCAGTACTGAGCACGGCATGAAGCTCCAGCCCGTCGTCGGAGACGACCCGCGCGAGATCCTGCGCGGCCTGCGCTCGGCCATCCACGGCGCCGGTCCCGCCCTCGGCCTCGGGATGGTGCGGGCGATGCCCGAGACCGTCCGCGCGGGGACGGCCGTCGTGGTCACGACCTCGGGCTCGACCGGAGTGCCGAAGAGCGTGGTGCTGAGCCGCGACGCGCTGACCGCGAGCGCGCTGGCGACCGCCGGGCGGATCGGCGAGGGCGCGTGGCTCCTGGCGCTCCCCGCGAGCTATGTCGCGGGGCTTCAGGTGCTCGTGCGGGCCATCGTCGCCGATCGCGAGCCGGCGCTCCTCAGCGGCTCGTTCCGGCCGCGGTCCTTCGCCGCCGCGGCGCTCACGATGACCTCGAGCCGCGGCGGGATCCGGGTGCCGACCTACACGTCGCTGGTTCCGGCGCAGCTGTCCCGACTGCTCGACGCCGCCGACGAGGACGCCACCGTCGCGGCCGCCCTCCGCTCGTTCGAGACGATCCTCGTAGGCGGGCAGGCCCTGCCGCCCGCCGTGCTGGAGCGCGCGCACGCGCTCGGCGCCCGTGTGGTGCGCACGTACGGCTCCACGGAGACGAGCGGCGGGTGCGTCTACGACGGCCGCCCGCTCGACGGTGTCGGCGTGAGGATCATCGACGGCGAGGTGCAGCTGTCGGGCCCGACCCTCGCGGACGGGTACCTGGGCGACTCCGAGAGGACGGATGCCGCGTTCCTTCGCGATGCGGACGGCCGGCGCTGGTACCGCACCGGCGACGCGGGTCTTCTCGAGGACGGGGTTCTGCGGGTGCGGGGCCGCATCGACAACGTCATCGTCTCGGGCGGCATCAACGTCTCGCTCGACCGTGTCGAGCGCATCGTCCGCTCCGTACCGGGTCTGTCGGGCGCTGTCGTCGTCGGGGTGCCCGACGAGACGTGGGGCGAGGCATCCGTGGTCGTCGCCTCCCGCGGCGAAGCGCTCCGTCGCAGCGAGTCCGTGCAGCTCGAAGAGGCCCGGGCGGCCGTCGCCGACGAGATCGGACCGCATGCGCGGCCCGCGCGACTCGTGCTCGTGGACGAGCTCGCCACGCTGCCGTCCGGAAAGCCCGACCGGGAGGCGATCCGCCGCGCCGTCCTCGCGCTGCGCTGAGCCCGGTCAGTCGTCGCGATCCGGATCGCTCGGACGATCGCTCGTGTCGACGACGCAGAAGCGGTTGCCCTCCGTGTCCTCCAGGACGATCCAGTCCGCGTCCTCCGGGTAGTCGTGCCAGCCCACCTCGCGCGCCCCGAGGCCGAGCAGGCGCGCGACCTCTGCGGCCTGGTCGTCGGCGTAGAGGTCGAGGTGGATGCGCGGGGGATAGTGCTGCGGGTACCCCGTCACCGAGAGGGCGATGCTCGCGCCCGGTGCGTCCCAGCTCCGCTTGTAGGGCGGATCGAGCACGACCCAGTCGCTCGACGGCTCGCGGCGGTCGACGTACCCGAGGGCCGCGCGCCAGAAGGCGCCCGCCCGGTCGATGTCCTCCACGGTCAGCACGACGGTGCCCACGCTCAACATGAGGCCAGTGTCGCGCCCCGTGGATGCCGCGGCCACCCCCTTGCGGATCGCTCGCGGCCGAGGCATCCGTCGGCGCAGCGGCGCGGGCTCTATGATGTCCCCTCGTGGCAGGCACCCCCAGCAGGAACCGCAAGCGTCCGGGCCCGAAGAAGCAGGCCCCGCGCGGAAACCCCCAGAAGTCGAACGCGCCCCGCGATCCGCGTCGTGTCGAGAAGGCGACGGCACGCGACTGGATCGGAGGGGCGAGGCTTCGCACGCTTCCCCTCGCCGTCACGCCCGTGCTCATCGGCACGGGTGCCGCGCATCTGGTCGACGGGCAGCTCCACTGGGTGATGGCCCTCTTCTGCCTGATCGTCTCGGTGAGCCTCCAGATCGGCGTCAACTACGCCAACGACTACAGCGACGGCATCCGGGGCACCGACGACCACCGCGTCGGACCCGCCCGCCTGACGGCGTCGGGGAAGGCGAGGCCGCGCACGGTGCTGACCGTGGCGCTGGCCTTCTTCGCGATCGCCGGCCTCGCGGGACTGGCTCTCGTCGTGCGCTCCGGGCAGTACTGGCTCCTCGCGGTGGGCGCCGTCGCGATCCTCGCCGCCTGGTTCTACACCGGCGGCAAGCGCCCGTACGGCTACTACGGGCTCGGCGAGCTCTTCGTCTTCGTCTTCTTCGGGCTGGTGGCCACGGCCGGCACGGCGTACGTCCAGGTGCTCTCGGTGCCGCAGGAGGCCTGGTTCGGCGGCGTCGCGGCGGGTCTCCTCGCGTGCGCGGTGCTCCTGGCCAACAATCTCCGCGACATCGACCAGGACCGCGCCGCGCGCAAACGCACCCTCACGGTGCTCATCGGTCGCCGCGCGACGCAGTGGCTGTTCACGCTGTTCGTGCTCGTGCCGTTCGGGATCGCGGCGTTCCTGGCGCTGTTCTATCCGATCGCATGGCTGACGCTGCTCGCCCTCCTCGCCGCGCTGCCGGCGATCCTCATCGTCTGGACCTACCGGGTGCCGAAGGAGCTCCTCGTCGCGCTCGCCCTGACGTCTCTGACGTCGATCGCCTACGGCGCGATCCTCTTCTGGGCCTTCCTCGGCTGATCTCTACGCTCCTCGTGGGCTCGGGGTCGTCCCCTCCTCTCGTCGCTTCGCTCCTCGCTCGGGGACCGGAGCGGGGTGTTCACCCTCCCCGTCGCGCGGGCGGGCCCACCCCCGGTCCCCGAGCGGAGCCCATCCCGGTCCCCGAGCGAGCGGAGCGAGACGAGGGGACGACGCCTGACCGCGCGCCACTCGTTCCCGAACCACGAGCCGCGCGTGGACCCGTCAGGCGTCGTCGGCGCTCGCCGGGCGGGCCGCGTCGGCGGCGGCATCCTCGACGTCCTCGTCCTTGACCGCGTCCGCGCGGCGCACGCGCTGCCGGCGCTCGGCGAGGCCCGAGCTGACGTCGTCGAGGGGACGACGGAGGAAGAGGAGCGACAGGCTCAGGCCGATGAGCGCGGCGAAGATGGCGGCCAGCCAGTACAGCTCGCGGAAGACCGGGAAGAGCATCAGGATGCCGAACGGCACCAGGAACGCCAGGAGCCGCAGCACCGTGTACAGGATCGCGGACCGGGCTTTCACCACCTCATCGTAATTCGGCAGCGACGAGGGCTGGTCACCGTTCGGTTACTCCCACGCCATGTCCAGCCCGCGCGCCTAGGATGGAGACGTGGTGCGCGGACTGCTGATTCTGGCTCTGGTGGCGACCGCGTTCTGGGTCTTCACCATCGTCGACTGCGCCGTGCAGCCGGCGAACCGGCACCGCGGCGTGAGCAAGCCCGTCTGGGTGCTCATCGTGGTGCTGCTGCCCGTGCTCGGCGGCATCCTCTGGCTCATCGTGGGGCGCGTGCGGGCGAGCTCGATCGCCGCGCGCCGGGCCCCCGACGACGACCCCGAGTTCCTCGGCCGCATCGGCACGATCAGCGATCAGGACGAGCGCATCCGTCGCCTCGAGGAGGAGCTGGCCCAGCTCGACGCGGAGGACGACGACCCGAAGTGGAAGCCGCCCGCCGCGCCGGCGTCCGGAGCCGCCGCCACCACGCCGGACGAGTCCGCGGCGCCGAGCGAGCCGACGGGCCTCGGAACCGGGCCGGACGACGACGACACTCGCGGACAGCGCGGGGCCGTCGGCTGACGTGGATCCCGAGGCCGACGGCGAGCGCCTCGCCGAGACCGCGGGTGAGCCTGCGCACGATCCCCGGCAGCTGGCGTCACCGGCGACGGATGCCGCGGCCGCCCTCCTCGCGGCGCTGGTCGAGCGGGGAGTCGGCCACGTCGTCCTGAGCCCCGGTTCGCGCTCGCAGGCGCTGGCCCTCGTCGCCGCGGAGCTCGAGCGCCGCGGCGCGCTCTCGCTGCACGTGCGCCTCGACGAGCGGGTGGCCGGATTCACGGCTCTCGGAATAGGTCGCGAGACGCGGATGCCGGCGGTCGTCGTGTGCACGTCCGGCACCGCCGCCGCGAACCTGCTGCCCGCGGCCCTCGAGGCCCACCACGCCGGCGTGCCGCTTCTGCTCCTCACCGCCGACCGCCCGCCGGAGCTGCGCGGGGTCGGTGCGAACCAGACGACGCGCCAGCCTGGGATGTTCGCACCCAGTGCGCGTTGGGAGGCGGATCTGCCGGTCCCCGAGGAGACGGACCTCGAGGGCGGGGGGCCGCAGAGTCTTCTCCTGCGGGAAGTGGCCGCGCAGGCCGTCGCCGCCGCGCTCGGCGAGGGCACGCGCTCGTCGGGCCCGGTGCATCTCAATCTGCCCTTCCGGGAGCCGCTCGCGGGCGACCTGCCCCCGTGGCTCGCGGTGCCCGGCGCCGAGCTGACGGTCGGGACCCTCGACGATCCCGACGGTGCGCCGATCGACGCCGCGCAGGCCGACGACCCGTCCGGCGCGCTGTATCAGGGCGGCGGCGGCATCGGCGAGTCCGACCTCCCCATCGAACCCGACGGCCGGCCGCACGTCCTGCTGCGCGGGCCCCGCACGGTCGTGCTCGCGGGGGCCGATGCGGGTCCGGAGGCCGAGGAGCTGGCACACGCCGGAGGGTGGCCGCTCATCGCCGAGGTCGTCAGCGGCGCGCGGTTCGGACGTCAGCTCGTGCACGGCTACCGCGACCTCCTGCGCGACCCGGAGCTCGGCGGTCGCATCGAGCGCGTCGTCGTGCTGGGGCACCCCACCCTCAGCCGGGAGACCGCCGGGCTGCTCGCCGACTCCGGCGTCGAGGTGTTCGCCCTCCGCGGGCCCGGCGAGCCCCTCAACCTCAACGGCGCGACGACGCCTCTCGACGCCGTCGGGGTCGAGGCCGGCGAGGTCGATCGTGAGTGGCTGGGGCGATGGCTGCGCGCTTCGCGCGAGGCATCCGTCGATCTCTCCCCCTCGGCTCCCGACGCCGACGGTCTCTCCTCGGCGGTGCCCGCGGAGCGCCTCGGTGCGATCGCCGCGGAGCTCGGCGCCATTCGCGCGCCGATCGACCGGCCGACCCTCGTCGACGCGGTCTGGCGCGCGACCTGGCCGCACGATCGCCTGATGTTCGGGTCGTCCCGACTCGTCCGCGTCGCCGACGCGGTGGTCGGGGGCAAGAAGATCCCCGTCCACGCGAATCGGGGGCTCGCGGGCATCGACGGCACCCTCGCGACCGCGATCGGCATCGCGCTGGCGAGCCAGGCGGACGGCAGGCCCGGTGTCACGCGGGTGCTGCTGGGCGACCTCGCCTTCCTGCACGACGTGGGCGCGATGCTCCTCGCGCCGGGCGAGCCCGAGCCGCGCGTGCAGGTGATCGTCGGCAACGACGGAGGCGGCACGATCTTCGACGGGCTCGAGGTCGCGCAGGTGGCGGAGCGCGATGCGATGGACCGCGTGCTCTACACGCCGCACGCCGTATCGCTCGAGGATCTCGCGCACGCCTACGGCTGGCGGTACTCCCGCTGCACGACCCGCAGCGAGCTCGACCAGGCCCTCACCTCTCCCGTCGCCGGTCGGCAGCTCGTCGAGGTGCCGCTGCCGCGGTGAGCCGCGGCATCCCGAGCACGGCGACGAGCACTCCGCAAACTCTCGTGCGCGCGAGCGACCTCGGCCAAGATGAACCCATGACGGCGACGAGTCAGAAGAACTGGGTCGGGGAGCCCTCCGAGCTGCTTCGTGTGGGGGAGGGATTCCGGCTCGCCGACGTCGATCCGTCGTCGACGCCGGGATACGACGGCGGCAAGAAGACCGCGCAGGAGGACCTGGAGTCGGGAGCGGCGGAGCTCGACGAACTGCAGGAGCGCCTCTTCGCCGAGAGCCGGTCGGAGGCGACGAACGCCTCGGTGCTGCTCGTGCTGCAGGCGATGGACTCGGCCGGGAAGGGCGGCATCATCCGCCACGTCGTGGGATCGGTCGACCCGCAGGGCGTCGCACTCGCCGCCTTCAAGAAGCCCACCGCAGAAGAGCTCGCCCACGACTTCCTGTGGCGGATCGAGAAGCGGCTCCCCGAACCCGGATTCATCGGCGTGTTCGACAGGTCGCACTACGAGGACGTGCTGATCGGCCGCGTACGCAGTCTCGCCGGTGCCGATGAGATCGAGCGGCGCTACGGCGCGATCAACGAGTTCGAGAAGCGCGTGTCGGAGCGGGGGACGCGCACCATCAAGGTCATGCTGCACATCTCGCCCGACGAGCAGCGCGAGCGCCTCATGGAGCGGCTGGAACGGCCGGACAAGCACTGGAAGTACAACCCGGGCGACGTGGACGAGCGTGCCCTGTGGCCGAAGTACATGGACGCCTATCAGCTCGTCTTCGAGCGCACCTCGACGCCATGGGCGCCGTGGCACGTCGTGCCCGCGAACAGCAAGTGGTACGCACGCATCGCCGTCCAGGCGCTCCTTCTCGAGGCGCTCGAGAGGATCGACCCGCAGTGGCCCGCCGCGACGTTCGACGTCGAGGCCGAGAAGGCGCGGCTCGCCGCAAGCTGAGGCTGCCCGTCAGACCGTGCCGCGCGCGGCCCAGGCCGTCGCGCTCACGGTGAAGGGCCCGGCGCCGAGGGCTTCGAACGCGCGGGCACGCACGCGGCCGATCCCGTCGTCGTCGAGACCCTCGAGCGCGTCCGCGATCGTCCCCGTACCGTGGGTCTGCAGCCGCCACCACTCCTCGAAGTCGGCGTACTCCACCGTGACGGATAGCGCCGTCTCGCTCACCCCCGCGCACCCGGCCTTCTCCAGCAGCGCCGCGAGGTCGCCCGCCCGTGTGCCCGCGCGTCCCGCCAGGCCCATGGACGACCCTGTCTCCGCCCGCGCGGCGCGCGCGAACAGCGAGAAGGGCGCGCGCTCGTTCTCGAGGTCCCACACGCACAATGCCACGACGCCGCCGCGCCGCGTGACGCGCACCATCTCGCGCGCGCCGGCCGCGGCATCCGTCATGAAATGCACGACGAGCTCCGCCAGCGCCGCGACGAACACGTCGTCGTCGAAGGGGAGATCCTCCGCTGTCCCGTGTCGGATGTCGGCGTAGCGGAAGCGCTCGGCGGTCGACCGGACGAAGGAGTGCGACGGGTCGACGCCGGCGACCTCCGCGACGCCGTACCGCCGCGCGAGAACCGCGGTCAGGGCGCCCGTTCCGCAGCCGACGTCGAGCACCCGCCCGCCCTCGGGCGGATCCACCCACCTCACGAACTCCTCCGCGAGCGGGATGGAGAAGCGTCCCATGTAGGCGTCGTACACCGCTGCCGGCACTTCGAACGACATGCGCGCGAGTGTAGGCCCGGCCGCGCCGCGCCGAAAGGTGCATTGCCCGGCGAGGTACGGTATTCGGCTCCTGCAGGAGGTCCCGACGCCCGGGCGTCAGCCGGGCGTCACGCCAGAGCGTCAGCCGGACGTCACGCCAGAGCGTCGACGATCGGCCGGAACTTGACCCTCGTCTCGAGCAGCTCGGTCTCGGGATCGCTCCCGGCGACGATGCCCGCCCCGGCGTGCGCGACGACGGGGATCGTGCCGGTGCTCGTCGGCGTCCCGCCCACCTGCACGCAGCGCAGCGCGATCGCCCACTCGCCGTCGCCGTTCGCGTCGACCCACCCGACCGGACCCGCGTAGCGACCACGGTCGAACGGCTCGAGCCGGCGGATCACCTCGATCGCGGCATCCGTCGGGGTGCCGGCGACCGCCGCCGTGGGATGCAGCGCCGCGACGAGGTCGAGCGCCGACGCGTGGTCGGCGAGATCCCCCGCGACGTCCGTGGCGAGGTGCCAGAGGTTGGGCAGCTCGAGCGCGAACGGCTCGTCGTCCGCGCGGAGGGCGGTCGTGAGCGGACTCAGCGCGTCGATCACGCTCTGCACCGCGTAGCGGTGCTCGTCGAGGTCTTTCGCGCTGTGGGCGAGGGCGACGGATGCCTCGGCATCCCCGCCTGCGTCGGTCCCGCGCGGGAAGGTGCCCGCCAGCACCCGTGCCGTCACGGTACCCCCCGACACCGTCACGAGCGTCTCGGGGCTCGCGCCGATGAGCCCGTCGACGGCGTACGTCCAGGTGTCGGGGTAGCCCGACGCGAGGGCCCGGACGAGGCGCCGCAGGTCGGCGCCCGCCGGCACCGTGCCCACGAGGTCGCGCGCGAGCACGACCTTGTCCACGTCGTTCGCCGCGATGGCGTCCAGCGCGGCCCGGACGGCCGCCTGGTAGCCGGCCGGATCGAGGGCACCGGGGCCGAGCGTCCCCGACCAGTACGGCCCGTAGGGGACGAGCTCGAGCGGCGCCTCCTCCGTCTCGGCGCCGAGGGTGCGCACGCGGGTGATCCACGCCCGGCCGCCGCGGCGCCCGACGACGGCCTCGGGCGCGACGAGCCGGCTCCGCGACGCCGATAGGGCGTCGAAGGCGAACGCGCCGAACGCCACGAGGCCCGTGCCGGGAAGGCGCACGGGATCATCGACGTCGGCGGCAGCGGCGATGGCGCGCCACGCCTCGGCGGCGGATGCCCCGGCTCGCCCGACCGTCTCGTAGGCCGCCGCGGCGCGCCCGACGCCCACGATGCCGTCGCCGCGGCGCAGCCACGCGAGCGGCGAATCGGGGTGCGTGAAGGCGAGCGGATCACGATCCGGGTCGATCTCCCGGGTCTCGACCACCAGGCGCGGCGGGCGGAGGGGGTCGGTCACGACTCAAGCCTAGACTCGCCTCGTGACCGAAGACTCCCGCCCGGACCGCCCCCAGCCCGGTACCCGGGTCACGTTCCGCTGGCGCAAGTGGGACGGCGGTCCGCACTGGATGCACGAGTGCGTCTACCTCGGTGCCGACCAGTGGGGGGACTGGTTCGGCCAGCCCAGGGGATGGCGCAGCTCGCGACCGGGGCGGGACTTCCCCGCGGAGGCGGACAACGTCACGCTCCTTCCGCCCAGCGGCGACTTCACCGCGACCTTCAACGCCCCGCCCGCGACCTACCGGATCTACATCGACATCGCGTGGGACGTGCGCTGGCAGGGGCACGAGCCCACCGGCATCGACATGGACCTCGACGTCGTCGATGCCCGCGACGGACGGGGCATCTGGATCGACGACCGCGACGAGTGGGACGATCACCGGGTCGCATACGGCTACCCCCTCGACCTCGTCGCACGGCTCGAGGCGCTCGCCGTCGACCTCGAGCAGAGGGTCATCGCCCACGATGCCCCCTTCGACGACGGGACGGCGGCGGCGTGGCACGCGCGCCTCGACGCCCTCGGCTCGGTCGTATCCGAGGCCGCCGGGCCGACCGTATCCGGGGCCGTCGGGCCGGTCGGGCCGGACTCCCTCGGGCCGGTCGCGCCCGACGCCTAGACTCGACGCGTGACCCCGAGCTCCGCCGACCACGAGCCCAACCGCGCCGACCTCGGCAAGGACCCGCGGCGCGTGAGCGGCATGTTCGACCAGGTCGCGAAGGGCTACGACCGCACGAACACGGTCCTGAGCCTCGGCAACGACCAGCTCTGGCGGGTCGCGACCACCCGCGCGGTCGCTCCGCGTCCGGGACAGCGCATCCTCGACCTCGCGGCGGGGACAGGCGCCTCGAGCGTGAGCCTGGCCAAGAGCGGAGCCGACGTCGTCGCGGCCGACTTCTCGCCGGGCATGATCGCGGAGGGCCGGCGGCGGCACCGAGGCATCCCGAACCTGTCTTTCGTCGAGGCCGACGCGACGGCGCTGCCGTTCTCGGACGGCGAGTTCGACGCGGTCACGATGTCGTTCGGCCTGCGCAACGTGAACGAGCCGAGGACGGCGCTGGCCGAACTGCTCCGCGTGACCAGGCCCGGCGGTCGGCTGGTGATCTGCGAGTTCTCCCACCCGCCGTCGCGGAGCTTCAACGGGCTCTACCGCTTCTACAACGACCGCATCCTCCCTTCGGTCGCGAAGGCCGTCAGCTCGAACGCCGAGGCGTACGACTACCTCAACGAGTCGATCAAGGAGTGGCCCGACCAGCGCACGCTGTCGGGGTGGATCCGTCAGGCCGGATGGGCGGATGTCGCGTACCGCAACCTGTCGTTCGGCATCGTCGCGCTGCATCGCGCGCGCAAGCCGGCTCCGTCTCGCTGACGAGAGAACCCCCGGCGCCGCGGAACGCGCGCAACGCCCGCCCGGTAGGCTGGACGCGTGACTCCCTCAGCGCCGGGCTCGCGTCTTGCGAGCAAGCTGGGCCTCACCGACCGCGTCTTCGCCGGCCCGAGGTCTCGCCGGCTCCTCTCGACGGTCGAGGCGGGGCTCGAGCGGGTCGACGCCACGCTGCGTGACGAGCTGCACGTCTCCGACCAGCTCGCCGACACCACGAGCCGCTACCTCTACGAGGCGGGCGGCAAGCGCGTGCGCCCGATGCTCGCCCTGCTGGCGGCGCAGCTCGGCAAGGGCACGACCGACGCGGTCATCGAGGGGGCGACGGCGCTCGAGATGACGCACCTCGGCTCGCTCTACCACGACGACGTGATGGATGCCGCCGACAAGCGCCGCGGAGTCCCCAGCGCCCACGCAGTGTGGGGCAACAGCATCGCGATCCTCACGGGCGACCTCCTCTTCTCGCGCGCGAGCCAGATCATGGCCCGCCAGGGCGACCGCGCGATCCGCCTGCAGTCCGACACCTTCGAGCGCCTCGTGCTCGGGCAGATGCACGAGACCGTCGGCCCGCAGGAGGGCGAGGACCCGGTCGACTTCTACCTCCAGGTGCTGTCCGACAAGACCGGCTCGCTGATCGCGGCGGCTGCGCAGTCGGGCGTCATCTTCAGCGGCGGCGCGGAGGAGTTCGAGCAGCCGATGTTCGTCTTCGGTGAGAAGGCGGGAGTCGCCTTCCAGCTGCTCGACGACGTCATCGACCTCTCCGCAGACCCCGACGAGACGGGCAAGGTGCCCGGCACCGACCTGCGCGCGGGCGTGCCGACGATGCCGTACCTGCTGCTCAGCCGCCGCGAGGACGAGGCATCCGTCTCCCTCCGCGAGCGGATCGACGAGGGTGTCGCGCGGATCGCCGACGGCGCCGACCCGGCGCTGCTCGACGAGCCCCTCGCCCGGCTACGCGAACACGACGCGACGCGCGCGACGCTCGACCTCGCCCACGCGTGGTCACGCGAGGCCATCGACGCGCTCGCCCCGATTCCCGACGGCCCGGTGCGCGAGGCGCTCACGCGGTTCGCCCAGGCCGTCGCCGACCGCTCGAGCTGAGCCGGACCGCTCCCGCCGTGCCCCGAAGGGCGGCCTCGGCCGAGCACCAGAAAGGATGCACATGACCAAGCTCCGACTCGCCATCGTCGGCGCGGGCCCCGCCGGCATCTACGCGGCCGACATCCTGCTGAAGGCCGAGCGCAAGTTCGACGTGTCGATCGACCTGTTCGAGCAGCTCCCCGCCCCCTACGGCCTCGTCCGCTACGGCGTCGCGCCCGACCACCCCCGGATCAAGGGCATCATCACGGCCCTCCGCGAAGTGCTCGATCGCGGCGACATCCGCATCTTCGGCAACGTCCGCTTCGGCGAGGACATCACCCTCGAGGATCTCAAGCGCCACTACAACGCGGTGATCTTCGCGACGGGAGCGGTCCACGACGCCGACCTCGACATCCCGGGCATCCGCGCTGAAGGGTCTTACGGCGCCGCCGACTTCGTCAGCTGGTTCGACGGGCATCCCGACGTGCCGCGCGAATGGCCTCTCGACGCGGCATCCGTCGCGGTCATCGGCAACGGCAACGTCGCGCTCGACATCTCGCGCATGCTCGCCAAGCACGCGGAGGACCTCCTGCCGACCGAGATCCCCGACAATGTCCACGCCGGCCTCGCCGCCTCCCGCGTCACCGACGTGCACGTCTTCGGCCGCCGCGGACCGGCGCAGGTCAAGTTCACGCCGCTCGAGCTGCGGGAGCTCGGCGAGCTGCGCGACGTCGACATGGTGGTCTACGACGAGGACTTCGACTACGACGACGCCTCCCGCGCCGCGATCGCGAGCAACAAGCAGGTCATGGTCATCGACCGCGTGCTGCAGTCGTGGCGCAAGCGCGACTCGGTCAACAACGCCGGGGGCTCGGCATCCCGTCGCCTGCACCTGCACTTCTACGCCAAGCCCCTCGAGGTGGTGACGGATGCCGCGGGCCGCGTGTCGGCCTTCCGGTGGGAGCGCACGCGACCCGACGGCGAGGGCGGCGTCGCGGGCACGGGTGAGATCCGCGAGATTCCCGTGCAGGCCGTCTACCGCGCCGTCGGCTACTTCGGCTCGCCGCTGCCGGGCGTCCCGTTCGACAAGCGCCACGGCGTCATCCCGAACCACGAGGGTCAGGTGCTGCGCAAGGACTCCAACGAGCGCGTGCCCGGCGTCTACGCGACGGGGTGGATCAAGCGCGGCCCCGTGGGCCTCATCGGCCACACCAAGTCCGACGCGATGGAGACGATCCGCCACCTCATCAACGACCAGGGGTCGTGGTGGCAGCCCGCCGACCCGTCGGAGGAGGCGATCCCCGCCCTCCTGGCCTCGCGGGGCGTGATCTGGACCGACCTCGACGGCTGGCACCGCCTCGACAACCACGAGGTGGAGCTCGGCCGTCCGCACGGCCGGGCCCGCATCAAGGTCGTGCCGCGCGACGAGATGGTCTCGATCTCCCGCGACTGAGCGCTCCGCGTCGTCGGTCGGAGGATCCGCCCTGCGTCGGACGATTCCCGCGGATTCCTCCGACGTCGGCGCGAATCTCCGACGTTCGCGAGGTTCGCGGCGCTCCCGAGGTTCGCGGGGTCCCGAGCGGCCGGGGGACGGATGCCGCGCCCCGCGGCGCCCTCGTAGGCTGAGCCGCATGACGGGGGAGTGGCGCGCAGACATCCTCGGCGACGGCTTCGAGCAGCTCGTCCTGCCCCTCGGCGAGGACGATGAGGGGCCGCTGGTCGCGACGCTGGTGCGCAGCATCCCGAATTCCCTGCGCGTGCTCACGGGACCCTTCCGCGACCTCGACGTCCTGTCGCTGCACGGCTGGTCGGACTACTTCTTCCAACCCGATGTCGCCCGCAGGTGGACGGAGCTGGGCGCGCACTTCTACGCCCTCGACCTGCGCAAGTACGGCCGGAGCCTCCGCGAGGGGCAGACCCCGGGCTACATCACCGACCTCGCCGATTACGACGCCGACATCGGGGCGGCGCTCGCGGCGATCGGCCACCGCCGCGGCCGGCGGCTCGTGCTCGTCGGGCATTCGACGGGCGGTCTCACCCTGTCGCTGTGGGCGGCGCGCAATCCCGGCCGCGCGGCCGCGCTGGTGCTCAACAGCCCCTGGCTCGAGCTGCAGCTCGGCGCGATGGGCCGGCAGGCGCTCGCACCGCTCGTCCAGGCGCGCGCCCGCTGGGAGCCGCGCGGCCAGCAGGCGGCCGTCGATCTCGGCTTCTACACGCGCGCGCAGCGCGAAGTCGGCGCCCTTCCGGCGCCCGGGTATCGCAGCCGGTGGCGGCCGGAATTCGGATTCGCGACGCACCCCGCGTGGCTCGCGGCGATCCTCGAGGGACACCGGACGATCGCGTCCGGCATCGAGGTCGGATGCCCCGCTCTCGTGCTGCTGTCGGCGCGCTCGTCCGTGCAGCTGACGTGGCGGGACGAGATGACGTCGTCGGACTCGGTGCTCGTCGTCGACGAGATCGCCCGTGCCGCGACCCGACTCGGGCGCGACGTGACGATCGCGCGCATCGACGGAGCGCTGCACGACGTGTTCCTCTCGCGTCCCGAACCCCGCGAGGCGGCATGGCGCGCCGTGGAGCTGTGGCTCGCGCGCGGCGCCCTCGACCGGAGGTGACCCCGGTCGAGGGTTAGAACACACTTTCGAATGTCGGCGCGGGCGCGGTAATCTGGACTCTCGGCCGGAGGAAGGAAGAGCCGCCCCGATGGCCGATTGGCACCCGATCCTCAGCGCCGTCGAGGGGCCGACCGGCACCTGGCGGATGGTCGACGGACAGGGGCGCGCGTACGGGCACATCGAGATCCGTCGTGTCATGAACGGCACCGGCGTGCGCTACAAGACGGTCTACCGCGGCGAGGTCATCGGCTGGGCGACGAGCCTTCGGGTGGCGTGCGAGCGGGTTCACAGCGCCTTCATCCGGGCGCACGGGCCGGGAGGCGGACCGATCGCCGACTGGGGCTCGCGCAGCGCCGCGCACGATGATCGACGGATGCCGTGACCCGACGCTGCCCCGGGAGGTCGCCGGGCGCTCCTCGCGTCGCGTGGATCGCCGCGCCCCGGAGGTGCGGCGGGCGAGGCATCCATCCTGCCCGCACGCCACGCGTGGATCGCCGCGCCCCCGTGGGGCAGAGTAGTGCCGTGGAGGAGCGGCGCATGTGGTGGTGGACCCTCATCGGGTCGGCGTTCGCCCTGCTGGCCGGCCTCCTCCTCGCGATGGCCGCGCTCCTGTCGGGGCGCATCAGCCTTCTGCTGTTCATGGCCCTGGCCATCGTCGTCGCGGCCGGGGTCGGCGTCGTCGTCGCGATCGGCGGTCTGCGGCGCACGCCCCGCGGGCGCGGCTGACATCCCGCCCGCGACATCGACCGGACGGGCGCCGCAGCCCCGCGGCGACAGGCTCCCCGGCTGCTCCGACGACATGTGGCGACATGAAGCGCGCGCCTCGTTGCCGTGGATGATCCGCCCCCGCGGTACGGCGATCGCGCTCGTCCACGGAGAAATCCCTGGCCAGACGTGTGATCACCGCACGGGCCGGGCGTCCGCCCCAGACCCGGTGGCGGCCGACGCGGCCGGGAACGACACGGGGCGTCATATGGCGGGCGACGCGGGCAGACGGCTCTGCCGAGTGTCAATAGTCTGACCGGACCACCTCGACAGACAGGACTCCGATGCGACCCGCACCGTTCACCGAGACCCTCCCGGGTCCCGCGTCTCGGTGCGCCGCGCACGACGTCGAAGAGACCAGCCGCTGTCGTTTGCCGGATGGCCGAATGCGCTGCCGCGCCCTCGCGGCGATGCGCTGAGAGCGCGCCCCGCAGATCCCCCTCGTCACCGGCACTGGTGTGCCCGGTGCTCGACGTCCGCCCATTTCGAGAGGAAGCCGTGTCCCACATCCTCATCTCCGCCGAGGAGCTCGCCGATCTGATCGTCGCCGACCCCACCGTCCGCGTGCTCGACGTGCGGTGGCGGCTCGATCGACCCGACGGGCGCCCGGAGTTCCTCGCCGGCCACATCCCGGGTGCCGTCTACGTCGACCTCGACGACGAGCTCGCCGAGCACGGTGCACCGACCGACGGGCGGCATCCCCTGCCGTCGACGGCGCGGCTCCAAGCGGCGGCCCGACGGTGGGGGCTCAACGACGGCGAGACGGTCGTGGTGTACGACGACCTCAAATCGCTGTCGGCTGCACGTGCCTGGTGGCTGCTCACGGACGCGGGCGTGGAGGATGTACGCATCCTCGACGGGTCGCTGCGCGCGTGGACCGCCTCAGGCCGACCCTTGGAGACAGGCGATGTCGTCCCCGCCCCCGGCGGCGTCTCGCTCTCGCGGGGCCGGCTGGCGCAGCTCACCATCGACGAAGCGGCAGATCTCGCGGAGACCGGCGTGCTCATCGACGTGCGTGCTGCCGAGCGCTACCGAGGGGACGTCGAACCGATCGACCCCCGGGCCGGACACGTGCCCGGCGCGCTCAACCGCTTCACCGGCGCGAACGTCGACACGGCCGGCAGGTTCCTCGACCCGGAGACCTTGCGCCAGGAGTTCGCCGCGCTCGGCGTCGTGCACGGATCCCCGGTCGGGGTGTACTGCGGCTCGGGGGTCACCGCCTCCCACGCCTTCGTCGCCCTCACGCTCGCCGGCTACCGCCCTGCGCTCTACGCCGGCTCGTGGAGCCAGTGGTCCAACCACCTCGATCGGCCTGTCGCGATCGGATCCCTTCCCGAGGGCGCTCTCGCCCCCGTGCCGTCAGCCCAGCCCGTCCACACAGAAGAGGAACTCTCATGACCGTCGAATTCATCAGCGCCGTCAACGTCCGACCGGGCGACGAGCTCAATCCGCCGTCGGGCAGAGGCCTGGACCCCGCATACCTCCGTCGATACTCCCTCGCCCTCGAGGAAGCGGGCTTCGACTACACGCTCGTGCCCTACGGCAGCGCGGGGGCGGACTCGTTCGTCGTCGCCACCGCGGTGGCGGCCGTCACCGAACGGATCAAGCCGATCGTCGCCGTCCGGCCCAACACCGTGTTCCCGACGGTGGCCGCACAGCAGCTCGCGACCCTCGACCAGTTCTCGAACGGCCGCGCTGTCGTCCACATCATCTCGGGCGGCAGCGACGCCGAGCAGGCGCGCCAAGGCGACTTCCTGAGCAAGGACGAGCGCTACGACCGCTCGGCGGAGTGGATCGAGATTCTCCGCCGTTCGTGGACCGAGCAGACTCCCTTCAGTCACGAGGGGACCTACTACCGGTTCCGGGACTTCGGTCCGGGCTTCGCTCCATACGGTGAGATCCCGATCTCGGTCGGTGGGTCGTCCGACGCGGCGTACCGGGTCGGCGGAGCGCTCGGCGACATCTTCGGGCTCTGGGGCGAGCCGCTCGCCGATACGCGGGATCAGATCGCGCGCGTCGCCGCGAGCGCAGCCGCCGCCGGACGCTCCGACACGCCGCGCATCTGGGTGACCTTCCGGCCGATCATCGCCGCAACCGACGAGCTGGCATGGGAGAAGGCTCACCGGCACATCGCGACGCTCGCCGAGAACTACGCCAATGCCGGCCTCGTGCCCTTCCGCGGGCAGACGGGCGCACCGCAGAATGTCGGGTCGCAGCGACTGCTGGATGCCGCGTCCCGCGGCGAAGTGCACGATCGCGCGCTGTGGACGAAGCCCGCCGCCGTGACGAACGCGCAGGGCGCGTCCACCGCCCTCGTGGGCAGTTACGATACGGTCGCGGCCGCGATCCTCGACTACGTGGACCTCGGCGCGGACCTCATCTCGATCCGCGGCTACGACAACCTCAATGACGCGATCGATTACGGTCGCCACGTCCTGCCGCTCGTGCGTCAAGAACTCGCGCATCGCGAGGCGACGGGCGTGCGCGGAGAGATCGTGCCTCAGCCCCCGATCGTCGAAGGCGTCCGCGCGTGAGCGTCGTGGCCGCCGCGGAGCTCCGGGAGGTCCGCCTCGACGCGGAGTCACTCCGGGCCGTGACGGCCACACTCGCTGCGCGGGCCCCCGCGCACGACGCGGACGGCTCGTTCCCGTGGCCCGGCATCCAGGCCGTGCACGAGGCGGGTCTGCTGACCGCTTCGGTGTCGGAGCGCGACGGCGGGCGCGGCCTCTCGGCACGGGAGACCGTCGAGATCTTCTCGGCGCTCGGTCGGGGTGATCCGTCCGTCGCCCTCATCACCGCGATGACCGTCGCCCAGCACGCGTTCCAGGCGGCGTCGCCAACCTGGCCCGCCGAGCTGTACGCGAAGGCTCTGCGCGAATCGGCGGAGCGTCCGACGCTCCTGAACGCCGTGCGGGCCGAGCCGGAGCTCGGCGCACCGGCCCGCGGCGGGCTGCCCGCCACGACCGCCCGCCGCACCGCCGACGGCTGGTCGGTCTCGGGCCGCAAAGCCTTCGCCACGGGCTCCGAGGGACTCGCCTACCACCTGGTCTGGGTCGTGACGGACGAGCCCGACCGGCGCGTCGGACATGTCATCGTGCCGGGCGACGATCCAGGGGTTCGCGTCGAGCGCACCTGGGATCACCTCGGCATGCGGGCGAGCGCGACGCACGACGTGGTCTACGGCGACGTGCGGGTCCCCTTCGAGAACTTCACCGGCGCGCCGGTCGGCACGGTGCCGAACAACGGCGTGATCCTGGGCCCGAGCGTGCTAGCGGTGCCGGCGCTGTATGTCGGCGTCGCACAGGCGGCGCTCGTGGCGTTCGCGGAGTACGCCCGCGAGCGCGTGCCGACCTCCCTCGGGCGTCCGATAGCCACGCTCGAGCGCATCCAGGTGGTCGCAGGCGAAGCGCGTGCGCAGATCACGCAGGCTGAGCTCGTGCTCAGCGCGGCGGCCGGCCGCATCGACGAGGGAGCGCCGGATGCCGCATCCCTCGGTGTCCTGAAACTGCTCACGTCTCGCGGCGCGATCTCCGCCGTGCAGGGGCTCGTCGCCGCGATCGGCAATCCGGGCCTCACCCGCGGCCTGCCCTTCGAGAGGCATCTGCGCGATGTGCTGTGCGCTCGCCCGCATCCGCCACAGGACGATGCCGCGCTCCTGGCCGCCGGGCAGGCGCTCCTCCTTTCCTGACATCCCCTCCGTCCACCTCATCGCGAGACCCGTCCCACCACCGAGAGAGGCAAGACCCATCATGAGCACGTCCCATCGATACCGAACCCCTGCGCTGGCCGCGCTGGCCGCGGCATCCGTCCTCGTGATGGCAGGCTGCTCGGGAAGCACCGGCGGCGCGGCGAGTCCCGCAGCCCCGGGCGAGCCCGTCTCGGGAGGGGAGCTGACCGTCGAGTTCTGGCCCGACAACGCGGCCTTCTCGTGCGTCGACCCGTTCCAGACGTACTGGATCGAGCACCGTCAGGTGATCCGGAACGTCGCCGACTCGCTCACCGATCAGGATCCCCAGACCGGTGAGATCGTGCCGTGGCTCGCCACCGACTGGGAGGTCAGCGCGGACGGGCTCACGTACCGGTTCGATCTGCGAGACGACGTCACCTTCAGCGACGGGACCGCCTTCACCGCCGACTCCGTCGTACTCGCACTGGAGAGCGCGAAGGCGACCCTCGCGGCCGTTCCCGGTGCCTACGGCGGGGTCTACATCTCGGGCTACGCATCGAGCACGGCCGTGGACGACGACACGGTGGAAGTGCGGTTCTCGACCCCCAATGCATCGTTCCTGCAGGGGACGTCGACCACCAACCTCGCGATCCTTGCCGCTTCCTCCTACGAGGCGACTCCTGAGGAGCGATGCCTCGGAGAGGTCGTGGGCTCGGGCCCCTTCGTCCTGGACGACTACACCCCCGCCGAGGGGATAGATCTTTCCAAGCGCGCCGGATACGCCTGGGCCAGTGAGCTGAACGACCACCAGGGCGAGGCGTACCTCGACGCGGTCCACATCAACTATGTGGCCGAGGACAGCGTGCGCGTCGGCAATCTCGCGAGCGGCGCCAGCGACATCGCATGGCCACGCAACCCGTTCACACCCGAGGACCGCGCGCTGCTCGAGAGCAGCGGCGCGACCATCGAGAGTCGCTCGCTGCCGGGGCCGTCGCAGGCCTACTACCCGAACGTGAGCAACGGACACCCGCTGGCGGAGAAGGCGGTGCGAGACGCGCTGCAGATCGCGATCGATCGGGAGACGTACGCGGCGACGATCTACGGACCGGAGTACCCGGTGGTCGAGGGCGCCTTCGACACCACGACGCCGTTCTTCGTCAGCCAGGCGGACCAGCTCGCCTACGACCCGGACAGGGCCGGCGAGATCCTGGATGCGGCGGGCTGGGTGCTCGAGGACGGAGCCGAGTACCGCTCGCGCGACGGACAGACTCTCACGCTGGTCTCGCCCATCACCGCAGAGACGCCCGGCGACGTGCTGATCCAGGACCAGTTGAAGCAGGTCGGCATCGACCTGGAGCTGACGGTCTATCAACCCGCGGACCGCGCGGCGATCATCGCGAACGGCGACTACGACCTGCTGGCGACCTACTACACCAGGGCGGACCCCGGCGTGCTGGCGTGGATCCTCGACGAGCGATACGCCGGCTCCAAGGCCTTCGCGAAGAACGCGCAGACGGCAGAGACCGCGGCCGAGGTGCAGCGCCTCTTCGACGCAGGATTGCAGGAGACGGACGCCACCGTGCGGGGCGACATCTATGCCGAGCTGCAGGAGCTGCTCATCGCCGACGGGGTCTCCTTCCCGATCTTCGAGCGGGTGCAGGTGGCGGCGACGGCACCGGAGGTGAGCGGTTTCCGCTTCACGAGCGAGTCGTTCCTGTCGTACTACGACATCTGGAAGAGCGCGGAGTAGCACGATGACGAGATACGTGCTCCAGAGGGTGGGCCAGGCTGTCCTGGTGCTGTGGGCGGCCTACACCGTGACCTTCGTGATCCTCTACCTGCTGCCGGGTGACCCTGTCGCCCTGATGCTGTCGGCCAACAACATCGAGGTCGATTCGCTCACGCCGCAGGAGAGGGAGGTGGCCGCGGCCCGGCTCGGACTCGACCGTCCTCTCTGGGAGCAGTATCTCGGCATGCTCGGGGCGGCGCTGCGCGGCGACTTCGGGACGTCCTTCACGAAGGGCATCCCCGTGACGGAGCTGCTCGCGCAGCGCCTCCCCGGCACCTTTCTGCTCAGCGCAGTCGCGATAGCCCTGGCTCTCGCGCTCGGGCTGGCGATCGCCCTGGTCGCCGTGTGGCTGCCGCGCGGGCGGATGGCCGACCTCTTCCGCCGGGCTCCGGCGATCGGGGTCAGCGTCCCGAACTTCTGGATCGGCCTGCTCCTGATCCAGGTGTTCGCCTTCACCCTCGGGTGGTTCCCGGCGATGGGCAGCGAGGGGTGGCAGAGCCTCGTGCTGCCGGCTGTCACGATGGCGATCCCCACCGCTGCGGTCCTCGCACAGGTGCTCACCCGCAGCTTCGACGACACGCTCGGCGAGTCGTACATCGCCACCGCGCGAGCGAAAGGCCTGGATCGCTGGGCGGTGCTCATCCGCCACGCCCTCCGCAACGCGGCCCTGCCGACGCTGACGATCCTCGGACTCCTCGTCGGGGCGACGGTCACCGGCTCGATCGTCGTCGAGACCGTGTTCTCCCGCAACGGCGTGGGCCGACTCGCGCAGGAGTCTGTGCTGTCGCAGGACATCCCGGTCGTGCAGGCGATCGTCGTGCTGGCCGCGGCCGCGTTCGTGGTCGTCAATCTCGTCGTCGACCTGCTCTACCCGCTGCTGGACCCCCGTATCGCCCGAACCCCGAGAGTGAGCCGCGCATGACCGACCTCCTCGAGAAGCCTGCTGCTCGGAACACCGCCGCGGTCGCCGCCCCGCTCGCGCCCGCGGCGGGCGATTCGCGTCCCCGCCGGACTCCCGGGCCGTTCGCGGGCCTCCTGCGCCGGCCAGGGGTGATCGTCGCGCTCGCGGTCGTCGCGTTCGCGATCCTCACCGCGATCGTGCCGTCGGTGTTCGCGACGTACGATCCGACGGCGACCGAGCCGGCCGTCCGGCTGCAGCCGCCCAGCCTGCAGCACTGGTTCGGCACGGATGAGCTCGGCCGCGACCTCTACTCGCGCGTCGTCCACGGCTCGACACTCACGATCGCCGCCACGGCGCTCGCGATCGGCATCGCGCTGCTGGCCGGACTCACCCTCGGGGTGTTGGCGGGCTTCGTCGGCGGGGGAGTGGATGCCGTCATCATGCGTATCGTCGACGTCTTCCTCGCGATTCCCGGTCTGCTGCTCGCGCTCGCGATCGTGACGGCACTGGGCTTCGGCACCATCCCCGTCGCCGTCGCGGTGGGCATCGGGATCGTCCCAGGCTTCGCCCGCACGACGCGCGCCGAAGTGCTGCGCGTGAAGACCCTGCCCTACATCGAGGCCGCACGATGCGGCGGCGCCTCCTGGGGCCGCATCCTGATCACGCATGTGCTGCCGAACTCATGGGGGCCGGTCGTCGTGCTCGCGGTGCTGGATTTCGGAGCCGCGATCCTGGCCGTGGCGGCCCTCAGCTTCCTCGGCTTCGGCGCTGCACCCCCCGCGGCGGAATGGGGCACGCTCATCTCGAACGGGCGCAACTACCTGATCACCGCGCCCTGGGTGTCACTCCTGCCGGGGCTCTTCGTGGCGCTCGTCGTGCTGAGCCTGAATCATCTCGCGAAGAGTCTCGAGGAGGTGCAGCGATGAGCACCGGGACGACCGATGCCCTCATCGACATCCGGGGACTGTCGGTCGAGTATCGACGCGACGGCCGAGTCACCCACGCGCTGCGCGGCATCGACCTCCAGGTCGCGCGCGGGGAGCGCGTGGCGATCGTGGGCGAGTCCGGCTCGGGTAAGAGCACCGCCGCGCTGACGCTGCTCGGACTGCTGCCCCACACGGGGCATGTCGTCGCCGGTTCGGCGAAGGTCGCGGGACACGAGCTCGCTGGCGTTCCGGACCGCGTCGCCCGGCGCCTGCGCGGACGGGTGATCGGGCTCGTCCCCCAGGATCCCACCGTCTCGCTCAACCCGACCCAGCGTGTCGGGCATCAGGTCGCCGAAGCCGTGCGGCTGCGCGGCGTGACGAAGCCCGCGGTCGACGCCGCCGTCCTGGCGGCGCTGGCCCAGGCCGGCATCGACGACCCGGTCGCTCGGGCCCGGCAATACCCCCACGAACTGTCCGGGGGCCTCCGCCAGCGGGTGCTGATCGCGATCGCTCTGGCAGGCGACCCGCAGGTGATCGTCGCGGACGAGCCGACCAGCGCCCTCGACGTCACGGTCCAGCGCAGGATCCTCGATCATCTCGACGCGCTCGTGACCGAGCGGGACATCGCCCTGCTGATCATCACGCATGATCTCGGCGTCGCCGCCGACCGCGCCGATCGGGTCGTGGTGCTGCAGAACGGTCTCGTGGTGGAGCAGGGAGCCGCGATCGACGTGCTGGCGGCCCCTGCCGATGCGTACACGCGCCGACTGGTCGCGGCCGCGCCCGGGCTGGTCTCCGTCGAGCCGCCGCGCGAACCCGACCCGCCGAGCCCCGTCCTGGTGCGCTGGGACGCCGTGGTCAAGGACTTCCCCATGCCGAAGGGGGCGGCGCCCGCGTACCTGCGTGCCGTGGACGGAGTGAGCCTCGAGGCTCGGGCGGGACGGACACTGGCCATCGTGGGCGAGTCGGGCTCGGGCAAGACGACGCTGCTGCGACTCGCACTGGGTCTGGAGAGCCCGACGGAGGGACGCGTCCTGTTCGACGGAATCGACGTGGCCGCACTCAGCCGGCGCGAGTCGCGCCCGCTGCGCCGCCGGTTCCAGCTCGTGCAGCAGAACCCGTTCTCGTCGCTGGATCCGAGATTCTCGATCGGGCGGAGCGTCGCAGAGCCGCTCGTCGCTTTCGGCATCGGCACCCGGCGGTCGCGGCGTGCGCGCGTCGCGGAGCTGCTCGAGCTCGTCGCGCTGCCGGCCGATGCCGCGGCCCGAAGGCCGGCGGAGCTTTCGGGCGGACAGCGTCAGCGTGCGGCCATCGCGCGCGCACTGGCGATCGAACCCGAGCTGCTGTACCTCGACGAGCCGGTCTCGGCCCTCGACGTGTCAGTGCAGGAGCAGGTTTTGCGCCTGCTGGCGGGACTTCAGAGCGACCTCGGCGTCGGGTTCGTCCTCGTCTCGCACGATCTCGGGGTCGTGACGCAGGTGGCTCACGAGGTGGCGGTGGTACGGCGCGGCCGGGTGCTCGAGCACGGCCCCGCGTCGTCGGTGCTGGCCGACCCCGCCCACGAATACACCCGGGCGCTGCTGGATGCCGTCCCCGGCCGATCCCTTCGGGAGGCGCTCTCATGAGCCGTTACATCGTCATCGGCGCAGGCGCGCTGGGCGCTCTGCTGGCCGCGCAATGGACGATCGCCAAGAGCCCCGTCACGCTCGTCGCCCGCGGCGCTTCGTACGACACGATCGTTCGGAACGGCGTGCGGGTGCGCCGGCCCGAAGGCGACCAGACCGTCTCGGTCGATGTCGTCTCGTCGATCGGCTCGGCCGCCCCGCTCGCGTCTGACACGGTGGTGCTGGCAGTCAAGTCCCAGGACGGCGAGTCCGCGATCTCCGCGATCGCGTGGGTTCCGCTCGCCGACGGCTCGGGTGTGGTCGCCGACCTTCCCATCCTCACGCTGCAGAACGGCCTCGCCACCGAAGACGCGGCACTGCGCCGCTTCGACCGCGTGATCGGCGTCTCGGTCGGCATCCCCGCCAGCCACCTCGAGCCGGGCATCGTCGTCTCTCCCGCCAGGCCCGTCGTGGGCGTCGCCTGGATCGGCGGCTATCCCGCGTCGCTGCCGGCGGAGGAGGAGAGGCACAGGGTCGCATTCGCGCGAGCAGGGTTCGCCGCGCTCATCGAACCCGATATCGCGGCGGCCAAGCGCCGCAAGCTCATCGCCAATCTCCGCAACGTCGTCGATGTCTTCGACGCGACGCCCGAGGAGCAGGAGCATGCCGAGGCGGCCCTGGCCGAAGAGGCCCGCCGCGTCTTCGCGGCGGCGCGGCTGCGAGTCGCGGCACCTCCCTGGGACGCGCCACGGATCGAGGTGGCCGATGTCCCCGGCCACGAACGCGGCCACCTCTCGACGTGGCAGAGCTTCGCGAGGGGAGCGTCCAGTGAGGTCGACTTCCTGAGTGGAGAGATCGCGCTGATCGCGCGGCGGCACGGTGTGCACGCGCCCCTGAACGCCGCGGTGGCGCGTGAGCTCGGCAAGCTCGCCACGCAGGGCGGCCGACCGGGACAGGTTCCCCTGCCGCCCGAGTTCGCCTCCGGGTCGCTCACCCGCGAGCGGGCGCGGGCGTGACCCTGTCGCCGGCGGTCGACGCGTGGGCCGAAGAAGAGCCCGGTGCCGCGACCGACCGATCGGGGTGGCCGGGAGGCATCCCATCCCGCGTCGTCCGCCCTCGTGCGGTGATCGAGGTGCAGCAGCTGCTCGCCGAGGCCTACCGGACGCGCACCCCGGTGATCCCGCGAGGTGCGGGATCCGGACTCGCCGCGGGCGCCGTCGGGGTCGAGGGCGCGATCCTGCTCGACCTCTCGGCGCTCGACCGGATCCTGGAGCTCGACGCCGACGAGCAGCTGGCGCGGGTGGAACCCGGCGTCATCACCGCGGATCTGGATGCCGCGGCATCCGCTCACGGCCTGATGTACGCCCCCGACCCGGGCAGCGTCGGCATCTCGACGATCGGCGGGAACATCGCCACCAACGCGGGCGGTCTGCGCGGTGCGAAGTACGGGGTGACTCGCGACCACGTCCTCGCCCTCGATGTCGTGCTGGCCGACGGGAGTCTCGTGCGTGTCGGCCGCGACACCATCAAGGGCGTCACCGGGTACGACCTCGTCAGCCTGTTCACGGGGTCCGAGGGCACCCTCGGAGTGGTCGTCGGCGCCACCGTGCGGCTCATCCCGCGACCGGCGCGCACCGCGACCGCGGCGGCTTACTTCGCCGACATCGCCACGGCCGCTCGCGCTGTGACCGCGATCACGCGCTCCGGCGTGCGCCCGGCGGTGCTCGAGATCCTCGACGGTCGCACGCTCGCGGCGATCGACGACCTGGAGGGAACGGCGCTGCGCGAGCGCGGCGACGCCCTCGTAGTGATCCAGACGGACGGGTACGGCGCCGAGGAAGAGCTGGAGGTGCTGACATCGGCGATCGCCGCGCTCGCCACCGACGTGCAGACGGCGACGGATGCCGCGGCATCCGATGCGCTGCTCTTCGCACGCCGACGCGCCCTGCCCGCCCTCGAGGCGCTCGGGCGCGTGCTGATCGAGGACATCGCGGTCCCGCGCAAGCGGCTGGCGGAGGCCGTCGACGGGATCTCGGATATCGCCCAGGAGGAGGGCGTCGACATCTTCGTCTTCGGGCACGCGGGCGACGGGAACCTGCACCCGATCATCGTCACCGAGCGCGGGGCGGCGGACGACCCCGTGCCCGACGCGGCCGCTTCGGCCGCCGAGCGGATCTTCGCGCTCGCTCTCGAACTCGGTGGCACGATCACGGCCGAGCACGGCGTAGGACGGCTGAAGAAGGAGTGGGCCCTCCGCGAGCTGGGGCCGGAGGTGCACGCACTGCAGTGGCGGCTCAAGGAGGCGTTCGATTCCCGCGGCATCCTGAACCCGGGCAGCAGCCTCTGAGAACTCCTCTGCCGACCACCGGCGGATCAGTGCCGGTGTGCGGGCGCGACAGCATCCTCCGCGAACTTGAACGCGAGGCGACCGTGCGCGATCCCGCCGCCGGCGCGGATCGCGGTCGCCACCCAGGCGGTCTCGGCGAGTTCGGCTTCGGTCGCCCCGGCGCGCACCGCCTTCTGCGTGTGGCCGTCGATGCAGTAGACGCACTGGGTCGTGATGCCGACGGCCAGTGCGATCAGCTCACGGAACTTCAGCGGGATCTCCCGTCCTTCCGAGGCGAAGACGGCGGCGTCGAAGTCGACCCAGGACCTCAGGATGTCGGGGGTCTCGCTCTTGTAGACGCGGGTGTAGGCGCGGTCGCCGTCGCGGTCGAAGAAGTCGCTCATCCTGGTTCCTTTCACGGTACGGGCCGGTCCGGCGTCCGCATCGGACTGTCACGGTACCGACGCCCATGGATGTCCCGAGGACGCCGTTACGCGAGATGACGCCCGTGTGACGTCCGGTTTCGGGGGCCGGGGCGGGTCCGGCTTCCCCCGCCGTACCGTCGGCTCATGACCACCATCGCCGCTTCCCTCGATGGCTCGCCGACACCGGCTCCCTTGCGCGCTCCGCTCAAGGTCGTCGGGGTCTCCGGATCACTGCACACACCCAGCAAGACGACAGCCCTCGTCTCGGCGATCATCGGCGAGGTCGCAAGCCGGGCACGGACCGAGTCGCGGCTCATCGAACTCGCCGAGATCGGTCCGTCGCTCGCGGGCGTGCTTCATCGGGCGGACCTGCCGCCCGACGTCGCGGAAGCGCTCCGCGCCATCGAGGGAGCCGACCTGCTCGTGGTCGCCAGTCCCGTCTACCGCGCGTCCTTCACGGGCCTTTTCAAGCACCTTTTCGACTTCGTCGATCAGTACGCGCTCGTCGGTCAGCCCGTGCTGCTGGCGGCCACCGGCGGCGGCGAGCGCCACGCGCTGATCATCGAGCACCAGCTGCGGCCGCTCTTCGGCTTCTTCCAGGCGATCACGCTCCCGCTGGGCGTGTACGCGAGCACCGCCGACTTCGACGGCCACGAGCTGCGCAGCACGGGGGCGCACCAGCGTATCGAGCAGGCCGTCTCGCGCGGGCTGCCCCTCATCGAGCAGGCAGCACAGCTCTCGACGTCCGATTACGTGTCGACCTGGTGATCCCGGCGCACGTCTGGCGAGAAGCCGGGCGGGCGGTACCGCCGGGCGCGGCTCAGCGGTAGTTGACGAACTGCAGGTCGACGTCGAGGTCGGCCGCCTTGAGGAGCCGCTGCACCTCCTGCAGGTCGTCGCGGGACTTCGACTGCACGCGCAGCTCGTCGCCCTGGATCTGCGACTTGACCGACTTCGGCCCCTCGTCGCGGATGATCTTGCTGATCTTCTTGGCGTTCTCGGACGAGATGCCGTCCTTGATCGTCGAGGTGATCCGGTACTCCTTGCCGCTGGCGACGGGATCGCCCGACTCGAGGCTCTTCAATGAGATGCCGCGCTTGATGAGCTTCGACTGGAAGACGTCGAGCACCGCTTTCGCCCGCTCCTCGGAGTTCGCCTTGATGAGTACGGCCTCGCCGCTCCACTCGATCGAGGCAGCCGTGCCCTTGAAGTCGTAGCGCTGCTCGACCTCCTTGCGGGCCTGATTGAGCGCGTTGTCGGCCTCCTGGTGATCGACCTTGGAGACGATGTCAAAACTCGAGTCAGCCATGCGGGGAGTCTACTGGCGACGGAAACCGGAACGCGGAGCATCGCTGTTCTGCAAGCGTTTGCATGTCAGCGGCGGTGTGAGCGCTATCCACACTCCTGGAAGTCACGAACGCATATCGAATCGCGTGATCCGGTGTTGCGCAGGCGTGCGCACGTGGTAACAATGTAAGCGCTTGCAATTCGAGCGAGCAGAAGAACGGCCTTCAACGGTGCATCCACCGGTCAAGGCCGGCATCCCAATACTGCACTCAGAGAGGCACACCGATGAAGGTGAACAGAAAGGGCGTGGTCGGTCTCGGCGCGCTCATCGCAGGCAGCGCCGTGCTGCTCGCCGGCTGCGCCGGCGGCGGCGGCGACACCAGCGAGACGGAAGAGGGCGGCGACGCGTCGTCGTCGATCACCGTCTGGGTCGACATCGAGCGCAAGCCCGCGCTCGAGCCGATCTCGAAGACGTTCACGGAGGAGACCGGCATCGAGGTCGAGCTCGTGACGAAGGACTTCGCCACCGTCGACCAGGACTTCATCAGCCAGGTCCCGACCGGCAAGGGCCCCGACGTCATCGTCAGCCCCCACGACAAGCTCGGCGCCTACTACGCCGCCGGCGTCGTGGCGCCGCTCGAGCTCGGCGATGTCGCCGACGGCTTCACCGAGGCGTCGCTGGCCGCCGTCACGTACGACGGCAAGGTCTACGGCGTGCCGTACTCGGTCGAGAACGTCGGCCTCGTGCGCAACACCGACCTCGCGCCGCAGCCCGCCTCGACCTACGACGAGATGATCGCCGCCGGTCAGGCCGCGGGTACGGAGTACCCCTTCCTCGTGGGCCTCTCGCCCGAGCAGGGTGACCCCTACCACCTGTACCCCTTCCAGACGTCGTTCGGCTCGCAGGTGTTCGCCCAGAACGCCGACGGCACCTACGACGGCTCGCAGCTCGTGCTCGGCGACGCGCAGGGCACGGCGTTCGCCGACTGGCTCGGCACCCAGGGCGCTGCCGGCGCGGGCGTGTTCAACGCGAACATCGACGGCGACAAGGCGCGCGAGTTCTTCCTCGCCGGTCAGTCGCCCTACTACCTGACCGGTCCGTGGAACATCCCCGCGATCTCGGAGGCGGGCATCAACTACGCGATCGACCCGATCCCGAGCGCCGGCGGCCAGCCCGCCAGGCCGTTCATCGGCGTCAACGCGTTCTTCCTGTCGAGCAAGTCCGACAACGCGATCGCGGCGACGAACTACATCGTCAACTACCTCAGCACCGAGGAAGCCCAGCTCTCGCTCTACGAAGTGGGCGGCCGCCCGCCGGCACTCACCGCCGCCTACGAGAAGGCTGCCGCTGAGGATCCCGACGTCAAGGCCTTCGGCACGATCGGCGAGACCGGCGCTCCCATGCCCGCGATCCCCGAGATGGGCGGCGTGTGGTCCGACTGGGGCAACGCCGAGCTCTCGATCATCAAGGGTGAGGGCGGCGCTCCCGCCACCGTGTGGCAGACCGCTGCCACCAACATCCAGTCCAGCATCGGCTGATCGAGCGATTCATCGCTCAACGGCGGGTGGGGCTGACACAGCCCCACCCGCCCTCGTACCCTGACCTTGACACTGCGATGAGGGAGCGTCCATGGCCGACGTGAAGACCGAGACGCCGACGGGCGCACCGCCCCGGCGACGAGGAGTCGAAGACCCCGGGTTCGGCCCGAAGCGCCGACTGACCAGCGGCGGAATCGTCGCCCTCGTCGTGAAGGTGGTGCTGCTCGGCATCATCGACGCCCTCGCCGTGTTCGGACTCTATGTCCTGATCGGCAAGGGCGACTGGGTCGCCGCGGCGGTGCTCCTGGCCGTCGTGGCACTGGTCAACTACATCTATCTCCGGCCGGGCATCCTGCCGGGCAAGTACCTGACGCCGGGACTGTTCTTCCTCGCGATCTTCCAGGTCTTCGTCATCTTCTATACCGGCTACATCTCGTTCACGAACTACGGCGACCAGCACAACAGCACCAAAGAGGACGCGGTCTCGCAGATCATCCGCACGTCCCAGGAGCGCGTCCCCGACTCGCCGGCCTACGCGGTCGAGATCTACCGGCAGGCCGACCAGTACGGCATGTTCGTCTCGGAGCCCGGCGGCGACACCGCCTTCGGCACGAACGAGCAGCCTCTGGAAGAGGCATCCGGCGCCCCCGACGGCTGGGAGCGGCTGAACCTCAACCAGATCCTGCGCTTCCAGGACGAGGTGCTCGCCCTCAACGTGCAGGTCACCGACGACGTCAACGACGGCACCCTCCGCACGCAGGACGGGTCCACCGCCTTCGTCTTCACCTCGACGCTCGAATACGACGAGGCCGCCGACACGTTCACCGACACCGAGAGCGGCGTGGTCTACTCCGACGACGGCGAGGGCAATTTCCGCGCAGAGGACGGCACGACGCTCACGCCGGGCTGGCGTGTCGTCATCGGGTGGGAGAACTATGCGTACGCCTTCACGAACGAGCAGATCCGCGATCCGCTGATCCGCGTGGTCATCTGGACCTTCGCCTTCGCGTTCTTCTCGACGTTCCTCTGCTTCGCGCTCGGGCTCTTCCTCGCGATCGTCTTCAACCACCCGACGCTGCGAGGCAAGAAGTTCTACCGGATCCTCGTGATCCTGCCCTACGCGTTCCCGGTCTACCTGACCGGTCTCGTGTGGGCGGGCATGCTCAACGAGGAGTTCGGCTTCATCAACGAGGTGCTCTTCGGCGGAGCGAACATACCGTGGCTCAGCGATCCCTGGCTCGCCAGGCTCAGCGTGCTCGTGGTGAACATGTGGCTGGGCTACGCGTACATGTTCCTCGTGTGCACGGGCGCCCTCCAGTCGCTTCCCGACGACGTCATCGAGGCGGCCAAGATGGACGGGGCCGGCGCCTGGCGCATCTTCCGCTCGATCAAGCTGCCGCTGCTGTTCGTCGCGGTGGCGCCTCTGCTGATCGCGACCTTCGCCTTCAACTTCAACAACTTCCCGGTCATCTTCATGCTGACCGGCGGTAATCCCAGATTCACGGATACGACGCTGCCGATCGGCTCGACGGACATCATGATCACGATGGTGTACAAGATCGCGTTCGGCAGCGGAGGTGGACGCGACTACGGCCTGGCCAGTGCGCTGTCGATCCTCATCTTCATCATCGTCGCCATCATCGCCGCCATCTCGTTTCGGCAGACGAAGTCCCTGGAGGATCTGCACTGATGTCCGACTCGATCGATCGTCAGATCAAAGAAGACCAGCTCCTGGAGAACCGCTACGGCGGCTCCGAGAACGCGATGGCGACGGGCCTCGCCGATGTGACGTCGAAGCCGGAGAAGCCGGTCGGGTCGCACAGGCGGCAGCCGTTCGGCAAGTGGTTCGTCGACAAGGGCTGGCGGCACCTCGTCGGGGTCGCCGCGATCGTCTTCGCGCTCCTGCCGCTCGCATACATCCTCTCGGCCTCGCTGAACCCCGCCGGCACCCTGACCGGATCGAATCAGCTGTTCCGGGCGATCTCGTTCGTCAACTACGAGAACATCCTCACGCGCGACGGCGGGATCTACCTCACCTGGTACTGGAACGCCCTCGTCATCGCGGTCGTCTCGAGCGCCGCGACGGTGCTCCTGTGCGCGATGGGCGCCTACGCCTTCTCGCGCATGCGGTTCCGCGGCCGTCGCACGGGTCTGCTGGCACTGCTGATCCTCCAGATGTTCCCGCAGCTGCTCATGATCGTCGCGATCTTCCTCACGATGATCTGGATCACGGACGTCTTCCCGGCGATCGGTCTCGGCACGCACGCGGGGCTGATCATGGTGTATCTCGGCGGCGCCCTCGGCGTGAACACGTTCCTCATGTACGGGTTCTTCAACACGATCCCGACAGCGATCGACGAGGCGGCCAAGATCGACGGCGCGGGTCACGCCCGCGTGTTCTTCACGATCATGCTTCCGCTCGTGACGCCCGTCCTCGCCGTCATCGGCCTCCTGAGCTTCATCGGCTTCATCGGCGAGTTCGCCATCGCCAGCGTGCTGCTGACCGACCCGCGTGACCAGACCCTCGCGATCGGACTGTTCCAGCTCGTCTCGGGCTTCCAGTCGCAGAACTGGGGCATCTTCGCCGCCGGCGCGGTCCTGGCCGCGATCCCGGTGATGGTGCTGTTCCTTTTGCTGCAGCGCTACATCGCAGGCGGTCTGATCGCCGGCAGCGTCAAGTGAAACGGCGACGGATGCCTCGGCCGAGGCATCCGTCGCTTACAACTGAACAACAATCCATGGGCTCTGTCATGGCGTCCCGCCGTGCAACCACGTCGCTTCCCTCGCGGCGGACTGCCGCGCGGCCACGAAAGGGCTCCGCCTATGACATCGCTCGTCCCGCACCACGACGGCTCACCGCTCTACGTCTCGAACGCTTCGCCGCACCTCGGCGATGAGGTGACCGTTCGCCTTCGGGTGCCCGGGGGATACGGGCCCCTCGAGCGTGTGCTCGTCCGTTCCAACCCCGACCACGAGCCGCTGTGGGTCGAGGCGTCGCGCGACGGCGACGCCGACGGCTGGGAGTGGTGGTCGGCGCGGATCGTCGTCGCGAACCCCCGGCACGGCTACCGGTGGCACATGGTGCACCGGGGCGGTCGGACGGAGATCCTGAGCCAGGGCGGGCTCACCGACATCGACGCGCTGGATGCCGTGGACTTCGCGCTCGTCGCGGGCAACCCGCCGCCCGCGTGGACGAGCGACGTGGTGATGTACCAGATCTTCCCCGACCGCTTCGCCCGCTCCGCGGCCGCCGACGAGCGCGCGGTGCCGGAATGGGCCCTGCCGGCCGAGTGGGGAGACGACCTCATCCCCGTCCCGCCGGGTCGCGGTCAGCAGTTCTTCGGCGGCGACCTCGACGGAATCGTCGAGCACCTCGATCACATCGCCTCCCTCGGGGTGACGATGATCTACCACACGCCGATCTTCCCCGCGGAGTCGAACCACCGGTACGACGCCTCGACCTTCGACGAGGTCGATCCGCTTCTGGGAGGGGATGCTGCGTACCTACGTCTCATCGAGGCCGCCCACGCTCGCGGCATCCGGATCATGGGTGACCTCACCTCCAACCACTCGGGCGCGGCGCACGAGTGGTTCCGTGCCGCCCACCGTCACCCCGACGCCCCGGAGAGCGCCTTCTACTACTTCCTCGACGACCAGAACGAGGAGTACGAGGCGTGGCTCGGCGCTCCGACGCTTCCGAAGTTCGACTGGACCTCCGGCGAGCTTCGGAGGCGCTTCATCGAGGGTGCCGACTCGGTCGTGGCGAAGTGGCTGCTCCCGCCCTACTCGATCGACGGCTGGCGGATCGACGTCGCGAACATGACGGGCAGGCTGGGCGACATCGACCTCAACGAGTCGGTTCGCCGCGGCATCCGCCGCACGATGACCGAGGTCGAGCCTGAAACCCTGCTCATCGCCGAGTCGACCAACGATGCCGCGACCGACCTCCAGGGCGACGCCTGGCACGGCGCGATGACCTACCCGGCGTTCACGCGCGGGCTGTGGGCGTGGCTGTGCGACCCGGCGCCCATCCGGCACATCAACGCCTTCGGCGTGGAGACCGACGAGATGTGGTACTTCGGCATCCCGACCGGCATGCCGTCGTACGACGGCGCGCAGTTCGTCGCGCAGATGCAGCGGTTCACGAGCCAGCTGCCGTGGCGCGTGCGGCTGGGCTCGATGCTCCCGCTCGACACGCATGACACCGCGCGCTTCGCGACGCAGGCCCGGCCGGGCACCATTCCGGTCGCGGTGGGACTGTCGATGACGCTTCCGGGAATCCCGGTCGCGTATGCGGGCGACGAGTTCGGACTCGTCGGGGTCGATGGGGAGATGAGCCGCACGCCGATGCCGTGGGACCGCGTCGATGAGCCCCGTACGGCCGAGCGCATCGACCTCTACCGCGCTCTGATCGGACTCCGCCGCGGGCATTCCGTGCTCGGCGACGGCGGGTTGCGCTGGCTGCATGTCGGGCCGGAGGGTGTGGTCTTCGTGCGCGAGTCGGTCGACGAGACGGTCCTCGTGGTGGCGGCGCGCGACGACGTGGATGTCGTCCTCCCTGCCGCCGCGGTACCCGGCGCCGGCTCGGCGACCCCTCTGTACGGGGACGCGACGCTCGGCGTCGCGGCCGACGGCGGCGTCGTGCTGTCGGCCGACGGACCGGTCTTCGCCGCGTGGTCGCTGCCGGGCGTCGCTGCTCCCGCCCCCACGGCGCGCGAGCAGGCCGCCCTTCCGCAGGCGGGCGGCATCGCCGACGCGGAGGCGGCGGCGGCGGAAGCAGGCCTCGACGCCGCGGCGGCGGAAGCGGCCGTCCACGCCGCGGCGGCGGAAGCGGGCCTCGGCGCGGCGGCGGGCCTCGACGCGGCGGCGGGCCTCGACGCGGCGGAGGAAGTCGGCGTCGACGTCTCCGACGGCGACCCGTCGAGCTCTCCGTCATGAGCGACACGAGGTTCACCGCGCTCAGCCGGGCGCTCGCCGAGTCGGTCCGGGCACACCCCGACTTCGCAGGGCTCGCGCTGCTCGGCTCGGCATCGGACGAGGCATCCGGTCGCCGCGACGAATGGTCGGACCACGACTTCTTCGCGATCACGCGAGAGGGCCGTGGCGTCGCTCTGCGCCCCGACCTGTCGTGGCTGCCCGACGCCGATCGCATCGTGCTGACAGCGCGCGAGGGGGAGCTCGGCTTCGTCGCCGTGTACGACGACGGACACGTGCTCGAGTTCGCCCTCGCGGATGCGGCCGAGCTCGCCGAAGCCCTCGCCGGCGCCGCGACGGTGGCCGTAGACGACGAAGCCGAAACGGTCGCGCGTCTCGTTGCCCGGTCGCGCGAGCGCGCCGATGCCGCCGATGGGTTCGACCCGGAGAACGACGCGCGGCTCGTGCTCGTGAAGCTCCTGATCGGCGTCGGGCGATACCGCCGCGGTGAGGTGCTCAACGCGGGCGAGTTCGTGCGGGGCTGGGCGGTCCGCCAGCTCGTCCGGGTCATCCGTGGCCGGCTCACCACGGCGTCGCCGAGCGTCCGGGACACGATAGATCCGATGCGCCGCTTCGAGCTCGACTTCCCCGAGGAGGCGGGCCGGATCGCGGATGCCGTGGCACAGCCCGTCGAGGACGCGGCTCGCGAGCTGTTCGGCCTCCTCTGCGAGCTCGAGCCGGAGTGGCCGGACTTCCCGTCCCGCGCGGCCGACGCGGTGGCGGCGCGCCTCGGCTGGGAGTGACCTCGCGTCCGCGCCGCGGCCTTGCGGGGCCTTCCTTCGTCGGACCCTTTTCGTAGACTGGGGGTCGCCACGGCGAGGAGGATCAATGCGCCCGTTGACCGAGAACGACATCCGAGCGACGTTCGTCAACGCCGGACCCGACGATCTGAGGCTGGTGTCGCTGCCGGCCGACTTCATGCTGACCGACTGGGACCACTTGGATTTCTTCGCGTGGCGCGACCCGCGCAACCGGGGCAGGGGCTACGTCATCGCCGAGGTCGGGGGCGAGGCGACCGGCGTCGTGCTTCGGGCCGCCGAAGGCACGTCGCGGGCACGCTCGGCGATGTGCAACCTCTGCCACACGATGCAGCCCGCCGATCAGGTCGCCCTCTTCACCGCCCGCAAGGCGGGTTCGGCGGGTTCTCACGGCGACAGCATCGGCACGTACATCTGCCGCGACCTCTCCTGTCACGAGAACGTGCGACTGGCCGCACCGCTGGCGCCGAGTGAGATCCGCGCGAGCGTCGACCTCAAGATCGACGGCACGCGCCGACGCATCGAGGCCTTCGTCGGGCGCGTCCTCGAGGGGGCGGCCGCGTGAGCGGGCGTGTCGTCGTGGTGGGCGACGCCCTCATCGACGAACTGCGCGACGACTCCGGGGTGCGCGAGTTCGTTGGGGGAGCGGCGCTCAACGTCGCGGTGGGGCTCGCGCGTCTCGGCGTGCCCGCCACGCTCATCGCCATGGTCGGCGACGACGAGGCGGGGGAGCACATCCGCTCGTACCTGGGCGACTTCGGTGTCGAGCTGATCGCGACGACCGGTCCGCACGGTTCGTCGCGCGCGGTCAGCACCCGCAGCGGCGGCGGCGAGCCGGAGTACGTCTTCAATGAGGCCGCGCAGAAGCGGCGCATCCGCTTCGGAGACGCCGAACGCGCCGCGATCGCCGCGGCACCGATCGTCGCCGTCAGCTGCTTCCCGTTCGACGACGTGGCACAGACTCTGGAGTTCGCGCAGGCGGTTCGGGATGCCGGGGCCCGCCTCGCGATAGACCCCAACCCCCGCTCGGGCATGATGACGGATCGGGCGGAGTTCGTCCGGGGCTTCGAGGGCCTGGCCGCGGGCGCCGCGCTCGTCAAGGTGGGCGAGGACGACGCGGCGCTCCTGTACGGCGAGCCGCTCGACGCGCTGCGCGCGCGCCTGATCGACCTCGGGGTGGAGGCCGTGCTCGCGACGCAAGGTGCAGCAGGCGCGACGATCGAGGCGGGGGCCGATGTCGTGACGCGGCCGATCTCGGCGCTGCCCGGGCGCATCGTCGACACGATGGGCGGCGGCGACGCCGCCTTCGCGACGGCCATCGCGGGGGTGCTCGAGGGCAAGCCCGCCGACGGCGACGCGTGGGGAGTCCTCCTGGAGCGGGCGATGGACGTCTCGGCGGCGACCTGCCGCTTCGAGGGCGCGCTGCTGCGCCTGCCCTCGGCCGTGCAGGATGTCGACCTCGACCGTCTCGGCACCTGACCAGGGCCGATCGCACCGGTTCCGGATCCACGTGCCGGATTCGGATCGACGTGCTCGGCCGGTCTGAATCCGGTGCGCCCACCCGAGTTCGGTGCTTCCGCGCCGGCGATTTCGGACCGCTGGGAATGAAGGGTAATATTGCTGATCGCGCCTCCGGTCGTCTGTGAAAGTCGGACGGGCGCGCACTGGCGAGTTACCCAAGCGGCCAAAGGGATCTGACTGTAAATCAGCCGGCGTAGCCTTCGGGGGTTCGAATCCCTCACTCGCCACCGAAAGACTGAGGGGCCTCGCGGAGCGAGGCCCCTCAGTCATTGATCGGACGCTGCGGGGGATTCGAACAGCGCGCCTGAACTGACCGATTCCTTGACGAGGAGGCCCCATGCCGGACGCCATCACCGACGTGGGCCTCGCCGTCGACATCGGCGGCACGAAGGTCGATGCGGCCCTCGTCACGCGCGACGGCGTGCTCCTCGCCGGCACCGCGGCGCGCCGCCCCACCGGTCGTGCGTCGACCCGCGAGCAGATCTCCGCATCGATCACAGAGGCTGCGGCATCCACTCTCGGTCGACTCGCCCCCGACCAGCGCCTCGTCGGGATCGGCATCGGCTCGGCCGGTCCGGTCGACCTTCCGAACGGCGCCGTCTCACCGGTCAACCTCCCCTCGGCGCAGGACCTCCGCGTCGTCGACCTGCTGTCGCGTCTCGCGCCGGGCGTGCCCGTGCGGCTCGCCCTCGACGGCACCTGCATCGCCCTCGCCGAGCACTGGCTGGGCGCACTCGCCGGGTGCCGCAACGCTCTCGCCATGGTGGTCTCGACCGGGATCGGCGGGGGTTTCATCGCCGACGGCAGGCCCGTGACGGGCGCGACGGGCAACGCCGGCCACATAGGCCAGACGCGTCTGGAGGCCGTCGATGACGCCGACCCGCTCGCCGGTACGGTCGAGGCGGTCGGCTCCGGCACGGCAGCCGTCGCCTGGGCGCGGGCGCAGGGATGGCCTGGTGACAGCGGCGAAGGCCTTGCCGTCGCCTACCGCTCCGGCGACGACATCGCCGTGCGCGCCGTGAGACGGTCTGCGGATGCTGTCGGCCGCGCCATCGCGACCGCGGCGACGCTCCTCGATCTCGAGGCGGCCGCCATCGCGGGCGGCTTCGTCAACGTGGCCGACGATTACATCGACCTCGTCCGCGCCGCTGCGCGCGCGAGCGCTGTGCTGCCGTACGCCCGCGGCGTCCGGGTCGAACGATCGGCGCTCGGCGGCGACGGACCGCTCCTCGGCGCGGCGGCGCTCGTCCTCCGCGGCTGATCGCCGGCCGGGCTGCGAACGGGCAGCGAGCCGAGGCATCCATCGCGGGAGACGATCCCCTCGCAGCGGGGCTCCCGCGTGCCAGGATGGGCATGCGGGCGGGGGCCCGCGGAAAGTGGGGCCACAATGACCGTGCCCGATCATGCGCCGACCGGCACCGCCGACTCGAAGCTCATCCGGATCTCGCTGTGGGTGGCGATCGGAGCGCTCATCCTCGCCGCGATCGTCTGCGTCGTCTGGGTCCTGGTGGGCACCGACAACGGTGTCGTCGGGCGCGCCTTCCTCACGATCCTGCTCCTCGCCGCCTTCGCGGGGGCGGCGCTGCTGGATGCGCGGCTGGCCCCTCGCCGCCCCGCCTGGTTCGCGCTCGCGAGCATGGTGACGTGGGTGCTGTGCCTGCTCTTCGGCGCGATCCTGATCTGGCTGCCCGCGCCGGGGTGGTACTACTTCGACGCGTTCGGCCGGTTCATCTCGTTCCTGCTGATCGTCCTGATCCTGCTGCTCGCGCTGCTGCACGCGCGGCTGCTCATCAAGGCCCACCAGCGCCACGTCACGGTCTTCACCCGCACGGTGACCATCGTGACGATCGTGCTCGTCGTCATCCTCGCGGCGATGCTCGTCATCCCGCTCGCCTTCCACGAGTACTTCACGTATCCCGATGCCTATTGGCGCGCCGTCGTGGCGATCGCGATCCTGGCGGCGGTCGGCACGGCACTCGTGCCGCTCGTGAACGCCCTCTTCGCTCCGAAGCGGCCCGCGGCCCGCGGCTACGCCCCGTTCCCCGCGCCGCAGGGCTCGGCCCCGCTGCCCGGGCTGCAGGGCTCGGCCCCGCCGCCCGCGTGGCCGACCTACGCCGACGGCGTCACGCCGCTGCCCGTCATGCCCGATGGCCAGCCCGATTGGAACGCGTACTACACGGGCTACCCGTCGATCGTGCCGCCCTCGGTCGCCCCGTCCGGGCCCGCCGCGCCCGTCCCGCCGACGGGTCAGGCTCCGCCGCCTGCTGCCTGGCCCCCGCCCGGGGCAGCCGGATCGTCTGCCCAGCCCGGCTACGAGGGCTATCCGCCTCCGCCGCCGCTGCCCCCGCGACCCTGATCGGCCGATGCCGGCACCGCGAGTCGCGGGGGCGGGCATCGTCGCCGCAACCGTCAGCCGAGCAGCTCGAGTGCCGCCATCGCGGCGTTGTGCCCGCCGAGACCGCTCACGGCGCCGCCGCGCACCGCGCCGGACGCGCAGACGAGCACCTTGTCGTGCTCGGTCGCGACGCCCCAGCGCTGCGCGGGCGTCGTCAGCTCGGCGTCGTCGGGTGCCCAGGGCCACGACAGGGGCCCGTGGAAGATGTCGCCGCCGACCATCCCGAGCGAGTCCTCGAGGTCGGCGGTCGTGCGCGCCTCGATGCAGGGGCTGCCGTCGGGCGCCTCATAGACGCAGTCCGCGATGGACTCGCCCAGCACGGAGTCGAGCGTCGCCTCCGCGGCGCGCAGCAGTTCGGCGCGCGCGGCAGCCCGGTCGCGGCCGGAGACGAGCCGGTGCGGGACCTGCAGGCCGAAGAGGGTCAGGGTCTGCGCGCCGGAGGCGCGGAGCTCCGGCCCGAGGATCGACGGATCGGTGAGGGAGTGGCAGTAGATCTCCGCGGGAAGGGGTTCCGGGATGCCGCCGCCCGCCGCGCGCTCGTACGCCGCGTCGAGCTGCGACAGGGTCTCGTTGACGTGGAAGGTCCCCGCGAAGGCGGCCTCCGGCGAGACCTCCGCATCGCGGAGGCGGGGAAGCCGCCGCAGCAGCATGTTGACCTTGACCTGCGCACCCTCGGGGCGCGCGTCGGGCGATCCGCTCGGCCCTCCGCCCGCCGCGAGCAGTCCGTCGAGCACGGCGGGACCGACCCCGCTCAGGACGAGGCGCCCGCACAGGCGCCGCCCGTCTGCGAGAACGAGTTCCCCGTCGGGGCTGAGCGATATCACCTCGGCGTTCGTGCGGATGCCGGCCCCGGCATCCCGAGCCGCCCGCTCCAGCTCGGCGGTGACGCGACCCATCCCGCCGACGGGCACGTCCCAGTCGCCCGAGCCGCCCCCGATGACGTGGTACAGGTAGCAGCGGTTCTGGCGGAGCGTCTCGTCGCCGGAGTGCGAGAACGTGCCGATGAGGCCGTCGGTCATCGCGATGCCGCGCGCGAGGTCGGTGTCGAGCGACGACCGCAGCAGTTCGCCGAGCGGCCGCTCCACGATGGCGGACCACAGCTCGCCTCCGAGCCGCTCGCGCACCGCGGAGGCACGGGGGAGCGGCTCGGTCATCGTCGGGAAGATCGTGCGCCCGAGGGGAGCGACGCGAGCCGACAGCTCCGCGAATCTCGCCGCTTCGGCAGGATCACCCGTCGTCCGGGCGAAGGAGTGCGCGGTGGCCGCGGCATCCATCGTGTCGATGAGGATGCCGCGCGAAGGGTCGGACGGTTCCGGCGTGTACGACGAGAACCGCCGGCGGCGGAGGTCGATCCGCAGGCCCAGGTCGTCGATCACCCTGCGGGGGAGAAGGCTCACGAGGTAGGAGTAGCGCGACAGGCGGGCGTCGACACCGGCCCACGGCCGCTCCGAGACGGCGGCTCCGCCCGGATGCGCGAGCCGTTCCAGGATCACGACGTCCTTTCCCGCGCGGGCGAGATAGGCGGCCGCGGCGAGGCTGTTGTGCCCGCCGCCGATGATCACGACGTCGTGGATGCCGGAAGTCACGCGCCCACGCTAACCCGAGCCGAGCGGCATCACGTCCATCCGTCCACGGGGCGGCGATAGCGTGGGGGCATGCCGCTCGCAACAGACCTGGAGGCGCTCGCCTGCGACATCGCACGCGAAGCCGGAGAGCTCGCCCGAAGCCGCCGCCGCGAGGGAGTCGCGATCGCGGCGACCAAGTCGCATCTCGCCGACATCGTCACCGAAGCCGACCGGGAGGTCGAGCAGCTCATCCGCCGTCGTCTCGGCGCCGAGCGTCCCGGCGACGGGTTCCTCGGCGAGGAGTCGGGGGGCGAACGCGGCTCGACCGACATCACGTGGGTGGTCGATCCCATCGACGGCACCGTCAACTACGCCTACGGGATTCCCTCGTACGCCGTGAGCATCGCCGCCGTCGCCGGCGATCCCGACCCCGCCGAGTGGGAGCGGCTCGCCGCCGCCGTCTTCAATCCGGCGTCGGGCGAGCTGTTCCACGCCGCGCGGGACGGGGGCGCGTGGCTCGACGGTGAGCGTCTCACGGTCAACGCCGAGGCGGCGCCGGCGGGGGCGCTCGTCGCCACCGGTTTCGGCTACCGCCCCGAGACGCACGCCGGCGACCTGGCGCGGCTCGCACGAGTCATTCCCATCGCGCGGGATGTGCGGCGCATCGGCGCCGCGTCGCTCGATCTCGCCTTCGTGGCGGCGGGACGGCTCGACGCGTATTTCGAGCGCGGCCTGCAGCCCTGGGATCACGCGGCCGGCGGCCTGCTGGTCACGGAGGCTGGAGGGATGCTGGGCGTGCTGCCTGCCGACGACCACGGCCGTGCTCTCATCATCGCCGCCGGACCCGTGCTCTTCGAGAAGATCCGCACGCTTGCGGCAGACTGACGACGGAGGTCTCGCCCCATTCGATGCGGTGTGCGCATAGTCGATATATCGGAGCCACGCTCCCCCTTGACATGGCATTCCCAGGCGACCCGGGGTAGTGTTTATCCGATCGTTACCTCCGCCGCCCGAATGGCGAGGTGGTCAGAACCGAAGTACGCCCCTGTCGTTGTTCCACGCGAGCGACTCCGACCCCGAAAGCCCGCCCCTTTGACTTTCGACGCCCCTACGGCTGAGCCTGCGCGCACGCGCCGATCCAGCCGCTCCTCCGCCACGCCTGTTCCCCAGGCGACGGCCGAGGCCGCTGAGGCGATCGTGAGCAGGCGTGACGCCCGCGCTTCGCGCGCTGCGCAGCGGACCGTGTGGTCGGCCCCGGGCGCCCACCGCGACTCCGGTCCCGTCCCGACTCCGGCAGACGCTCCGGCGCTCGAGGTGTCGCCGACGGCCGCGGTGTCGCCGGCGGCCGAGGTGTCGCCGGCGGCCGAGGCTGTGCGGACCGCCGATGAGCAGGTGGAGGATGCCGCGTCCCCCGCGCCCATCACGCGCGCGAGCCGCCGCATCCGCACGCGCCCGACGCCGATCATCGACGAGGCTCCGGAGACGCCGGCCGAGGCATCCCCCCACTCCATCCCGACGGCCGCGATCGCCTGGGCGGCGGCCGCCACCGCCGCCGCCGCGGCTGCCGCCGGTGTCGCGCAGGCGCCCGCGCCGGTCGCTGCCGACGAGAGCGATGAGCCCTTCGAGCTCCTCGAGCCGGTGGACGTTCCCGCGCCGGCCGTCGAGGAGGAGACCCCCTCCGACGTTCGGGACGAGTCATCCGTCGTCGACGAGTTCGAAGCCGCGGCGAGGCTCTTCGCGTTCACCGGCGAGGCCCCGATCCAGTCCGATGCGGAGTCGACCCCGACCGGCGAAACCGAGGCTGAGGATGCGCCGGAGGCGGCGGCTGAGCCCGCCGCGGCGCACGTCGTGACGCGCCGCGGTCGCCGCGTCGGCCGGCAGGTCGCGACCGCGTCGTTCTCGGTCGGCGTCATGGGCATCGTCGGGCTTCTCACCGTCGGGATGACGACCCCGGCCGATGCCGTCGCCGCCGTCACCGGCACCGAGCCGACGTCGCTCGTCGCCGCCGAGGATGCAGGCCAGGACATCGAGGCGAACGACATCCAGGCCTACGTCGCGCCCGAGGACGTGCAGAGCGTCGGGCTCGAGCGCAACGAGAACTACTCCACCGTGTCGATGGGCGAGATCGCCGCCGAACAGGGCATCACCAACTACTCGAGCTTCTACGTCAACGACCCGAACGCGGTCATCCAGTGGCCGTTCAAGGTCGGGGTGCCCATCACCTTCGGCTTCGGGATGCGCGACGGACGCATGCACGAGGGTGCCGACTTCGTGCCCGGCCAGGGCGCCGAGGTGCAGGCGATCGCCGACGGCACCGTCCGCATCGCGACGACCAGCGGCGGCGCGTACGGCGTGACGGTCGTCATCGACCACGTCATCGACGGTCAGCTCGTCTCGAGCCGCTATGCGCACATGCTCTACGGCTCGCTCAACGTCAAGGTCGGCGACCACGTGACTGTCGGCACGATCCTCGGGAAGACGGGCAACACCGGCCGTTCCTTCGGCGCGCACACCCACTTCGAGATCCTGCAGAACGGCACGACGGCGGTCGATCCGATCGAGTGGCTCCGCGCGAACGCCGGTCGGTACGACCTCGGCTGATCCTCGCCGAGTACTGCTGCGCGAAAGGCGCCAGGATTCAGCGGGATGCCTCGGCTCTGGTACTCTCTTCTAGTTGCCTGCGCGCGGGCAGCACGCCCCGATAGCTCAGTGGCAGAGCACTTCCATGGTAAGGAAGGGGTCGTCAGTTCAATCCTGACTCGGGGCTCGCAGCATCCGGTTCCGTGACCGGCGGATGCCTTGCGGCAGGGTAGCTCAGTTGGTGAGAGCGCACGACTCATAATCGTGAGGTCGCGGGTTCAAGCCCCGCTCCTGCTACGAGAAAACCCAGCTCAGCTGGGTTTTTCTGTTGCACCGTTAATGACCGGTAACGACACGCCGTATGTGAGCCGGTTTTGGGGCGGTCGGCGCTCTACTAACTGCGACCAACTGACAGTAACGGGCACCCACGCAAGACGCCGACAGGCGGTTTGTGACCTCACGATTATGGATTTCGCAATCGTGAGGTCGCCAACCTGGGCCATCCTCTTGCGGAGCGCCGCGAGAGTGATTTTCGCTGCTGATCACGCGCGTCCCCAGCGGACGGACGCGGCGCACGCGATATCGACGGCCCAGTGAAGCGCGAGGCACGACCGAGCTGTGAGCACCGTCGGACTCTGTGTCGGACTGGCGGCGTTGCTTTCGGAGCGGCCCGGCAGCGGATCATGCCGGTGAGCAGTTGGGGAGTGAGAGGAGGTTGTTGTTAGAGGTCGCGTCCGCCGTCGTTCGGATATACGGATCTCCCTCTGCCGGGGTAACGACCTCGACGTCGGCCCGAGCGCCGTTCTCGGCCTGAACGAAAAACCGTTGACCGTCAAGGATCGCGCTTACCATTCCCGGCTTCGTGGCGGTCCAGCGGAATCCCTGTGCATTGCGTCCGCCGAACGCGATCAGCCCTGCCTCGTCCGCTTCGCTATTTGGGCGGACGACGCACTCGATTCTGCCGTTATGCCAGTTGATGATGCAGGAGCTCGCACTCGTCGATCGGACACCCATGTCGTCCGCGATTTCGAGGGAGAACGTGTACTCCCCGTTCGCGATGTGCCGGCCGCCGCCGGCTGTGTCGCCCATCCAGATCAGGCGGGTGGCTTGCCCGGGGTTCGCGGAAACTCGCATGCGGTCCCATACGTTGTCGATCGAGGAGTCGAGCGCGAAGGGGTCGCTTCGCGTAGCGATGGCCTGTGCAGGGCCATCCTTGTAGCTCACACGCAGGCTCAGGTACACAGGGTGCGATGTCCTGCTGGTCCAGTCCGCGAGGATCGAGGGCGGCACGAACCACCAGTGCGGTGACGCGATGAACCGGTTAATCGTCACCGGCGGCTGGATCTTGGAAAAGGCGGAAAACCGAGTTGGCACACCCCCACGAGGCACCATGGTGTACCGAACTTCGACCCCGGGCACCGTCGGCCCATACCTGCTATCCATGACCCGCCGAGCGAGGACTTTCATGTCGGTGCCTCGTGTGGCCGTATGTGTTCTGGTGGTTCCTGTCTGCGGATCGTCGACATGGCCGTCAACAGGGAAGACCTCAGGAGGTATGCCCGGTCGGAACGCTGCGCACCACAGCACAGAGTTGGATCCCCCCGCGAAGACGAGGATCTGCTCCTCGTCCGCAACCGCGGCAAGCCCAGCACCGTACCCGTCGGGATCGCCTGGCTCTCCGGGATCGTCCAGTTCTCGGGCCAGCAGCCAAGGTTCGTGCACCCATCCTGTCGGCGTCCGGTGGGCGTGATGGACCGCACGGCGTCCGTCTGGCGCCCCAAGCGCTGTCGTATAGAAGAGGTGCAGCTCGCCGTTCCAGGCCACGGCCGCGAGATTCGTGGGTGGGTCGTCGGCGTGTACCGCGAGGGTCCACCGCTCGAAGGTCCACGTCCCGGCTTCGACAGAGATGTGGGGCGGTGGGGCGTAGTTGCCGTGCATACCGGCAAAGAGCACGGAGATGCTCTGGTCAGGCAATGTCAACGCGGTCAGCGAGTGCGTGGTGCGGCCAGTGAGTGCAGGAAGAGTCTCGTAGCGGAAGAGCGTGGGAGAGTTCGGTCCTTGGCGGAACGCGTGGCGAACACTCTCCCTGCCTCCTGCCTCTCGTTGGGTGTAGAAGACGTTCAGCGAACGCGCGCCGCCCGCGGCAGCGACGCGCCATCCTACAGCGGAGTCGACCCGCCCGTCCCGGTCGCCGGCATCTCCGTCGACGGGGCCGAGGTCGCGCCAGCGATCTCGGCCATCACCTTCGGCGGCGTAGAGCATCGGCAATTCCCGGTATCTCGTCGGCGTCAGCCGCTGCCAGAAAACCCAAATCCTTCCCATGTAGTGCGCGGCCGCGAATGTATCCAGGCCGAGGTTTCGCGTCGCGTGCCGGCTGACGCGTCTGCCCTCGACGTAGATGCGGCGGCTCTTGAGATCGTCTGGGTCGTCCTGCTTCGAGAAAAGCAGCTGCGGGTCGCCCTCCGCGTAGGTTGCTATGCGCTCGTCACGTGCCGGCGTTGGCCAATCAGAGTAGTAAGTCCACACGATCGCTCGATTCACTGGTGGCGATGGGCGGACGGTGTAAGTAGTGGCGCGATCTCCGACCCGCGGGTTACCTCGGCACGGTGAACTCCCGGAGGGAAGGCGCGCCCCGTGCAGGGCGGGGCGAAGACGAGACCGAAGCACCATCCCCACCGCTCCGTGTACTCACTTCCGTCGGAGCAGCAAAACTTCAGGGTCTGCACGAACCCGTAGCAGTTCGCTCCTACGAACCAACAACCCGGCCGGGGGAGCGGCGGACCGCTCCGGTTCGGCCCGATGACGACCAGCTCGTCGAGCTTGCCAGCACGTTCCTCACAGCTGCGGCATGGCCGGACACCAAGAACCTGCGAGAGGGACTTGAGGATCTCGCCGAGCCCGCGCGATCTCCGAGTCACGCGTGCCGGTACACCGACGTAGAGGGCCGGGCGACCATGCGACTCCGCGCCGCGCTCCGTGATCGGCATCTCATCCACCACCAACTTCTTCCGTACGCTCACATCTGCAGTGAACTGGGATCGACCGCTGCTCGAACTAGTCGAGGACGACCATCCGGCTCGTGTCGATGCCGAGACCTGCGAGCTGGTCGGCGTCTTTCGTTTCGAACCGGTAGGGGAGTATTCGGCCTCGGCTCATCCGGGGTGAGTTGAGGCTGAGCGATGCGACGTTGGCGGCTGCGCGCTCCTGCCACAGCGACAGCCACCCTTGCGGCGGCCGGGAGGCGGGAAGCGGGCCAAGATGCTCGGACCACAGTCGTGACCGTAGGGCGCCAACCGCGCCCGTCGCGGGCTGGTCTGCAACGCCGTCGAGGAGGACTGCGTTGACTTCGACGCTGCGTTTGTCTCCGCGGTAGAGCTCGCGGGCGCCCTCAAGCGAGATCCCGTCGAGGTTCGCGGTGCCCACCGTCGCCCACGACGTGTCCACGATTCCGACTTTCGAATGCACGTAGACCTGTTGGATGCCGGTCTTCCCTGCAACCGGACCGATCTGCCAGAGGGTGAACGCGCCTATCTGAGGATGCGGCATCCCCAGTTCACCGACCATCCGCCACTGCTGCCACCGACGGTAGGTGGGGATGTCGGGACTCTGGTTGATGAGAAGAATGACTTGGAGGGAAGGATTGACGGCGAGGGCACGACGCAACGCGTGTACGGCTTCTCCGCTGCTGAAGTACTGATTCTCCAGATAGATGACATCCGTGGCCGCGCCGATCGCCCTCTGGTACGCCTCGAGGACCCCCGCTTCGCCCTTAGCGGTTGCGGGGATCGCGCGTTGCGGGATGGATCGCACGATCTGGACACTTTGGCTCCCGACAGCGGGCGGCTGGACTATGGAAGGCAGCTTGTCAGCGCCACGGAAGGCGACATCCGACCGATGGTTCCACATGAGGGAGAACGTCCGGGCGATGTCAGCGGTCGCGGGACCTGTCATGCTGATCGAAACGTCGTGCACAGGCCGCAATCCGATACCGCTTGCGCCGTGGCTGCCGCGGCGCGGGTCGACGAGCAGGTGGGACGGAGTGTCCCAGTAGCCTTGCTCGAAGGGTGATCCGATGATCATCGCCCTCGCGGTCGGCAGGCCCGGATCCGTGATCAGAATCTTCGCGTGCATCGTCTCGAAGGTGAGGGGGAACGAGCGCACCGACACCGTGTGTGGTGCGCGTTGCGCGAACCAGTCTCTGACTTCGTCGATCGTATCGGGAACGATCGCGTTCTCGTTCAGAAGCACGCGGACGGTGACGCCGGGCCGTTGCCCGGCCTTGAACAGGCTGTCCAACACGAGTGAATCCGCATGTGTCGCGTTCGTTGGCACCGGGTCTTGGCCCGTGAACGTGGCGATGAAGCCAGTGTCGATCGCGAGCTGCGCAAGGTGCACTTCCGTGGTGGCCGCGTCGATCAACTCCACAAGCCGTCGCGCGGCGATCGCGTTGTCGACGAGAACTTCAACATCGTTGCCGGATGACAGGCGGGGCGTATTGCTCCGTCCGAGGGTCACGAGCCATCCTTCGGCCGCGGCCCGGGGCACCACTATGTCTTTCACAACGAGCACCGATTCCGCGACGTTCCGCGCCTCGGATGTCTGCGCCAGCTGACGGATGCCCACGCGATCGAACACCGTCACCACGATGTCCGGCCGCTCCGACAGCTCGTTGTACACAGTCGGCGAGTACGAGAGAGACCACCTGCCGTCGGCATCGGTGGCCGTGCGGCCCAACGGGTCGCCGCCGATGAGGTCCAAATCCGTCGCGACGATCACGAGTCCTGCGATCGGGCGCCCCTGCACGTCCAGCACTCGGCCCTGCACTCCAACGTTGACACCGCTCAGGGTAATGTCGCCGAGCTGCAGGACCTCCTCTGCGACGTCGGTGGCCTTCTTCGTCACAAACAGCAACGACCCTCCGGTAGAGCGGATTTCGACGACGACGTCGGGCCGGCGTTCGTCGAGCCCGTACGCTTCTGCTGGGTAGGTCAGCGAGAACGCGCCGACGCTATCCGTGGCTCCCTGTTGCAGAAAGTCTCGGAATGGCCACCCGTCGTCGTCGTATACCCTGACGTTCAGTCCAGGCTGCGGCGCGCCAGTCGTGTCGACCACTCGCCCGGAAACTGATGTGTTGACCATTGGTCTATCTCCTCGAATCGCCGGAGCGGGCCGATCCGGTCTGCTCCTCGTAAATGTTTGTTCGGACCTTCTCGGGTTCTGGCGAAGAGCGATGCTGGCGCATCGCCCAAGGGCGAGACAACAGTCGATCGACGGACGACGCGGGCTTGAAGTCTGGACGGGGATCGCTCACGGTTGCACGACGTTGGTCGTACACGCCGATCGCGCGATCGCTGACTACTGTCATGTGCCCCGATCCGCCGCCGCTCAGACCTACCAAGGGGCCCCAAAGACCTTGAACAGATCTGATGGTTTGGATCCCGAGGCACATCGCCCCGAAGAACGGCTTCGCGACCGGGAAGATCGCCCCTCAACCATTTCGGCCCCCAGACGGTGTAGAGCGGAACACGTGGGCCGTTCAATTCGGCCCCTCGTTCCCATGCTCCATGTTGTTTGGGTATCGATCGCCGGTCACGATCCGTTCACGCCCGCCGGGCGGGCTGCCGACTCTGACTCGATTCGGTAAAGGTGCGTCACGCATGAGCTCGCTTCCGGAGGTCCTCTGCTGACTGACTGGGTTCCCGTTGATGTCGTGCCGCCGGACTGAGACGGAATGGAAGACCTCATCCCGTTTGCCGTCCCACTGACCCGGGTCATCTCAGCTCTCCGAATGACACTTGATCCGTTGATAGTGACGAGACCCTTGTCGGCCATTATTGGTTTCCTTCAGATTGCCGGTCCCGCCGACCGGTCTCATGACGATGCTGGCGGGCGGCCCCTGAAGTTGCGTCCACCTGAAGGATTCGTCTCGTGCGTCAAGGGGCGCGAGCGGACTAGCCGCAAGTTGGAGCTTGGGTCCCACTCAGGTCTGATGCGTCTTGCGGATGACGGCAGTACGCTCGCGCCATGTGGCTACGCCGGCCGACCGTCGCGGAAGCCGTCTTGGCGATCATTTGCGGCACTAACGTCGCGGTCTACTTGGTGCCGACGACGGCGTGGGATATTCCTGCGGCGCTCGCGGCGGCCGGTCTTATTCTGGTGATGCCGCAACGCCCGGTCATCGCCGGCGCCCTGGTCTTAGTGTTGCAGTTGACGTTGACGTTCACTGACCTCATCAATAGCTCGAATGCCGGGTTCCTGGCGACGTACTTCGTTGGCGTGTACTTCCTGGGTCGGTACGCGGAGCCGTGGCGAGGCGGCCTGATCGCGCTGACCTTCGCGGCCGTGTTCACCTGGGGAGTGTGGAACTTCGGGACCATCGCATTCTCCCTGGTGCTCACCGGATGCACCTTCGGGTACGGCCGAGTCGTTCAACTCCGCGCGCAGAGGGCGGAACGCGCCAGGATGTCGACGGCGGAACTGGAGGCAACGGATGCGGCGTTGCTCGCCGCTCGGATCGTCGCTGACGAGCGGGCACGCTTGGGAGGACAGTCTCTCGAGCTGCTCCGCGCCGCGGTGGAAGGCATGCGCGCTGATGCCGCGGCCGCGCGCGCCGATCTCGACGCGACCCTCATCGAGTCGGTCTGCCAGCGGGGGCGGCAAGGGGTCGCGGAGCTGCGATGGCTGCTCGGGATCCTTCGGTCCGAGCCCGCACCGGATCCACCGAAAAGGCTGACGGCTCGGTGGCGACCCATCGTGGACGTCATCGTGGGCTCCGTGTTGCTGGTTATCTGTGTGCTGGAGGTGTGGTTCCAAGTGTGGGAGCCGGCTTCGCCGCTCTCCTGGGTGCTCGCCGTGATGCTTCCGGCGTGCACGCTCATACGGCGGCGCTTCACCCTGCTGGCCTGCACGGTGGCGGCCGTCGGCGTATGGGCGGGGCTTCTGAGCGGAGTGCTGCCGAGCATCGGGGAACTGCTCTGCGCCACCTTTCTGGCCTGGTCGGCCGGTACCGCCGCGCGAGCGGTGGTGTGGCTGGCGTTCGGGGCTCTCGCGGTCGGCGTGGCTGCCTGGGGCTCACTGCACGATCCGGGGAATGCTATATTCACGTTCGCACTGCTCGCGCTGCCCGCGTTCGCCGGGTTCGAGTGGTCAGCGGAAGACCGCGCGGCGCGCGCCGCCACCGCCCGGGCGGATCGACTACGTGCGGACCTGAAGGCGAGGGTGGAGTCGGCGCGCCGTGAGGAGCGGTTGCGCCTGGCCCGTGAACTGCACGACGTGACCAGCCACGCCGTTGGCGTGATGGTGCTGCAGGCCTCCGCCGCGTCCGCCCTGCGCGACCGCGACCCCGCTGCAGCGAGTGAAGCGCTGAAGACGGTGGACAAGACGGCCGCGCAGACATTGCAGGAGCTGGATCTGATGTTCGAGCTGCTCGATTCCGGGGCGATCGGCGCCCCCGGACTGGCAACCCCCACGCACGAGCCGTTGCAGACCCTCGTCGACCGGATACGCAAGACCGGGCTCGCCATCTCCCTCGCGCAGGCATCCATCCCTCGGCACCTGGATGATGTCGTCTACCGCATCGTTCAGGAGAGCCTGACCAACATCGTGCGGCACTCCAACGCCCAACACGTCCGGATCAGCGTCGCCGTGTCGGAGGGGAAGGTGACGGTGCGCGTCGTCGACAACGGCACTCAGACGCCGGGCGGACGCAACCCCAGCTCGGACAGTCCGGGGTTCGGCCTGGCAGGTCTCGGGGAGCGCGTCGACCGCGTCGGCGGGACTTTCCGTGCCGGATGGCAAGAGCAGGGCTTCACCGTCGAGGCCGTGCTGACCATCGAGCCGGCGGTGACCTCGTGACGGATGCCCCGCCGATCCGTGTGCTTCTCGCCGACGACCAGCACCTCATCAGGGGCGGCCTGCGCGCGATCATCGACACCGAACCAGACATGCGCGTTGTCGGGGAAGCATCCGACGGCGCCTCCGCGGCACGCGAAGCTGTCACAACCCGCGCCGACGTGGTCCTGATGGACGTGCAAATGCCCGGAGTGGACGGCATAGACGGAGTGCGGCTCGTCATCGACGCCCGCCCCGAAGCACGCGTGCTTATGCTGACCATGTTCGACCTCGATGACTACGTCCTACGCGCGCTGCGCGCCGGTGCGAGCGGCTTCCTCCTGAAGACCACACCACCCGCCGAGCTGACCGCAGCGATCCGCGCCTCACAGAGCGGCGCCATGCTCTTCGCACCGTCCGTCACTCGCCGTCTCGTCGAGTCGTACGTGAAGCAGCCCCCCACCCTGGACGGCATCCCCGAGCGGCTCGCCCCCCTGACACCACGCGAGCTCGACGTCTTCGAGGCGATCGCTCGAGGCCTGTCGAACAGCGAGATCGGCGCGAAGCTATACATGGGCGAAGCGACCGTGAAAACGCACGTAACGCGTATCCTGTCGAAGTTGGGCTTGCGCGACCGCGTCCAAGCCGTCGTCCTCGCATACGACTGCGGAGTCATGCGCCCAGCAACCGACTGACCCGCCCAGAGGCGCCTCGAGCCAGCCGCGTAACAGAGGCGCAGCCCCGCCAGCTCCGCAGACGGGGCCGACGGCGGCAGCCCCTACGTGTTGGAGTGCAACGTGGACGGCGAGCGACAACGCCGAGCGCTCGGTCGGTACACCACCGAGCGGGCGTAGTCAGCACGTTAGCTTCTCGTCAGCGAATTCCGGTGGCCACACCACCGAGAACCGCTCGAGCACGATCTCGTCCGTCTCCAACCAGGTCGCCCCACGTGCGGCCGCGCCGCGCTCCCAGTAGCGGCGATGGTTCCGCCGCCAACTCTCCAGTGACCGGTCGTCCTCGCCCTCGTCGAAGGCGAACTGCGCATCCACGTCGTTGAAGACACACAGTCGCAACTCCACCGATCGGATGACGAGCCGCGGCACGCCCCGCCCGTCGCAGGCAATTCAGTGCGAGCCGATCCGCGGCAGCTCCTCGCCCTCGGCGAGGAAGTCGGCGACAAGCGCTGCCGTGGCTCGCTTGCGGCCGGTCAGGACCAGCTCCAGTAATTCATCGGCGAGACTCTCGGAGTCGCCGAAGTGCTCCAAGGTGTACTCGGCCGAAACTCTCACAACCTGGGGGTGCGCCTGCGCGTACGCCGCCCACATCACCTCGGCGGCCGCGCGATCACCGGCAGCTGCGCGCTTGGAATAGGAAACGTCGGTCACACGGTCATCATCACACTCCGCCACGTGACGCGTCATCCACCCGGCGTCGTGAACTGTGATGGGTACGGCCGTCACCACCACGACCTCGCGCCGCTGCGCGACGCTATCTACAACGCGCAGACGGCCCGATACCTACACGGCGGCCATCTTCGCGACGGGCCGGTTTTGGGCCGGTTCGCCCGTTGCGACCAACGAGGACTAACTGCGCCTAACAAGCACGGCACCCGCGAAATCCCGCGTCCAATGAGTATTAATTGCGACTCGTGAGGCCGCCCGGTTCAACTCATAATCGTGAGGTCGCGGGTTCAAGCCCCGCTCCTGCTACGAAAGAAGCGCCCCCGTGTGGGGCGCTTCTCGTATCCGCGGTGGTCGTCCTGACTCCACCCGCGGGCGGTCCCGCTCCGCAGGGCCGAGCCGCCGAGGCAGCCCGGCCCTGAAGCATTGCGGATGCGTCAGACGCGCAGCAGAGCCTTGACGGCGCGGCGCTCATCCATCGCCTTGTACGCCTTGGCGGCCTGATCGAGCGGTACCTCGAGGTCGAAGACCTTACCCGGGTCGATCTCGCCCTTCAGGATGAGGTCGATGAGATGGGGGAGGTAGTCGCGCACGGGCGCCGGTCCGCCGTGCAGGTGCACGTGCGAGAAGAAGAGCTCCTGCCCGTCGAGCGACACGTCGTGCGCAACGCCTACGTAGCCGACGTGGCCGCCGCGCCGCGTCGCGCGGATCGCCTGCAGCATCGACTCCTGCGTGCCGACCGCCTCGATGACGGAGTGGGCGCCGTAGCCACCCGTGAGCTCCTTGATCCTCTCGACGCCGGCGTCGCCGCGCTCTTCGACGATGTCGGTCGCGCCGAACTCGCGCGCGAGCGCTTGACGGTCGGTGTGGCGCGACATCGCGATGATCCGTTCCGCGCCGAGATGCTTCGCGGCGAGGATGCCGAGCAGCCCCACGGCTCCGTCGCCGACGACGGCGACCGTCTTCCCCGGGCCCACTTCGGCCGCGACGGCGGCGAACCACCCGGTGCCGAGCACATCGGATGCGGCGAGCAGCGACGGGATCTTGTCTGCCGGCGGATGCTCCGCCGTCGCGACGAGCGTGCCGTCGGCGAGCGGAACGCGCATGTACTCGGCCTGCGAGCCGCCGATGCCCTGGCGGTGGATGCAGCCGGACTGGTACCCCGCCTGGCAGATCTCGCACGTGTTGTCGGAGGCGAAGAACGAGCCGACGACGAACTGCCCGGGCCGAACGCTCGTGACCTCCGACCCGACCTCTTCGACGATCCCGCAGTACTCGTGCCCCATCGGCACGGGCTCGGCGACATTGTCGGTGCCGCGATACGGCCAGAGGTCGGACCCGCATACGCACGCGGCGGCGAGCTTGATGATGGCGTCGGTCGGATGCTGGATCTCGGGCTTCGGCCGCTCTTCGACGCGGACGTCGCGCGGCCCGTACAGGATGGTGGCCTTCATGGGGATTCTCCTTCGGTGAACAGATCAGTGGATGCTGGCAAACTCGGCGTCCGTCGGCACACCGGTCCCCACCCGGCGCCGTGTGGCGAGGAGCGAAGCGACCGCGGCGAGGACGACGCAGGAAGCGGTGACGATGCCCAGCGGGAGGATCGCGGCGGCGCCCGCGATGCCGACGAGCGGAGCGGCGACCCCGCCGAGACCGAACCGCACCATGCCCAGCAGCGATGATGCGGTGCCTGCGATCCGCGGATGATCTGCGAGCGCGAGGGTCGTCGCGGGCGGGCTCGTGAGCGCGGCGCCGCTGACGAGGAGGAAGAGCGAGACGACGACGACCCACACCGGGGTCGGCACGACGCCGGCGAAGACGAGTCCGGCGGCGCCGACCGCCGAGATCGCGATCCCCAGGGCGAGCGTCCTTTGCAGGCTCCAGCGCTCGGCCGCTCGACCGGCGGCGAATCCGAACACCATGAAGCCGGCCGAGTTGAGACCGAACGCGAGGGCGTACTGCTGCGGCGAGAGTCCGTAGACGCCCTGCAGGATGTAGGTCGCGCCGGCGAGATACGCGAAGATCGCGGCGTACATGAAGCCCTGGTTGAGAACGGCGCCGACGAACCGCGAGTCGGTCAGGAGCGTGCGGAAGTCTCGCCCGGTCTGCGCGAAGCCGCCGGTGCGGCGCTCGTCGACCGGAAGCGTCTCCGGAAAGAGCCAGATCGTCGCGGCAAGCAGCACAACCCCGATCGCGGCGAGGGCGACGAACAGCCCGCGCCAGTCCGTGAGCAGCGCGACCTGCCCGCCCAGGAGCGGCCCGACGATCGCCGCGAGTCCGCCGATGACGGTCAGCCGGCCGTAGAAGCGGATCAGCCGCGGTCCTTCGTAGACGTCGCGCCCGGCAGCCTGCGCGATGACGATGCCGACGCCGCCGGCGAGTCCCTGCACGAGACGAGCGCTGATGAGCAGCTCGATCGACGGGCTGAGCGCGCATAGGAGTGACGTGACGATGTAAGCGATCACTCCGATGAGAAGGACACCGCGACGCCCGAACCGGTCCGACAGCGGACCCGCGACGAGCTGCCCTCCGGCGAGGCCGATGAGGCACGCGGTGACCGTCAGCTGTGCGGCCGACGTGACGGCGCCCAGCTCGACGGTCAGTGCGGGGAGAACGGGAAGATAGAGGTCCATCGAGATCGGGCCGAACACCGTGAGCAGGAGGAGCAGCGGCGGAAGCAGCCGGCCGAAGCGACGCGACGTGTCCGTGACGGAAGAAGGCATGGATCCAGCATCCGGAAGTCTCCGTACGCGGGGGAGTTCCTGACAAGGGGTGTACCAGCAGGGCACCTCACGGCCTCGGCGATCGACCTAATCTTCATGCATGGACAACAAGGCGGAAGTGCGCGAGTTCCTCATGTCGCGCCGCGCCAAGCTCACGCCCGAGGCAGCGGGGCTGCCGGGCGGCGCCAACCGCCGCGTGCCCGGGCTGCGCCGCACCGAGGTCGCGATCCTCGCGGGAGTCAGCGTCGAGTACTACGCGAAGCTCGAGCGCGGCGCCATCGCTGGTGCCTCGGCATCCGTCCTCGACGCGGTATCACGGGCGCTGCAGCTCGACGACACCGAGCGCGGGCACCTGCTCGACCTCGCCCGGGCGGCCGACGGCATCCCGACATCCGGGCGGCCGCGACGGCGCAGCACCCGAGCCCAGACGCCGCGACCGAGTCTCGAATGGGCGCTCGCCGCGATCACGGATGCTGTCGCCTTCGTCCGTGACACGCAGCAGAACCTGCTCGCAACGAATGCCCTCGGCCGGGCGTTCTACTCGCCCGTGATCGGCGATGGCGGGCGCACGCCGAACCTGGCCCGCTTCCAGTTCCTGGATCCCGTCTCGCGGGACTTCTACCCCGACTGGGACCTCTTCGCCGCGATGTGCGTCAATATCATGCGGGCCGAGGCGGGCCGCGACCCGCACGACAAGGGGCTGCAAGACCTCGTCGGCGAGCTGTCGACGCAGAGCGAGACCTTCCGCACGCTGTGGGCCGCGCACGACGTGCGCACGCACGGTTCGGGAACGAAGCGGTTCCACCACCCGGTTGTGGGTGAGCTGATCCTCGCCTATGAGGAGCTCGCGATCACCGCCGAGCCCGGGCAGATCATGATGGTCTACTCGGCCGAACCCGGCTCAGCCTCGGCCGAACGCCTGCGCCTGCTCGCCTCATGGGCCGCGAAGAGCTCCGCCACCGTCTGAGCCAGGGCCGAGATCGCAGAAGCGGACTGAGCAGAGGGCCTGGACAGCACGATGAGCGGCGACCGTCGACACACCGGCCAGGATCGGAGGCCGGAGCTTCGATTCGGGCGCCTTCCGGAGGTTCCGCTGCCCGCAGTGACCAGGCTGCTGAACGAGCCGCGCAACGCGCGACACATGCCGTTGGCAGGCAGGTTCGACCAGGCGCAAGCCGCTGAATGGGTCCGGTCCAAGGACGCCCAGTGGCAGCACAACGGGTACGGGCCGTGGGCGGTGTTCGTCGGTGGGGAGTTCGCCGGGTGGGGAGGGTTCCAGCGGGAGGATGACGGCCCGGACTTCGGGCTCGTCCTGTTCCCTTCCTTCTGGGGTGCGGGAGCCGATGTCGCGCGAGCGGCTCTGGATGCCGGATTCGAGCATTTCGGATTCGACGAGGTCTTCGTGGCGCTGCCGTATTCACGATCACCGGACCGCGTCCTGGCGAGGTGGGGCTTCACTTCCGTCGGGAGCGGCGACTTCGACGGTGTGCCGTTCCGCCGCTATCGCCTCTCTCGCGACGCCTGGAAGAACTGAACCCGCTCGCTCCTCCTTCTCGCTATGCGCCGGCGAGTTCTCGCGAACGCAGGTCCTTCCGGAGGATCTTCCCGGACGCCGATTTCGGGATCGCCTCGACGAATTCCACGCGGCGGACCTTCTTGTGGGGGGCGACGTTGTCGGCGACGAACGCCGTCACCTCGTCCTCGGTGAGGGCGGACTCGGGGGCGGCGACGACGAAGGCCTTGGGGATCTCCTGCTTCTCGTCGTCCAGAACGCCGATCACGGCGGCATCCATGATCTTCGGATGAGAGAGCAGGAGCGCCTCGAGCTCGGCGGGGGCGATCTGGTAGCCCTTGTACTTGATCAGCTCCTTCACCCGATCGACGATCGAGAAGTAGCCGCCCTCGTGGTAGACGGCGATGTCGCCGGTGTGCAGGAACCCGTCCGCGTCGAGGGTCTCGGCGGTCGCCTCGGGATTGTTCAGGTAGCCGAGCATGACGTTCGGCCCGCGGACCCACAGCTCGCCGGCAGCGGTGACGCCGTCTTCGCCCACCTTTGTGATCTCTTCTCCGGTGGCGGTGTCGACGAGCTTGCACTCCTCGTTGGGGAGCATGGTCCCGACGGAGCTGACGGGGATGTCGTGCCGGTCATGCGGCATCGCGTGGGAGACGGGGCTGAGCTCGCTCATGCCATAGCCCTGCATCATGCGGGCATGGATGCGCGTTCCCGCCAGGTCGGCGGTCTCGCCGTCCAGCGGAGCGGCGCCGGAGAAGACGGTGTGCACGCTGGAGATGTCGAACTGGTCGACGATCGGGTGCTTTGCCAGCGCGACCGCGATCGGCGGGGCGATGTACAGGTAGGTGCAGGAGTAGGTCTGGATGTTGGTGAGGAAGTCCGCCAGATCGAACTTCGGCATCGTGACCAGGCTCGCCCGCTGCCTCAGAGCGAGGTTGAGCAGGACCGTCATCCCGTAGATGTGGAAGAAGGGCAGCACCGCGAGCACCCGATCCGTGCCGCGCAGGTCGATGTTGGTGCGGCACTGCTGCACGTTGGCGACCAGGTTGCGGTGACTGAGCATGACCCCCTTCGGCACCCCCGTCGTGCCGGACGAGTACGGCAGCACCGCGACGTGCGTGGCGGGATCGAAATGCACTTCCGGGGGCGACAGCTGTTCCGCGATCATCGCGCGCAGGTTGGGGTGCCCGTGCGCCCCGTCCAGCACGACGACCCGCTCGTGCGGGATGCCGACGGCCTCGGCCGCAGCGGATGCCTGCGGCAGCAGCGGCGACACGGTCACGAGCCACGTGGCCCCGGCATCCTTCAGCTGCTTCTCGATCTCTCCGGCGGTGTACAGCGAGTTGATCGTCGTGACGGTCGACCCCGCCCGGAGGATGCCGTGGAACACGGTCGCGAAAGCGGGGACGTTGGGGCACAGCAGCCCGACCACGGTGCCCGTTCCCGCGCCGCGGGCAGCGAGGGCTCCCGCGAACGCGTCCACTTGTGCACGGAGAGCTCCGTACGTCGTCTCCGTTCCGGACGCCGGATCGATCAACGCTATGCGCCCCGCCTCCTCGCCGGTCAGCGAGCCGAAGAGGAAGTCGTAGACGCTGACCTCGGGGATGTCGACGTCGGGGTAAGGGCTGCGGAACAACGGATCTCCTTCGATCGGCCGTGCGATGGGTGAGTCGGATGGGGAGCGGGTCGTGCGGACCGCTGGAACGGAGTCGCACGCAGCGTGGGATCCGATGCCCGGCATGGTACACGCCCTGCCGGGACGCGCGAGCGGACGGCGCTCGGACGGAGTGGCCTCGGCCTAGAACGCCCGCACGGGGAGGGGTTTGATGTACGGGTTCAGCAGCCTGGCCGACTCCTCGACCGTGAGGACTTCATGCGGCTCGAGCGGGATGATCCGCCGCTTCGACTCGTCGATCTCCCAGACGTCCTCGCCGATCAGGCGGCCCTCGTCGTCGTACGGCCAGATCATGTGCTCGACGTTGGCGACGAGGTAGTGCGCATTCGGGTCCACCGGAGCGCCGGCCTCTGCGAGCACCGTGCCGGGAGTCTGCTGGTAGATCGTGGCGGTGGAGACGATCATGTTGTCTCCCACGGCGAGCTTCTCGTCGTCGGTGTAGAAGATGCACTGTGCTGAGCGCGACCATTCGTCGTACACGGCCTTCACCGCGTCGGCGCCGTCGAGCACCGTGTTGATGCCGAAGACGTTGAAGTGATACACGGGGTGCTCGACGGTCATGTCGGGCTCGAAGATCTCCTGCCAGCGCCCCGCCATCTCGAGATTGCGGTGGCGGTCGTAGGCGTGCAGCAGCCATCGATGTCGCGGGTTCTCGGTCGTCTCGAGCAGCCGCGCGATGGCGAGATTGGTTCGGGTGATGTCGAAGCGGCTCATGGGGACCTTTTCTCTCGTCGGTGAGCGATCAGCCTTGACACCATCCCTTGACCACCCCGAGCGTGTCTTGACCCTGCGCGACACCTTCTTGATCATGAGTGACATGTCGCTGATCCGAGGCACCGCACTGCTGGGCTTCGCGGACCTCGTGAGCCAGCTGAACGGCGACCCGGACCGGCTGCTGGCGGCCTATCAGCTCGACCGCGAGGCGATCGGCGATCATGAGCGATTCGTCAGCTATCGGAGCGTCGCGGGGGTGCTCGAGGCCGCGGCCCAAGCGACCGGCGCAGGGGACTTCGGACGCCGGCTCGGCTCCCGGCAGGGGCTTGAGATCCTCGGCCCCCTCGGCGTCGCAGCCCGGACGGCGCCGACCGTCGGAGAGGCGCTTCTGGCCATCGAGAACTACATGTCGGTGTACAGCCCCGCCCTCACCGTCGGGGTGCGCGCGGAGCCGGCCGGATCGACGGCGACGTTCGAGTGGCGCATCGACGTGAGCCGTCCCCCCGTGCATCGCCAAGCCGCGGAACTCGCGCTCGGCGTCGCCTGCCGGGTCTTCCGCCTTCTGGCCGGCGACGATTTCCTTCCCCTGTCGGTGCAGCTCAGGCACGAGCCGCTCGTCGACCGGTCGGATTATGTGGACTACTTCGGCTGCCCGATCGACTTCTCCGCCTCCCGCTACGGCTTCGTCTTCCACGCGCGGATCCTGAAGCGTCCGTTGAGGTCCGACAGCGCCGTGCACGCAGTGGTGCAGGACTATCTCGACACGATCGTCGTACCGACGACCGCCACCACGGTAGACGCCGTGATCAGGCTCATCCGCCGTACGCTGCCGACCGGCACGCTCGACCTGGATCTCGTCGCGGAGCAGCTCGCGCAGCATCGGCGCACCCTGCAACGGCAGCTCGCCGCGCAGGGCACCAGCTTCGCGCGGCTGGTCGACCACGTCCGGCGCGACGAGGCGGAACGCTACCTTCGCGACACCGACATGCCCCTCGGGCAGCTCGCCGGCCTCCTCGCGCTCAGTGAGCAGAGCGCGCTCACGCGCGCCTGCCATCGCTGGTTCGGCGCATCCCCGTCGCAGGTGCGCCGCAGCGCGAGGTCCCTCTCCGGCGCCCCGGTGGAGTGAGGATCGCCGTCCGCGTGCGTGCTCCCGGAAACCGGATGGCCTGCCGGGTCAACCCCCCAGGTCTGGAGTCATGAGATGCGCGATGCTTGGAGGATGGCAGACATCGATTCCGCGGGGGAAGCCGAAACGCTCGATGCTCTCACGCGCCGCGTTCAGGAGGCCCGGTTCACCCTGCAGCGCCGCGCCAACGCCGAACTCATCGCGCTCTACTGGCTGATCGGTCGATCGATCGTCGAGAGGGAGGCGGAAGGCGATACGGACGGCGCGATCGTCGCGCAGTTCGCCGAGGACCTCCGCACCGAGTTCCCCGCCATGCGGGGCTTCTGCTCCGCCGACGTGCACCACATGCGCACCTTCGCCGCAGAGTGGCCCGGGAGAGGCGGGATCTTCCAGCAGCCCGTCGGGCAGCTGCCCTGGCCCCACGTCGTCGCACTGCTCGACCGGCTCGACGACCAAGGGCTGCGAGAGTGGTACGCCGGCAAGGCCATCGAGCACACGTGGAGCTGCGACACCCTCGTGGAGCACATCTCAGCGCGGCTGCACGAGAGCGACGGGGCCGCTCCGGGGAACTTCGCGGCGGCCCTCAGCCGCGTGGACTCGGACCTGGCCCACGAGATCAGCAATGACCTGCACACGCGGGACTTCCTCGCGCTCGTCATCGACCGAGTCGGAGCGTCGGCGCGGTAGCGTCGCGGTGTGCGAACACTGACCGACGAGGGGCGGGACTTCATCCGCCGGCGCCACCTCGCGACGCTGTCGAGCCTTGCGCCGTGGGGCGGGATCCACGCCGTGCCGGTCGGATACACCTTCCAGGACGGCGTGCTGAGAGTCATCTCCTCGGGCGGCTCCCAGAAGGTGCGCAACCTTCGACGCGACGGCACGGCGACCGTGAGCCAGTTCGAAGGCGCTCGATGGATCACGTTCCAGGGAGAGGCGACCGTGCGGGACGATCCTGACGCCGTCGCGCTCGCCGTCGCCCTCTACGCAGAGCGCTACCGGCAACCGCGCGAGAACCCTCTGCGCGTCGCGATCGAGATCGTCCCCTGGCGGGTGATGGGCAGCTCGGGACTCGTCGCGTGATCCGGCCGTCCTGGTGATCCGCCCGAGCGTAGTCCGGCCGCTCCGACGGAGTTCTCACGGGTTCGCGAGGGTCCAGAGCAACACGGATCGTCGCGGAGCTCGGTGCTTCGCGCCGCCGAGGAGGCCCACGATGAGTCCTGTTCCTGCTTCTTCTCGGCCCAGTCGTCGGACGCGGAGTCCTCGATCCGGTTCATCACCGGGAGTGTTTCAGGGCGAGACTGGAGCGCCCTCCGACGCCGGCGGCGGGACTCAGTCGGGGGCACGCCCGGCCGGCGACCGAGGCGAAGGGCTCTGGTGCGGGATCGGCTCGGGACGCGTCGCGCGCGACCGGTGGTCGCCGCCGTCGGTCGGCGGTGCCGAGGCATCCGCCGCGAAAGGCCGCAGGGGCTCGCTGCGGCCCGGCGACCGGGCGAAGCGCCGGCCCGTGACGGCGTGGGCCGTCACCCGGATGACGAAGTGCTTCTTCGTCGGGCTCCACGAGCTCAGCCGCTGCACGCCGCTCGCGCGGATCTCGGCGTCGCTGGTGACGCGCGCGGCCGGGCCCCGCACGACGACGCTCCACCGCGCTTCGGCGGTCTCGCCGTCGATCTCGAAGGCCGCCACCGGGTGGTGCGCGATGTGCAGCAGCTTGCTGTCACGAGCCGTCCGCACGTAGAGCGAGCCCTCGTGCGCAACGTAGTTGACCGGGAAGATGTCCGGCGCGCCGTCTTCCCGGACGAGTGCGAGCCTGCCGAGCTCGGTCGACTGCAGCATCGACCAGCACTCGGCCGCGTCGAGGTGCTCCACTCCGGCCCGAACCGACGACGACATCCCGTGCTGCGAAGCTCCGCTCATCCTTCTGCGCCTTCTTCCTGCTTCCCCTTCCGTCCTACTCCCGAAACCGACGCCGATCCAGGCGTGCACCCGCTTAGCGGGAACCAGTCCTGCGGAGCGGGCGGGGGACGGCGTCGGCAGCAGGTGTGCGCGCGGCATCCGCCTCCTACAATGACCGGCGTGGTGACGTTCGAGCCGGACGTGGTGCAGGACATCCGTTTCGCGCGCTCCGCGGACGGCGTCGGCATCGCGTACGCCGTGCACGGCTCGGGACCGCCCCTGCTCATCGACGCCTGCTGGCTCAGCCATCTGCAGTTCGACTGGCAGAGCCCCGTCTGGCGCCATTTCCTGGTCGGGCTGGGAAGCGTGGCGACCGTCATCCGGTACGACGAGCGCGGTCACGGTCTGTCGGATCGGGGGGTCACCGACCACAGCCTCCAGGCCCGCGTGGCCGACCTCGAAGCGGTCGCCGACGATGCGGGCTTCGATCGATTCGCGCTCCTCGCGATGGCCCAGGGCGGCCCCGTCGCGCTGGAGTACGCGGTGCGGCATCCCGAACGCCTGACGCGGCTCATCTTCTACGGCAGCTACGCCGGCGCTCATGCGGGTGCGTCCCCCGAGGAGATCGCGCTCGACGAGGCGTTCGAAGCCCTGATCCGCGTCGGGTGGGCGCGCCCGACGTCCGAGTTCCGGCGCGTCTTCAGCAGCCTCATGATCCCGGGCGGAACCGAGGAGCAGAGGAGCTGGCTCGACGACCTGCAGAAGATGGCGGTGGATGCCGAGACCGCCGTCATCTCGCGCGCGCAGCGACAGAACGCCGACTCGAGCGCTCGCATGGCGGAGATCGACCTTCCGACCCTCGTCATCCACAGCCGCGGCGACCAGATGAACGAGTTCCACCACGCGCGCGACCTGGCGTCGCACATCCGCGGTGCACGGCTCGTCGCGCTGGAGAGCGACAATCACATCGTCCTCGAGGACGAGCCGGCGTGGCCGGTGTTCCTCCGCGAGGTGTCGGACTTCATCGCGCCCGACCGGCTGCCCGACGCGGCGCCCGACCCGGAGGATCTCGCGGCGATCCTCTCGCCGCGTGAGCTCGAGATCCTCCGCCTCGCTGCCGCCGGACGGGACAACGACGCGATCGCCGCCGAGCTCGTGCTCTCGGTGAGAACCGTCGAGCGGCACCTTCAGAACGCCTACGCCAAGCTCGGGCTGCAAGGCCGATCCGCGCGGACCGCGGCGGTCGCCCGGCTCCTTTCCCGGTCCTGAGTGCCGCCTCTGCGCGCGTGGGCCGCCGCCTACGCGTCAGCCGCCAGCCGAGCCGGGCGAGACCGCCCGATCTGCGCGCTGGCGCCGATGTGCGGACGGATGCCTCGTCCCTACGGTTGCCTCATCAACCACCCACGGGAGGAACAATGTCCATCACAACCACCACCGGACCGGCGATCACCGCCACCCCGGAGGACCGCGCCCTCAAGGCCAAGCACGCCGCGATGTGGGCCAGCGGAAGCTACCCCACCGTCGTCGAGGACATCGTCGGCGGACTCGGCGGCATCCTCGTCGATGCCCTCGACGTGCAGCGCGGCGAGCGGATCCTCGACGTCGCGGCCGGCACCGGCACCTCGGCGATCCCCGCGGCGCGGCTGGGCGCGGACGTCGTCGCGACCGACCTGACGCCTGAGCTCCTCGAGGTGGGCCGGGTCGCGGCATCCACGGAGAACCGCGGGATCACGTGGCAGACGGCGGATGCCGAGTCGCTGCCCTTCGCGGACGGCTCGTTCGACGTCGTCATGTCGTCGATCGGGGTGATGTTCGCGCCGCACCATCAGCTCGCGGCCGACGAGCTGCTCCGGGTGGTCCGCCCGGGGGGACGCGTCGGTGTCCTCAGCTGGACGCCGAGCGGCTTCATCGGCGAGATGTTCGCGGTCATGAGGCCGTACGCTCCGCCGCCTCCCGCCGGCGCTTCGCCGGCGCCGCTGTGGGGGAGCGCGGATCACGTGCGCGCGCTGTTCGGGGACCGGGTGGCCGACCTCGTGGCCAGGCAGCGGTCGCTTCGCGTCACGCGCTTCGCGAGTGGCGCGGAGTTCCGCGACTTCTTCAAGGCCAACTACGGCCCCACGATCGCGGTGTACCGCTTCCTCGCGGACGACGCCGAGAGGGCCGCAGCCCTCGACGAGGAGCTCGCCGCACTCGGCGATCGACACCTCCGCGACGGCGTCATGGGATGGGAGTATCTGCTGGTCACCGCCCGGCGGGCCTGAGCCATCACCCAGGGCCCGGTCCGGCTTCGGCCGGGCCCGGCCTTTCGTGCGCCGCCCGGAATTGGCGATCCCCCTCGAGCGGTGGGAGGTCGCCGAGGGGGATCTGAGCCCGCCGCCGCCGGATGGCCGCCGTTGGAAGGTCGAGCCGCACCGGACTTGGGGAACCCGGCGGTGACGCAACGGCGGGCCTGCCGTCAGGGTACGGGGCGGACGCCGCGGACCATCGCGGGTTCGACGAGACGTAGCGCACCTGTAACGCCGTGGACCCACAGCGGCTCCGCGCCGGGAACCCCGCCCGATCCCTGCGCGCCGTCCGACGCGGCGTCAGCGCACGCCGCTAGCGTTGACCAGCCGCCCGAGCGAGGGAGTCCGATGACCGACGTGCCGATCGAGACCTCGCTGCTGCGCACCTACCGGTACGTGCGGATCGGAATCGCCGCCACGGTCCTCGTCATCGCCGTCTCCGTCGGCTTCGGGGTGGCGGAGGTGGGTCTGCTCGAGTCGATCAGCGCGTACTACTACTCTCCCGCGCGCAACGCGATCGTCGGAGCGCTGATCGCGGCATCCTTCGGGCTGTTCGCCTTGTCCGGCCGAGGGGTCGAGCGCAACCTCCTCGACGCGGCAGCGCTGCTCGCGCCGATCATCGCGATCGTGCCGACGCCGATCTATCCGGGCGGAATCCCCGGATTCGGCGGCACCTGCCCGGCGGACGCGCCCTGCGTCCCGCTGGAGGTGCGGGCCGACGTGGACAATAACGTCGCGACCTTCCTCGTCACGGGCGCCGTGCTGGTCGTGGTGGCGCTGTTCATCCGCAGCCGGCAGGGGCTGACGTGGCGGCAGATCGCGGCATCCGTCTTCGTCACGGTGCTCGTCCTCATCTCGGTGGGGCTGACATGGGCGTTCGCCCGTGAGGCGTTCCTGGCCCTCGGGCACTTCGTCGCGACGAGTCTGTTCTTCCTCGTGATCGCCGCGGTCGCCGTGTGGAATGCCTTCCCCCACGCCGGCGACCCGCTGTGGGTGCAGCCCTCGCGCGCCCTGGCCGTCGCGAACATCGCGATAGCCGCGGCGCTCGTGGCCGACATCGTCGTGATCGTCGCGCTGGTGGCGGGCGGCGAGATCCCGGATGCCGAGATCCCGCCGGTCTTCGTGTGCGAGTTCGTGGCGCTCGGCCTGTTCGCGCTGTTCTGGATCCTCCAGTCCGCGCAGAAGTGGCGCGACCCCGATCCGAGTCTGGTGGGGACGCTGCCGCCGGTGTGAGCCGGGACCCGCCGGGGCCCGCGGGTAGGGTTGCCGGTATGAGCTCAACACCGCCGGGGTGGTACGACGACCGACACGGCGCCCGTCGCTGGTGGGACGGAGCCCGGTGGACGGAGCACACCCAGCCCGGTGAGGATCGTCGTGATGTCACCGCCCTCGACGACGCCGGTATCGGTGCGGGGGCGCCCGCCCCCGGGACCCCCGAGCCGCGGCGGTCGTCGAGGATGTGGATCGTCTGGGTCGTGATCGGCGTCGTCGTCCTGGGGATGGTCATCGCGGCCATCGTGCTCATCCCGATGCTGCTCACCAGCCTCGTCGGGGCGGCCGGCGGCGGCACGGAGCCGGGGGATGCCGACGAGAGGGCCGCCGTCGACGCGGTCGAGCTGTACGACGACGCATGGAGCGAGGTCGACTGCGACAAGTTCTTCGCCGCGACCACCGAGTCCTTCCGGGCGCAGATCGGCCTTCCCGACTGCGCGGCGTTCGAGGGCGAGGCTCAGGGCTTCAGCGAATCGATCGACGACTACGACATCGAAGTCACCGGGATCACCCGCGCCGGCGGCACGATCACGGTCGCGACGACCGAGACCTACCTCTCGCTCACCGACGACGAGAACCAGCCTCTCGCGACCCCCGAACCGACCGAGGTGCACTACGAGTACTACGTCGTGGCGGACGGCGAGCGCTGGGCCATCGACGACGCGGCCTCCGACTGACCGTGGCCGGATCATCGACGGGCGCCGCTCGCACGACGCGCTTCTACCTCACCTGCATCGGCATCGGCCTGCTCGCCGGCCTGCTCTCCGGGCTCTTCGGTGTCGGCGGGGGCACCGTCATCGTGCCGCTGCTCGTGCTGCTCCTGCGGTTCGACCAGCGGCTCGCCGCCGGCACGTCCCTCGCCGCGATCGTGCCCACCGCGACCGTCGGAGTCATCTCGTACGCGATCCACGGATCGGTCGCCTGGATCCCGGCGCTCATCCTCGCCGCGGGCGCCGTCGGCGGAGCGCAGATCGGCACGTGGCTGCTGCCGCGCCTGTCGCTGACCGTGCTGCGATGGAGCTTCGTGGGCTTCCTCGCGCTCGTCATCGTGAGCCTCTTCCTCGTCATCCCCTCACGCGAGGCCGAGCTGCCGTTGAACGTCCTCACCGTGTCGGGCCTGGTCGTGCTCGGCGTCGTGACGGGCACGCTCGCCGGGCTCCTCGGAGTGGGCGGCGGGATCATCGTCGTACCGGCGCTCATGATCGTCTTCGGCACGAGCGACCTGATCGCCAAGGGGACGTCGCTGCTCATGATGATCCCGACGGCGATCTCGGGCACGATCGGCAACATCCGCCGCCGCAACGTCGACCTCCTGGCCGCCGCCGTCGTGGGTGTCGCCGCGTGCACGACCACCGCGCTCGGGGCGTGGATCGCCACGCTCGTCGACCCGTTCGTCGGCAACGTCCTCTTCGCCGTGTTCCTCGCCTTCATCGCCGTGCAGATGGCCGTTCGCGCAGTGCGCGGACGCAAGCGCTGACGCGTCCCGCCCTCGGCCGGGAGGGCGGCCGCCAGGGGCTCGGTAGGATGGCACGGTGCCAGTGAACCCCGACCTCGTCGGGCGGGACTTCCCGCCGACGTCGCCCTACCTCGTCGGGCGGGAGAAGGTGCGCGAGTTCGCACGCGCCGTCTTCGCCGACGACCCCCAGCACACCGATCCGGCCGCAGCGCAGGCGCTCGGCTACGCCGACGTCATCGCGCCGCCCACCTTCGCGATCGTCGTCACCGACGCCACCCTGCAGCAGCTGCTGGGCGAGCCCGACTCCGGCATCGTCCTGAAGAACGTGCTGCACGCGGAGCAGAGATTCCGCTACTCGCGTCCCATCGTCGCCGGTGACGAGCTCACCGCCAGGCTCTCGGTCTCGGGCATCCGCGGGATGGGCGCGGCCGCGATGGTGACCAGCGAGTCCGAGATCACGGATGCCTCGGGCGACCATGTCGTGACCGCGACGTCCGTGCTGCTCGTCGCGGAGGGGGAGCAGTGACCCTCACCGTGGGCGACGTCGTCGCCGAGCGCACCGTGCACCTCACCCGTGAATCGCTCGTCCGCTACGCCGGCGCCTCGGGCGACTTCAACCCGATCCACTACCGCGACGACATCGCCGCGGCGGTCGGTCTTCCCGGCGTGCTCGCCCACGGGATGCTCACGATGGGTCTCGCCGTGCAGACGCTCGTGCCGTGGCTCGGCGACGCCGGCCGCATCCTCGAGTACGGCGTGCGCTTCACGCGCCCCGTCGTCGTCGACCCCGAGGCCGGGGCCGATGTGTCGGTGGTGGCGAAGGTCGGCGCGGTCGACGACGAGACGGCGCGTATCGATCTGATCGTCTCGCACGACGGCACGACGGTGCTCGTCAAGGCCCAGGCACGGGTGCGTCTGGCCTAGCCCCATGCCCGATGTCGAGCCTCTTCCGCTCGCGCAGCTCACGACGCTGCGCACCGGCGGCCTCCCCGCCCGCCTGATCGACGCGCACTCGCGCGACGAGCTCGTCGCTGCGCTCCTGGAGGTCTGGGGAGACGGCGAGCCGTGGCTCGTGCTCGGCGGCGGCTCCAACCTCTTCGTCGGCGACGAGCCGTTCGAGGGGTCGGTCGTGCGGATCCTCACGCGGGGCATCGAGCGGATGCCGTCGCCCCGGCCCGGGTTCGCGCGACTCCGTGTCGAAGCCGGGCATGACTGGGACGCGCTGGTCGCGTACGCGGTCGAGCAGGGCCTCGCCGGGATCGAGGCGATGTCGGGCATCCCCGGCACGGTCGGCGCGGCGCCTGTGCAGAACATCGGCGCGTACGGTCAGGAGATCGTGCAGACGCTGGTGGAGGTGGAGCTGCTCGACGAGTCGACGGGCGAGGTCTCGACGGTGCCCGCCGCCGATCTCGGCCTCGGCTTCCGGACGTCGGTGCTGAAGCACCACTACGGCTCCGCGCCCCTGCGCTCCGCCGTGATCCTCTCGGTGACCCTCGAGCTCGCGGAGGTCGGCCACGAGGAGCGGCCCATCGCCGGCTCGCAGCTGCGGACGGCGCTCGGCCTCGCCGAGGGCCAGGGTGTCCCGGTCGCGTGGATCCGCGAGCACGTCCTCCAGACGCGTCGCCGCAAGGGCATGGTGCTCGATGACGACGACCCCGACACGTGGAGCGCGGGGTCGTTCTTCCAGAACGCGGTGGTCTCGGCATCCTTCGCCCGCACTCTTCCCGAAGAATGTCCGCGCTGGCCGGTCGCACCCGATCTCGATCCGGTGCTGGTCATCCCGCTGGCGTCCTTCGACGGCTACGTGCCGGCCCCCGTGGCGGAGGAGCCCGACGTCAAGGTGAGCGCGGCGTGGCTCATCGAGCACGCCGGCATCCGGAAGGGCTTCGCGCTGCCGCGCTCGCGCGCCGCGCTGTCGACGAAGCACGCGCTCGCGCTGACCAACCGCGGCGGTGCGACGGCGGCGGAGCTCGCCGAGCTCGCCCGCTTCATCCAGGGGCGGGTCCAGTCGGAGTTCGGGCTCGTCCTGCAGCCCGAGCCGGTCCTCCTCGGCGTCGAGCTCTAGCGCCGCGAGACGCCCGGCCCGGTCCGCCTCGTCGAGTACAGGCGATCAGACGGAGGCAGGCAGTCTCCCGGGTGGGAGGTCCTGCCTCATGCGGTTCGCCTGTGTCCGGCCGGGCCGGCGGCAAGCGGGGATGCCTCAGGCGACGCGTTCGCCGCAGATGCCGCAGACCCCCGTCGGCGGCACCTCGACGAAGCAGTTGGGGCACAGCAGCGAGACGCGCTCCGGCTGAGCGGGCGTGCGGCGCACGGGTGCCTGACGCGGCGCGCGCTCGGCGCGCGATCGCGGAACGGGGGATGCCGCGGCGGGGCGCCGGGCGGCCGGGACGTGCGCGGCGCAGTAGAAGCGCACGTATCCGGAGTGGTTCTTCGGATGCCGGTGCTTGTACGCCCAGAGCTCGTCACGCGGTCGCGGTTCACGGTCCGGGCCGCAGCCTGCGCAGCGGGCGGGCTCGCCGGGGAGGGCATCGGCCAGCAGCACAGGAGACTCGAACGGGAGCGCGTCCCGCCAGTCCGCCGATTCCGTGATCCTCATCGGTCCGCGAAGAGCTCCTGCATCCGCTTCACACCCTCCAGCAGCGCGTCGTCGCCGAGCGCGTACGACAGGCGCAGGTAGCCGGAGGGCCCGAACGCCTCACCCGGCACGACGGCGACCTCGGCCTCGTCGAGGATGAGGTCGGCGAGTTCGAGCGACGTCTCGATGCGCTTGCCGCGCCACTCGCGGCCGAGGAGTCCCGTGACATCGGGGTAGGCGTAGAACGCGCCGAGGGGGTTCGGCACGGTGACGCCCTCGATCTTCGACAGCTCCGAGACGATGAGCTTGCGGCGGCGGTCGAAGGCGACGCGGAACCCCTCCGCCTCGGTCTGCGGGCCGCTCAGCGCCGCGAGCGCCGCGCGCTGCGCGACGTTGTTGACGTTGGAGCTGAGATGCGACTGGAGGTTGGCCGCGAGCTTGATGGCGTCGGCGGGGCCCACCATCCACCCGAGGCGCCACCCCGTCATCGCGTAGGTCTTCGCGACGCCGTTGACGAGGATCGTCTGGGCCGCGGCATCCGGAACCGCCTCGACGATCGACACGGCGCGCACGCCTTCGTAGACCAGGTTCTGGTAGATCTCGTCCGAGATGATCCAGATGCCGTGCTCCACCGCCCACTCGCCGATGGCCTTCGTCTCGTCGGCGGTGTAAACCGATCCAGTCGGGTTCGACGGCGAGACGAAGACGAGCGCGGTCGTCTTGTCGGTGCGGGCCGCCTCGAGCTGGTCGACCGTGACCTTGTACTCCTGATCGGCACCCGCGAACACCTCGACCGGCACGCCGTCGGCGAGGGCGATCGCCTCGGGATAGGTGGTCCAGTACGGGGCCGGCAGCAGCACCTCGTCGCCGGGGTTCACGACCGCCTGGAAGGCCTGGTAGACCGCCTGCTTGCCGCCGTTGGTCACGACGATCTGGGACGGGGCGACGTCCAGGCCCGAGTCGCGGAGGGTCTTCGCCGCGATCGCCTCGCGCAGCACGGGAAGGCCGACGGCGGGCGTGTAGCGGTAGTTGGCGGGGTCGTGGAGCGCCTCGATCGCGGCATCCACGATGAACTGCGGGGTGGCGAAGTCGGGCTCTCCCGCCGCGTAGCTGATGACCGGACGTCCCGCCGCCTGCAGGGCCTTCGCCTTCGCGTCGACCTTGAGAGTCGCCGACTCGGCGATCGCGGACAGCTTGCGGGACAGGGGAGCGCGTTCGGTCACGCCTTCGAGCGTACCCGTGACGAACGACGTGCGCGGGGGAGGCATCCACCGAATGGGGGATGCCCGCTACCCCGGTCAGGCGTTCCCATCCGGCGTCTCGTCAGGAAGTCTGGAAGGCATGCGGAACACTGCGGTGCGAGTGCGGAACCTCCGGAAGGCCTACGGCGGCCGGACGGTCGTCGACGGCGTCTCGTTCGACATCGAGCACGGCGAGACGTTCGCGCTCCTCGGTCCCAACGGTGCGGGCAAGTCGACGACGGTCGAGATCCTGGAGGGCTACCGCCGACGCTCCGGCGGCGAGGTCGCCGTGCTCGGCGAGGATCCCGGGACCGCCGGGCTCGAGTGGAAGGCCCGCATCGGCATCGTGCTGCAGCCCACGGGATCCGGCGGGCTCTTCACCGTGCGCGAGCAGCTTCGCCAGTTCGCCGGGTTCTACCCGCGCGCGCGGGACGTCGACGAGGTCATCGCGGCCGTCGGCCTCGAGGCGCAGGCGAAGACGCGCATCTCCAAGCTCTCCGGCGGCCAGCAGCGGCGCGTCGACGTGGCGCTCGGGATCATCGGGCGGCCCGAGCTGCTCTTCCTGGACGAGCCGACGACGGGGTTCGACCCGCACGCCCGCCGCGAGTTCTGGGAGCTCATCCGGCGCCTCCAGGGCGAAGGGACGACGATCCTCCTGACGACCCATTATCTCGACGAGGCGGCGCAGCTGGCCGACCGCGTCGCCGTCATCGCCGACGGGCGCCTGCGGGCGATCGGGCCGGTTGCGACCATCGGCGGAGAAGAGGCCCGCGTGCCGGTCGTGCGCTGGATCGAGGGCGGAGCGTCGCGCGAGGAGCGCTCACGGGAGCCGTTCGAGTTCGCGACCCGACTCGCGGCACGTCTGGGCGGTGCTCCCGCAGGCCTCGAGATCGCGCGACCCAGCCTGGAGGACGTCTACCTGAACCTCGTGGCGGAGGCGTCCGCGGAGTCGGGCGACGAGGGCCTCGCCGAGCCCGTGGACGCCGGCGACGAGATCATCCAGGAAGGCGCGCGATGACAGCCACCGCCGGTGCCGACCGCCCCGCGCTGCGTAGCCCCATCACGCTCGGGCTGTGGCGCACGCGCTTCGAGATCGTCCAGTACTTCCGCTCGGGAGACACCCTCTTCTTCACCTTCCTCTTCCCGATCGCGATGCTCGGGCTCTTCAGCGTCGTCTTCGGCGCAGACGGGGAGTACCAGCCGGCGCCGGGCGTGCCGGCCATCTCGGTCGCCGAGCTGTACCTGCCGGGGATGCTGGCGGCCGGGCTCCTCCTGTCGGGCTTCCAGAACCTCGCCATGGACATCGCCGTCGAGCGATCGGAGGGGACCCTCAAGCGCCTGGGCGGCACACCGCTGTCGCCGGTGTCGTACTTCGCCGGGAAGATCGGGCAGGTCGGGGTGACGGGGACCCTGCAGGCGATCCTGCTGCTCGCCTTCGCGGTGTTCGCGCTGGGCGCGCAGCTGCCGACGGACCCGGAGAAGTGGGCGGTGTTCGCGTGGGTCTTCGTGCTGGGAATCACCGGCTCGGCGCTGCTCGGCGTCGCGCTGTCCTCGGTCCCGCGAACGGCCAAGAGCGCGACGGCGGTCGTCGTGCCCATCGCACTCGTGCTGCAGTTCATCTCGGGCGTCTACCTCTTCTTCTTCCAGCTGCCCGACTGGCTGCAGAACTTCGCCAGCCTCTTCCCACTCAAGTGGATGGCCGAGGGCATGCGCTACGTCTTCCTGCCCGACAGCTATGGAGTGCTCGAGCAGACGGAGGACTGGAACCTCGCCGGCGTGGCGATCGCCCTGTCGGTGTGGCTGGTCGTCGGCCTCGTGCTGTCCCGGATCACCTTCCGGTGGATCCGCCGCGACGCGTAGCCTCGGAAGGCGAGGAAGGGGCACGGGATGCTGAACCGGCGGTGGTGGGACGTCACCGTCATCGGCGCGATCCTCGCCATCGCGGTGTTCTCGTTCCTCGGCTTCGGCCCGACCGATCCCATCCAGCGCCTCATCGTCCTGATGACGCTCGGGCTGTTCGTCGTGGGCTACGCGCTCTTCGCCCGTCCCGAGATCGGCACGGAGCCCCCGACGTGGCGCGTCCCGGTGTTCGTCGCGATCGCCGCGGTGTCGATCTGCATCGGCGTCGCGGCCGGTCCCTTCCTCTCCATGCTGCAGATCGTGGCCTACCCGCTCGCGTGGGTCATCACCCCGGATCGGCGCCAGGCGATCCTCGCCTCGAGCGTCATCGCGCTGGCCGTGCTCGCGGGGTATCTCGTGGGCGGCGGGCTGTCGTTCGAGGCATTCGTCTCGGGACTGACCACGGCCGGCTTCTCGGTCGCCTTCGCCATCTCCCTGGGCCTGTGGATCACGAGCATCGCCGAGTACGGCGAGGAACGCGCACGCCTTCTCACCGAACTCACCGCCGCGCAGGCCGAGGTCGAGGCGCTCAGCCGCGATCGCGGCGCGGCGGGCGAGCGCGAGCGGCTGTCGCGCGACATCCACGACACCCTCGCCCAGACCCTCGCGGGGCTGGTGATCCTCGCGGAGCGCGCGGGCAAGCAGTCGCGGGAGGGGGCGACGGATGCCGCGGCCGCGACGATCGCGACGGTCGAGCAGGTCGCACGCGAAGCGCTCGCCGAATCGCGGGCCCTCGTCGCCCGCACGGCGGCGGTCCCCGGCGAACTCGCCTTCGCGGCAGCCGTCGAGCGACTCGCGGAGCGCTTCCGGGCTGAGGCAGGCCTCGCGATCGACGTCACGCTGCGGATCGACGATGCCGCGCCGCTCGGGCGCGATGCGCAGGTCGTGCTCCTCCGGTGCCTCCAGGAGGCGCTCGCGAACGTGCGGCGGCACGCGGGTGCGACGCGGGCGGCGGTCGAGGTGACCTCCGCCGGGGGCGTCACCGAGGTGGAGGTGAGCGACGACGGACGGGGATTCGACCCCGACGCCCCCCGCTCCGGATTCGGCCTCGACGGCATGGGGGAGCGCGTCGCCCTCGCGGGGGGCTCGATCGACGTCATCTCGGCGCCGGGGGTCGGAACGACGCTCCGCGTCCGCCTGCCGCACGAACCCGCCCGCGTCGAGGAGGCGCGATGATCCGGCTCGTCATCGCCGACGACCATCCCGTCGTCCGCGCGGGCCTGGCCGGGATGCTGTCGGACGAGCCCGGCTTCGAGGTCGTCGGCGAGGCATCCGACGGTGAGGAGGCGGTGCGGGTCGCGGGCGCCGCCGAGGCCGATGTCGTGCTGATGGATCTGCGGATGCCGCGCACCGACGGAGTGGTGGCGACGACCCGCATCGTGGCGGGAGAAGCCGGAGAGCCGCCGCCGCGCGTGCTCATCCTCACCACCTACGAGTCGGACGACCAGATCCTCGCGGCCATCGCGGCCGGCGCCGACGGGTACCTCCTCAAAGCGTCGCCCCAGGAGGAGATCGTGGCGGGCATCCGCTCGGTCGCAGCCGGCCAGTCCGCGCTGTCGCCGCGCGTCGCCGTGCGCCTGGTGGAGCGGATGCGGCGTCCCGCGTCCGAGACGATCCTCACCCCGCGCGAGACGGAGGTGCTGCGCCTGGTCGCGACCGGGCACAGCAACAAGCAGATCGGCGCGCGACTCGGCATCGGGGAGGCGACCGTCAAGACGCACCTGCTGAAGACGTTCGACAAGCTGGGCGTCGCCGATCGCACGCACGCCGTGACGACGGCGATGGAGCGCGGATTCCTCCCCTGAGGGCTACCCTTTCCCTCATGGACGAGTTGGTCTGGGGAGCCGTGATCTCGTCGATCGTGCTCGTCGTGGCGGGCGTTCTCGTCTGGTGGCTCTGGGGAACCTGCGCCTGCGCCCTCACGGGCGCCGTCGGCACCGTGGTCGGCGGCGTGCTCGCGCTCGCGCCGCTTCTGGCCGTTGCGGATCAGGATGTCGCGCTGCGGATGTCGTTCGTCATCACGGTGGTGACGGTGGTCTGGCTGCTCAGCTGGTCGGTCGCCAGCGGGATCCGCGGCCAGCGCCTGGCGCGAGAGGCCGAGGCGCAGGCCCTGGGCGCCGCGCGCGGTGCCGCCCCCAGGGCCTGAGCGTCAGAGGTCGAGCGGCCAGGTCGGCCGGAGTTCGATGAGACCCGAGGTGGCCATCGGGTGCCGCGCCGCGATCTCGATCGCCTCCTCCAGCGAGGCGGCCTCGAGCACGTCGAACCCTGCGATCCATTCGTGGGTCTCGGCGAAGGGTCCGTCCGTCACGATCACCGTGCCGCCGCGGCGCCGCACGGTCTTGGCGTCGGCCGGCGGGCGCAGACGGTCTCCGTCCGTCGCCTTGCCGGCCCCGTAGGTCTCGTCGACCCACTGCTCGATCGGGATCGGCGGCTCCTCCTTCTCCTCGAGGGAGGGATCGACGACCACGAGCATGAGGAATTTCATCGCGCTGTCCTTTCCGTGAAGCGACGTTACGCTCTGTGCGTCGAACGACCGGATGCCGAGTCGACGAACCACGGAAAGAAGGGACGGATGCCCCGGCAGAAGCCGGAGCATCCGTCCCTCGCGATCTTGTGGGATCACGCCGACCGGACGGTCAGGCCACGTCCACGAGGTGCTTCGCGTAGGCGGGCAGGGTGAGGAACGCCGGGAAATCCGCGCCGAGTGCGACCTCGCGGAAGATCTCGGCGGCGTCGTCGAAGCGGTCGCCCTCGTGACGGTCGGCGTCCCGGAGGACGCGACGGATCAGGCCTTCGACGTGCTCGCGCGTGATCGGGGTGCCGTCCTCGGTCTCGCGGTCCTGGTGCACCCACTGCCACACCTGGCTGCGGCTGATCTCGGCGGTCGCGGCATCCTCCATGAGGTTGTCGATCGCGACGGCGCCGAGCCCGCGAAGCCACGCCTCGATGTAGCGGATCGCGACCGACACGTTGTCGTGGACGCCGCGTGCCGTGATCGGCCGGCCGATGTGCACGTCGAGCAGCTGGGCCGCCGTCACCTCGACATCGTCGCGCTGCCGATCGACCTGGTTCGGCCGGTCGCCGAGCACCGCGTCGAACTCCGCCTGCGCGGCCGGGATGAGGTCGGGGTGGGCGACCCAGGTCCCGTCGAAGCCGTCGCCGGCTTCCCGCTTCTTGTCGGCGGAGACCTTCTCGATCGCTCGCGCGGTGACCTCCGGGTCGCGCCGGTTCGGGATGAAGGCGCTCATGCCGCCGATGGCGAACGCCCCGCGCTTGTGGCACGTCTTGACGAGGAGCTCGGTGTACGCCCGCATGAACGGCACGGTCATCGTCACTTCGCTGCGATCGGGAAGCACGAAGCGCGCGCCCCGCCCCCGGTAGTTCTTGATGATCGAGAAGATGTAGTCCCACCGGCCCGCATTCAGTCCCGCGCAGTGGTCGCGCAGCTCGAAGAGGATCTCCTCCATCTCGAAGGCGGCGGGGAGGGTCTCGATCAGCACGGTCGCGCGGATCGTGCCGTGCGGGATGCCCGCGTAGCGCTCCGAGAAGCTGAACACCTCGTCCCACAGCCGCGCCTCCTCGCTGGACTCGAGCTTGGCGAGGTAGAAGTACGGTCCCCGGCCGGCGTCGATGAGCGCCTGCGCGTTGTGGAAGAAGTACAGCCCGAAGTCGACGAGTGATCCGGACGCAGCCATCGCGCGCCCCGATCGGTCGGTGTAGCGAAGGTGCTGCTCCGGGAGGTGCCAGCCGCGCGGCCGCATCACGATGGTGGGCGTGCGCTCGGCGGTCACCGTGTAGACCCTGCCTTCGGCGCTGGTGTGGCGCAGCTGCCCGCGGATCGCGTCGAAGAGGCTGAGCTGGCCCCCGATGACGTTCTTCCATGTGGGGCTCGTCGCGTCCTCCTGGTCGGCGAGCCAGACGAACGCGCCGGAGTTGAGGGCGTTCACGGTCATCTTGGGATCTGTCGGGCCGGTGATCTCGACGCGGCGGTCCTCGAGCCCCGGGCCGGCCCCGGCGACCCGCCACGCGGCGTCGTCGCGGATGTGCGCCGTGTCGTCGCGGAACTTCGGGTCGCGGCCGTTGCCGATCTCGTAGCGGCGCCGCATGCGGTCGGCGAGCCGGTCGTGGCGGCGTCCCGCGAAGCGGTCGTGCAGCTCGGCGAGGAACGCGACGGCCTCGGGCGTGAGGATCTCGTCGTAGCGGGGCCCGATGCGGCCGAGGATCTCGATCGCGGGGCCGCGGCGGGTCTCGGTGGGCGGGGGAGACGTGTCGATGAGGGTCATGGTGGTGTCCTTAAGCTTTCGGGGGCGGATGCCGCGGCATCCGCTCGATCAGTGGAACTGGGCGGTCTCGGTGGAGCCCGCGAGGGCCAGGGTGGCGCTGTCTGGGTTGAGCGCGGTCGACACGACGTCGAAGTAGCCGGTCCCCGCCTCGCGCTGGTGCTTGGTGGCGGTGTAGCCGCGCGCTTCGGCGGCGAACTCGGCCTCCTGCAGCTCGACATACGCGCTCATGGCGCGCTCGGCGTAGCCCTTGGCGAGGTCGAACATGGAGTGGTTCAGGGCGTGGAAGCCGGCGAGGGTGATGAACTGGAACTTGTAGCCCAGCTCCGCGAGCTCCTTCTGGAAGCTCGCGATCTGCTCGTCGTCGAGGTGCCGCTTCCAGTTGAAGCTCGGCGAGCAGTTGTAGGCGAGCAGCTTGCCGGGGAACCGCTCGTGGATCGCGGAGGCGAAATCCCGAGCGAGCGCGATGTCGGGCTCGCCCGTCTCGACCCACAGCAGGTCGGCGTACGGGGCGAAGGCGAGTCCCCGGCTGATGACGGCCTCCAGTCCCGGGCGCACGCGGTAGAAGCCCTCGGTCGTGCGCTCGCCTGTCGTGAAGGCCTGGTCGCGCTCGTCGACGTCGCTCGTGAGGAGGTCGGCGGCGAGGGCGTCCGTGCGCGCGATGATGACGGTCGGCACCCCGGCGACGTCGGCCGCGAGCCGTGCCGCGTTGAGCGTGCGGATGTGCTGCTGCGTCGGCACGAGAACCTTTCCGCCGAGGTGTCCGCACTTCTTCTCGCTCGCGAGTTGGTCCTCCCAGTGGATGCCGGCGGCGCCCGCCTGGATCAGGGAGTGCGCGAGCTCGTAGGCGTTGAGCGGTCCGCCGAAGCCCGCTTCGGCATCGGCCACGATCGGTGCGAGCCAGTCCTGGGAGACCTGGCCGGCGCCGATGGATGCCTCGGCGTGCTCGATCTGGTCCTGCCGGAGGAGGGCGTTGTTGATGCGCCGGACGACGGCGGGGACCGAGTTCGCGGGATACAGGCTCTGGTCGGGGTAGGTCTGGCCGGCGAGGTTGCCGTCTGCGGCCACCTGCCACCCGCTGAGGTAGATGGCCTTGAGGCCGGCGCGCACCTGCTGCACGGCCTGGCCACCCGTGTAGGCCCCGAGCGCCCGGATGTACTCCTCGGTGTGCAGGAGGTTCCAGAGGTTCTCCGCCCCTCGCTGGGCGAGCGTGCTGTCCTCTCGCACCGACCCGCGCAGACGGACGACGTCCCCCGCCGTATACGTGCGCTCGATGCCGTCCCATCGGGGGTCGGTGTCCCAGATCTCCTGGAGCTCGGCCGCGGTCTGCGTCTGGTCCCCGGCGCGCAGCGGGGGCTGACCGGGAGTGGCGTGGATCGTCATGGGGTCTCCTTCTTCGGAGTCCGGCACCTCAGGTGCGGCGCCGGACGGGCTCGTCGTGAGACCACTGTCCGTGAAGAAGCGGATGCCTGGTGACCAGATGCGCTGTGAACTTTCGAGCTATTTCTGGTTCTGTGACAGACTGCCGGTATGACGGCGATGTCGGCACGCGAACTTGGGACGGAGCAGCCCGACGATGATGGGGTGGACTCTCTCACCATCGGCCGACGCATCCGCCAGCTCCGCACCGCGCAGGGGATGACGCTCGAGGAGCTCGCGACGGCGGTGGACCGCGTTCCCAGCCAGCTCTCGATGATCGAGAACGGCCGGCGCGAGCCGAAGCTCACTCTCCTGCGGGCGATCGCCCGCGTGCTCGGCGTCTCGCTCGAGGCGCTGCTGGAGTCCGAGCCGCTCGACGAGCGCGCGACGCTCGAGATCGCGCTGGAGCGGGCGATGAAGGGTCCGACCTTCCAGGCCCTCGGCATCCCGCCCTTCCGCATCGGCAGGACGGTGCCGACCGAGGCCCTTCGGACCATGCTCGCCCTGCAGTCCGAGATCGAGCGCCTCCGCGACGAGCGCGCCGCGACCCCGGAGGAGGCTCGGCGGGCGAACGTCGCGCTGCGGCGGCTCATGCGCACGCAGAGCAACTACTTCGCCGAGCTCGAGACGAAGGCGCGCGAGATCCTCGATGCCGTCGATCACCCCGGTGGTCCCCTCACGCAGCGGACGGCGTCCGACATCGCGGCGCATCTGGGCTTCACGCTGCACTACGTGCCCGACCTCCCCCAGACCACCCGCAGCGTCGCCGACATCAAGAACGGCCGGCTCTATCTGTCGAGCAGGCTGACGGCGCGGGGCGATCCGCGCACCGCCGTGCTCCAGGCGCTGTCGAGCCGAATCCTGGGGCACACCGAGCCGACGAGCTACGCGGAGTTCCTCCGCCAGCGCGTCGAGACGAACTACCTCAGCGGAGCCCTCCTCATCCCGGAGGCGCACGCCGTGCCGTTCCTTCAGGACGCCAAGCGCGACAAGGCGATCTCGATCGAAGACCTGCGCGACGCGTACTCGGTCTCGTACGAGACCGCCGCCCATCGCTTCACCAATCTTGCGACGCAGCATCTCGGCATCCCGGTGCACTTCCTCAAGGTGCACGAGTCGGGCGTCATCACGAAGGCGTACGAGAACGACGACGTGAACTTCCCGACCGACCGCCTCGGCTCGATCGAGGGGCAGATGTGCTGCCGCAAGTGGACCTCACGCGTCGTGTTCGACGTCGACGACCACTTCAACCCGTACTACCAGTACACCGACACCGGCAACGGCACGTACTGGTGCACGGCGCGCGTGGAGTTCTCGAGCGAGGGAGCTCACTCCGTCTCGGTGGGGGTGCGCTTCGACGACACGAAGTGGTTCCTCGGGCGCGACACCCCCCATCGCGGTGTCTCGAAGCACTCCGTCGAGGTGTGCTGCCGGCGCGCGCCGGCCGACCTCGAGGCGGCTTGGCGCGACAGCTCGTGGCCGAACGTGCGCACCCCGCGGACGCTGCTGGCGACGCTTCCGACAGGGGCCTTTCCGGGCGTCGACACGACCGACGTGTACGAGTTCCTCGAGGCGCACGCGCCGCGCTGAGTCGTCAGGAGGTCCCGGCGAACTCTCCCGCCGCGATGGCGTCGGCGTACTTGCGGATGTCGGGCCCGGGCTCGTAGTCGATGAAGCGGTCCTTGAGTCGGGCGTTGAGCTGCGCGAAGGCGTCGTCGGACGAGATGCTCCCGCCCGAGCCCGCGATGTCGAGCACGGCCTCCCTCAGCACGCGGTCGGAGTCCTCGAGGATCTTCGCGCGGGCCTGCTCGTTCCAGCTGATCTCTGAAGCGTCCATGCCGCGACGATAGGCGCATGCCCGTGACCCTGGGGCGGGGTTGCGTCGGCCGCCTGTCGTGTGCTTGCCGTCGGGCGCGCGGCGGCGCGGCGTCGGGCCGTCGGGCGCGCGGCGGCGCGGCGTCGGGCCGTCGGGCGCCCGGCGGCGGGGCGCCATAGCGGAAGGGGCGCTGCGTGGAGGCGCGGCCGACGAGCGCCCCTGGCGCTGCGCAAGGTCGCGGTGACGTGCAGGATCGCGGATGCCTCGGGACACATGTCTCCGCGATCCTGCACATCTCCGCGATCCGGCGCGCTCGGGATGCCGCGAGGCGGCGGAACGGGACGAACGACCTCTGCTCCGCCCCGGTGTACCCGCCCGGCCGGGAAGCTTCAGGCGTCCCGGCCCACCTGCAGCGCGGCCCACACGTCGGCGCGGGCGGCGAAGGACGTGAGGTCCGTGCCGAGCAGACGCTGGGCGAGGGCGATCCGCGCGCGGACCGTGTGGCGGTGCACCCCGAGCGCCGTCGCGGCCGCGTCGATGCGGGCATCCTGCTCGAGCCAGGTCCGGACGGTCTCGACGAGCGCCGTTCCGTGCACGGCGTCATTCTCGCGAAGGGGGGCCAGGCGGGCGGCGGCGAGGGACCGGGCGGCGTCGGAGTCCAGCGCCGAGAGGAGTCCGGATGCCGCGATCTCGCCGAACCGGCTCACCGGCTGGCTTCCGCGGCGAAGCGCCGTGAGGGCCTGCGAGTGCGCGTCGGCGAACTCCGCCCACGGCGCCGGCTCGGACACCCCCAGACGAGCGGCGAAGCGGTCCGCGAGCTCGGCGAACACCTGATCGTCGCTGCTCGCCACGACGAGGTGGTCCTCCGCCCGCCCGTGGAAGACCGACCCGCGCGTCTCCGACGCCCGGAGCGTGAGCCACTCGGCCACCGCGTCCGCCCGCGCCGTCGCCGGATCGGTCACTCCGACCCGCACCGGCGATGCGGGGAAACCGCCCCAGAGATCGCGCGCGATGCGCCGCGCAAGGGCGGGCTCCCCCGAGAGGAGAAGCTGGACGAGCCCCGTGCGCAGGAGCTCCTGCGCACGGGTGAGGCGCTGCTGCTGCTCGAAGGCGAGGCCGGCCATGGCGACGACGGACGTGACGACGCCCCGGCCCTCCTGGTCGAGCTCGCCGCCCGCGATCGCGATCACGCCCCGCAGATGCCCCCCACGGCCCAGCGTCTGCATCGTGAAGGCCTGGTCGCCGATCCGCAGCGATGAGCCGGCCCGCGCCCCGCGGCGCAGGACGGCGCCGACCTCCTCGGTCAGCCCCGCGAGCACCGCCTCCGGCAGGCCCGCGACGGGGTGCTCACGGCTCAGCGCGCCCGCCGCGTCGAAGAGCCCGACCCACATGCCGAGCTGACGTGACAGCTCCGCGAGGGTCGCACCGAGGCCGTCGGGCCGGAGTGCCGCGAGGGCGATCGCGCGCTGCGCGGCGAGCGCCCAGCTCCGCCGCGCGTACGCCTGTGCGGCGATCGCCTCGGCGTTGGCGCGGGCGACGGCGATGAAGGGCGTCCGGTACGGCACCTCGAACAGCGGCATGCGCTCGTCGCGGCATGCGTCGACGAGCGCGGGCGGGATGCCCTCGCGCACGACCTCGGTGCCGAAGCCGAGCGCGACGACGCCGCGCGCCGACAGGCGGTGCACGTAGTCGCGGATGAGATCCGGGTCGTCGCCGGCACCGTGGAACTGCGTCCCCGTCGTGAGCAGCGCGAGCCCTTCGGACAGGAACGGTGTGGGGTCGGCGAGGTCGGAGCTGTGCACCCACCGCACGGCCTGGTCGAGCGCACCGGGCAGGAGGTCGGACTCCTCGGACTGCAGCGTCAGGTGCAGCTCGTGCCGGCGCAGCAGCGAGCGGAGCGTCGCGGCATCGGTCGCGGCATCCATCGGCACCTCACCCACCCCGGTCGTGGTCCTCGTGTACGACATGTACAGGGAACTCAGGAGAATGTACATCGCGGAGAGTGCACCTGTCGTGCGGTGATCCGTACGCTCCCGAGCATGACCGCGACCGAAACCGTCACCGCAACGCCGCTCGGCGGACCCTCCCTTCCGCAGGAGCGTCGTCTCGTCACCAGCATCCCGGGTCCGCTCTCCCAGAAGCTCCTCGCGCGCAAAGCGGCCGCCGTCGCTGCGGGCGTCGGTCACACCGCACCCGTCGAGGCGGTGGCGGCGGGAGGCGGAGTCGTCGTCGACGCCGACGGCAACTCGCTCATCGACCTGGGTTCGGGCATCGCCGTGACGACGCTCGGCAATGCGCACCCCAGGGTCGTCGAGGCGATCCAGGCGCAGGCCGCGCAGTTCACGCACACGTGCTTCATGGTTTCGCCGTACGAGTCGTACGTCGCCGTGGCCGAAGCGCTCAACCGCGTCACGCCGGGCGACCACGCCAAGAAGAGCGCGCTGTTCAACTCCGGCGCCGAGGCCGTCGAGAACGCGATCAAGATCGCCCGCAAGTTCACGAGGAAGCAGGCCGTCGTCGCCTTCGACCACGGCTACCACGGCCGCACGAACCTCACGATGGCGCTGACGGCCAAGGCGATGCCCTACAAGAGCGGCTTCGGCCCCTTCGCCTCGGAGATCTACCGCGCGCCCCTCTCGTATCCCTTCCGCGATCGACTGAGCGGGGCGGATGCCGCGAAGAAGGCGATCTCGATCATCGAGAAGCAGGTCGGCGCCGACAATCTGGCGGCCGTCATCATCGAGCCGATCCAGGGGGAGGGCGGGTTCATCGTCCCCGCCGACGGCTTCCTCAACGCCATCGTCGACTGGTGCCGCGCGAACGACGTCGTCTTCATCGCCGACGAGATCCAGACCGGCTTCGCGCGCACGGGCGCGATGTTCGCGAGCGACCGCTTCGGCATCGTCCCCGACCTGATCACGACTGCCAAGGGCATCGCGGGCGGCATGCCGCTCGCCGCCGTCACCGGTCGCGCCGAGATCATGGATGCCTCGCACACCGGCGGCCTCGGCGGCACGTACGGCGGCAACCCGATCGCGTGCGCGGCGGCGCTCGCGGCGATCGAGGCCTTCGAGACCGAGGGTCTCATCGAGCGCGCGAACGAGATCGGCGAGATCCTCGTGCGCCGGCTGCGGGAGCTTCAGGACAGCGACGCCCGCGTCGGCGACGTCCGCGGCCACGGCGCCATGATCGCCGCCGAGTTCGTCGACCCGGCGACCGGCGAGCCCGACGCGGCGCTCACGGGTGCCATCGCCAAGGCGTGCATCGCCGAGGGTGTCATCGTCCTCACCTGCGGCACCTACGGCAACGTCATCCGTTTCCTGCCGCCGCTCAGCATCCCCGACGCGCTGCTCGACGAGGGCATCGACGTCGTCGCGGCGGCGCTCGCCGCCAACTGACCTCGCGGCTGTCGGACCCGGCCGGGGGAGGCCGGGTCCGACGGCCGTGAACACACTGACCTCGAGCAAAGGAGCAAGAAATGTCGGAGCTGACGCGCGATGTCGTCGTCATCGGCGCGGGAGCGGCGGGTCTGACCGCCGCGAACGAGCTGAAGAAGGCGGGACTGTCGGTCGCCGTGCTGGAAGCGCGGGACCGCGTCGGAGGGCGCCTGTGGACCGACGTCATCGACGGCGCGATGCTCGAGATCGGCGGGCAGTGGGTGTCGCCCGACCAGCAGGCGCTCATCGACACGCTCGACGAGCTGGGGCTCGAGACGTACGACCGCTACCGCGACGGCGACTCGGTCTACGTCGGCCCGGACGGCCAGGCCAAGCGCTTCACGGGGGAGATGTTCCCGGTCGCGCCCGAGACCGAGCGCGTGATCGCCGAGATCACCGCGGAACTCGACGCGATGGTCGCCGAGATCGATCCCGACCGGCCCTGGGCGCACCCCAAGGCCGAGGAGTGGGACACGATCTCGTGGGAGGCGTGGCTGCGCGCCAAGACCGACGACGACGAGGCTGTTCGCAACCTCGCCTTCCCGACCGGCTCGGCGATGCTCACCAAGCCCGTGCACGCCTTCTCGCTGCTGCAGTCGCTGCTCATGGCCGCCTCGGCCGGCAGCTACTCGCACCTCGTCGACGCAGACTTCATCCTCGACAAGCGCGTGGTCGGGGGCCTCCAGCAGGTTCCGCTGCTGCTCGCCGAGCGCCTCGGCGACGATGTCTTCCTCGGACAGCCGGTCCGCTCGCTCGAGTGGACCCCCGCCACCGGCTCGGCGGCCGGGGGTGTCACGGCGGTGACCGACACGCACACGGTGCACGCGCGGTACGCGATCCTCGCGCACGCGCCCGTCCTCTACTGCCGCATCCAGTTCGTGCCGGCCCTGCCGCGCCTGCAGCACCAGATGCACCAGCACATCTCGATGGGCTTCGTCATCAAGGTGCACGCCGTCTACGACCGCCCGTTCTGGCGGGAGCAGGGCCTGTCGGGTACGGCGTTCAGCCCGTACGAGCTCTCGCACGAGGCGTACGACAACACCAACCACGGCGACGAGCGCGGGACCCTCGTCGGATTCGTGTCGGACCGCAATGCGGACGACGTCTTCCGGCTGTCGGCCGAGGAGCGCCGGGAGCGCATCCTCGAGTCGCTCTCGCACTACTACGGTCCCGAGGCCAAGAACCCGGTCGTCTACTACGAGAGCGACTGGGGCTCGGAGGAGTGGACGCGCGGCGCGTACGCGGCGAGCTTCGATCTCGGCGGCCTGCACCGCTACGGCGCCGACCTTCGTGCCGCGGTCGGTCCGATCCACTTCGCGTGCAGCGACATGGCGGGCGCCGGCTACCAGCACGTCGACGGCGCCATCCGCATGGGCCGCCTGGTCGCGGGGAACATCCTCGAGGACGCCCGCGCATGAGCGGGCACATCGTCGCCGGCTACACCGCCACCGATGCGGGTCGGGATGCTGTCGCCCTGGGTGCGCGCCTCGCCGTCGCCACGGGGGCGCGGCTCGACCTCGTGATCGTGCTCCCCGCCGATGACCGGAGCGTCATCACGCCGCCCGACGCCGGGTACGACCGCTATCTGCGGGGACAGGCGGAGGAGTGGCTCGCGGCCGCCGCGGAGTCCGTTCCCGACGGACTCGACCGCGCGACGCATGTGCGCTTCGCGGACTCGTTCGCCGAAGGGCTGATCGCCGCGGCGCACGAGCTGGATGCCTCGCACATCGTTGTCGGCGCCGCCAACGGCGGCCTGCGGGGACGGCACCGCCTCGGCACGGTGGCCACCGAGCTGCTGCACTCCTCGGACGTGCCCGTCGTCCTCGCCCCCGAGGGGTATCGCCGCATCGAGGTGACGGGCGTGAGCCGCATCACGGCCGCCATCGGCACCCGTCCGGGGGCGGACGCTCTCCTCGAGGAGAGCGTCGCCCTCGTCGTGGCCACCCGGGCCAGGCTGCGCCTGCTGTCTCTCGTCTCGGTCGACCTCCCGGCCGGCGTCGACACCGGCGTCATCCGCGTCGCCGGTGCCGCGCACGCCGACGACGTGCTCGGCAAGGCTCTGGAGACCCTCCCGGAGTCGGTCCCTGCCGACGTCGTCGTCGCCCGCGGCGACAGCATCGAGGACGCCGTGGCGCACCTCGGCTGGGAGCCCGGCGAGCTGGCCGTCGTCGGCTCCAGCAGGCTGGCCCAGCCCCGCCGGCTGTTCCTCGGCTCGACCGCGGCGAAGATGCTGCACGAGCTTCCCGTCCCGATGGTCGTGGTGCCGCGCACGCGCGACAAGGAAGGTATCCGCGCATGAGCGCTTCCCAGACCGGGGCGGCGTCGCCGCTGGCCCCCGCCTCCGGCCCCCACGCCGGCGAACTCTCCCAGAAGGGCCTGAGCGCCGGCGCCGTCGGCGTCATCGGCGCCGTCGTGATCGGCATCTCGACGATCGCCCCGGCATACACCCTCACCGCCTCACTCGGCCCCACCGTCGCGGTCGTCGGCACGCAGGTGCCGGCGATCATCCTCGTGGGCTTCATCCCGATGCTGCTGACCGCCTTCGGCTATCGCGAGCTCAACCGCGCCATGCCGGACTCGGGCACGTCGTTCACGTGGGGCGTCCGCGCCTTCGGCCCGTGGATCGGGTGGCTGACGGGATGGGGTCTGGTCGCCGCGACCGTCATCGTGCTCTCGAACCTCGCGGGGATCGCGGTGGAGTTCCTCTTCCTGCTGATCGCCCAGCTGACGGGCAACCCCGCCATCGCCGAACTGGCGTTCAACCCCTTCATCAATGTGGCCGTGTGCCTGCTGTTCATGCTGGGCGCGACCCTCGTGTCGTACCGCGACATGCAGACGACGCAGAAGTTCCAGTACGTGCTGGTCGGCTTCCAGGTCGTCGTGCTCGTGCTGTTCGCGGTGGTGGCCATCGTCAAGGCGGTCGACGGCGAGGCGCCCGACCCGACCGCGTTCTCGTGGTCGTGGTTCAACCCCTTCGAGGTGCCGACGTTCAGCGCCTTCGCCGCAGGCCTGTCGCTGTCGATCTTCATCTTCTGGGGGTGGGACGTCGTCCTGACGATGAACGAGGAGACGAAGAACCCCGCGAAGACGCCGGGCCGGGCGGCGATGCTCACCGTCGTCATCGTCGTCGCGCTGTACCTCCTCCTGTCGATCGGTCTCATCATGTTCGCTGGAGTCGGTACAGGCGCTCTGGGTCTCGCCAACGAGGACATCTCGGCGAACGTCTTCTTCGCCCTGTCCGACCCCGTGCTCGGGCCACTGGCCTTCCTCGTCTCGCTGGCCGTGCTGTCCAGCTCCGCCGCCTCGCTGCAGTCGACGGCGGTGGGGCCGGCGCGCACCCTCCTCGCCATGGGGCACTACGGCGCGCTGCCGCGGCAGTTCGCCCGTGTGAGCCCGCGATTCTTCACGCCGGGCTTCGCGACCATCGTGTCCGCCGTCGTGGCGTCGGTGTTCTACGCCGTGATGCGCGTGCTGAGCGAGAACGTCCTGACCGACACGATCCTGTCGCTCGGCATGATGATCTGCTTCTACTACGGCCTGACCGCGTTCGCGTGCGTGTGGTACTTCCGCAAGCAGTGGTTCGACTCCGCGCGGAGCTTCTTCTTCACCTTCCTGTTCCCCCTCGTCGGCGGCGGCATCCTGGCGGTGCTGTTCGTGACGACACTCATCGACTCGATGGATCCCGCCTACGGCAGCGGATCGAGCATCGGCGGCGTCGGGCTGGTGTTCGTGCTGGGCGTCACGATCATCCTCGTCGGCGTCGTCATCATGATCTGGCAGGCGATCAAGCGTCCGGCGTTCTTCCGCGGCGAGACGCTGTCGAAGGATGCCCCGCCCAGCGCCCGACGCGCACGTCAGACTGTCTGAGACGAACGAAACGGAGATCACAATGAGCGACTATGCCGTCGTCAACCCCGCGACGGGGGAGACTCTCGCCACCTACCCGACGATCAGCGACGCCGACCTCGAGCAGGCGATCGCAACGGCGGATGCCACGTACCGCGTGTGGCGCGACGTTCCCGTGGCCGAACGGGCCGGACGGGTGCGCCGCGTGGCCGAGCTGCACCGAGAGCGGCGCGACGAGCTCGCGGCGATCATCGTGCGCGAGATGGGCAAGCCTCTCGTCGCCGCGCTCGGTGAGGTGGACTTCGCCGCCGACATCACGGAGTACTACGCCGACAACGCCGAGAAGATCACCGGCGACCAGCCGATCGACATCCTCGGCGAGGGCTCGGCCGTCATCCGCCGGTCCGCGCTGGGCGTGCTCCTGGGGATCATGCCGTGGAACTTCCCGTACTACCAGGTCGCCCGCTTCGCAGCCCCCAACATCGTGGTCGGGAACACGATCCTGCTCAAGCACGCGCCCCAGTGCCCGGAGTCCGCGGCCGCGATCGAGAGGATCTACCGCGACGCGGGCCTGGAGGGCGCGTACATCAACGTCTATGCGACGAACGAGCAGGCCGCGACCATCATCGGCGACCCGCGCGTCCAGGGCGTCTCGGTCACGGGCTCGGAGCGCGCGGGCGCCGCGGTGGCGGAGGCCGCGGGCCGCAACCTCAAGAAGGTCGCCCTCGAGCTCGGCGGGTCGGACCCGTTCATCCTGCTGTCGACCGACGACCTCGACGCGACCGTGCAGGCCGCCGTCGACGCGCGCCTGGACAACACCGGACAGTCCTGCAACGCCGCGAAGCGCTTCATCGTGACGGAGGGTCTCTACGACGCCTTCCTCGAGAAGTTCGCAGCCGCCATGACCGCCGCGAAGGTCGGTGACCCGCTCGCCGACGACACGGTCCTCGGCCCGCTCTCGTCGGTCACAGCCGCCGAGCGCCTCGCCGAGCAGGTCGACCGAGCCGTCTCGCAGGGGGCCACCCTGGTGACGGGCGGGAAGCGGGACGGTGCGTTCTACGCGCCCACCGTTCTGACGGATGTGACGAGCGAGATGGATGCCTACCGCGAGGAGTTCTTCGGACCCGTCGGCGTCGTCTACAAGGTCGCCGACGAGGACGAGGCCGTCAAGGTGGCCAACGACACCCCGTTCGGACTCGGCTCCTACCTGTTCACGACCGACCAGAAGCAGGCCGAGCGGGTCGCCGACAAGATCGACGCGGGAATGGTCTACGTCAATGTCGTGCTGGCGGACTCGCCCGAGCTTCCGTTCGGCGGCGTGAAGCGCTCCGGCACCTCGCGTGAGCTGGGCCTTCTGGCAGCCGACGAGTTCGTCAACAAGAAGCTCATCCGCATCGCCTGACGGCATGCCCGCCGAGATCGCTCGGATGACGGCCGTGGCCCGCGTGCCCTCGTCATCCGTGCGATTTCGGCGCGCCGGAGCCGCACCCGCGGGGGTGCGGGAAGATGGGAGACGAGCCCTTCCGGTGGCCGGCTCGGTTCGCGGCCCGCGAGGCCATGCCGTACACTGGAAGTGCAGGAACAAGTCTGCATTCTTTCGCCGTGCCCGGGTTCCGGGCAAAGCCCCTCACAGACAGGACACGGCGGACGCGTGCGGGCAATCGAGACCTCGGGGTCTCTAGGGCGGTAGCTCAATTGGCAGAGCAGCGGTCTCCAAAACCGCAGGTTGCAGGTTCGATTCCTGTCCGCCCTGCGCGTCAGCTCGAGCTGGCACACGGAAGGTAATCAGGTGGGTTCGATGGTCCAAGACGAGCCGAAGGGCGAGGTCGTCGCCAAGTCCGAGGCGACAGCACCGCGCGAGAAGAAGCTGGGCTTCTTCGCGCGCATCGCGCTCTTCATCCGTCAGGTGTTCGGCGAGCTCCGCAAGGTCGTCACCCCGACCCGCCAGGAGCTTGTCAAGTTCACGGCGGTCGTGCTGGCGTTCGTCGTCGTCATGATGGGGATCGTCTACGGTCTCGACCTGCTGTTCGTCTGGCTCACGACCGTCGTCTTCGGCGTGCCGGCTGGGGCTTGAGCACCCACCTGTGACGCGACGCGGGCGGGGATGACGCATCCCGTGCCCACGAACGGAAGAGAACGAAGTGTCTGAAAGATATGTCGACGACGCCGACTGGGCGACCGCCGCGGAGCAGTCGTCGGAGGACGACGAAGCCCAGGAGGGCAACGTGCTGGCCGACCAGCAGCGCTCCGTCGAGGCGGCGGAGCATGCGGCGCTGCACGTCGTGGGCGACTCCGACGACGAGGACGAAGACCTCGCCGACCTGGACGACATCGACATCGACGACCCGGAGGCCGACGCGATCGTGAACGACGCACTGAATCTTGACGAGGCGGCGGAGTCGCAGGCGGCCGCCGAGGTCCTCAACGACGCCATCGCCGAGGAGGCGGCCGACCTGGAGGCCGCCGCCGCGGACGACGTGACCCCCTACGACGGCCCCGACGTCAACGGCGAGCCCGACGAGCCGGTGCTGAGCGAGGAGTTCCGCGAGGACCTCGCCGCGGCCGAGGCGGAGGTCGACGACACCGAGGCGTCCGTCTCGCCCGCCGACGCGGCGGAGGGCTTCGTCGACCTCGACGCGGCCGACGACGAGGACTCCACCGGCGCGTACGCCACCGGGAGCGCCGACATCCAGGGCGAGGACGCGCCGTCCGACGAGGACGCGCCGTCCGACGAGGACGAGGACCCGTACGAGGCATTCCGCACGGAGCTGCGCAGCCTTCCGGGCAAGTGGTACGTCATCCACTCCTACGCCGGCTTCGAGCGCAAGGTGAAGGCCAACATCGAGCAGCGCAAGTCGACGCTCGAGGTCGAGGAGGACATCTACCAGATCGAGGTCCCGATGGAGGACGTCGTCGAGATCAAGAACGGGCAGCGCAAGATGGTCACGCGCGTGCGGATCCCCGGCTACGTGCTCGTGCGCATGGAGCTGAACGAGGACACCTGGTCGGTCGTGCGTCACACGCCGGGCGTCACGGGCTTCGTGGGCAATGCGCACAACCCGACTCCGCTTCGCTTCGAAGAGGCCTTCAACATGCTGAAGAGCCTCGTCGAGATCAAGGAGACCGCCCCCGCGAAGGCCGGCGCCGCCAAGAAGGGTGCCGCCGCCGCCGCGCGGGTCATCCCCGCGGAGGTCGACTTCGAGGTCGGCGAGACCATCACGATCAAGGAGGGCTCGTTCGCGGGTCTCCCGGGCACGATCAGCGAGATCAAGCCCGAGAGCGGCAAGCTCACCGTCCTCGTCTCGCTCTTCGAGCGTGAGACCCCGGTTGAGCTGTCGTTCGACCAGGTCACCAAGCTCTAAGCAGACCGCTTCGCGAAGGCGCTCCGTCCACGGCGGGGCGCTTTCGTCGTTACCGCGCGGGCTGCTTCACCGGGTGCGCCGACTGCGAGCAGAACCGCGGAGATGTGCGGGATGACGGATGCCTCGGCCTCCGGCATCCCGCGATCCTGCACATCTCCGCGGTCCTGCACGCTTTGCCGCCTCCTCCCCAGGCCCGGCGCGAGGCCGGCTCTTCACGTCGTGGCGCGTGCCGTGGTGTGCGGGTGCGGCCGCGCGCGACGCTCGAGCCGTGGAGTCTGTGACCGAGACGGTTCGCCGGGCGGGGGGAGTGGTGCGCGTCGCGGTGCTCCGCGCCCAGGGGTATTCGCGCCGCGCTATCGAGGGCGCCGTTTCGTCCGGGCGGCTCACCCGCCCGCGGAACGGCTGGGTCGCTGATCCCGCCGCGGACGCCCATCTGGTGGCAGCCGCGCGTGCCGGCGTCGTGCTGACCTGCCACACTCAGGCGCGTCGGCTCGGGCTGTGGGTGCTGCGTGCCGACGCGGTGCATGTCGCCGCGCCGCCGCAACATCACGTCGGGGAACTGAGGGCCGGCACCCACGTGCACTGGGCGCGGCCGGTCGTGCCGCGGCATCCCGACGCCCTTGTGGATCCGATCGAGAACGTGCTGGCCCTCGTGGCGTCGTGCCTCCCGCACGAAGAGGCACTCGCCGTGTGGGAGTCGGCGCTGCGTCACGAGCTCGTGCTCCGCGAATCGCTCGAGCGTTTGCCGCTGCCCACAGCCGCGCGCTCCCTGCTCGCGGAGTGTTCGCCGTACTCCGACTCGGGGCTCGAGACGTTCGTGCCCGGGCGGCTGCGCTTCCTGCGTCTGCCGATCCGGCAGCAGGTGTGGCTGGCGGGCCACGCCGTCGACTTCCTCATCGGCGACCGCCTCGTGCTCCAGGTCGACGGCGGTCACCACGTGGGCGCGCAGCGGCGCAGCGACATCGCGCACGATGCGCGGCTGACGCTGCTCGGGTACCACGTCATCCGCGTCGACCTCGCCCAGGTCGTCTCGGCGTGGCCCGAGGTGCACGACCTGATCGTGCGGGCCATCGCGCAGGGGCTTCATCGGGCAGCGTGAGCCCCCGTGCGCAATCGCGGAGATGGGCGGAATGACGGATGCCTCGGCCCCCGGCATCCGCGATCCTGCACGTCTCCGCAGATCCGCACCGCGGAGGACGGCGAAGCCGGCATCCGGTAGACTAGAGCGGTTGCGCGCATCGCGCGACGAACCCCCACCACGTCCAGGGCTCGCCTGGCTCGTGGAAGCGCGCCTCGCACGGGCGCTCGAAACGAAGGAACACAATGGCACCGAAGAAGAAGGTGACCGGCCTGATCAAGCTTCAGATCAACGCCGGTGCAGCCAACCCGGCGCCGCCGATCGGCCCCGCGCTCGGTCAGCATGGCGTCAACATCATGGAGTTCTGCAAGGCGTACAACGCCGCGACGGAGTCGCAGCGCGGCAACGTCATCCCCGTGGAGATCACCGTCTACGAGGACCGCAGCTTCACGTTCATCCTGAAGACCCCGCCCGCGGCGGAGCTCATCAAGAAGGCCGCGGGCCTCCAGAAGGGCTCGAAGACGCCGCACACGGTCAAGGTCGGCAAGCTCACCAAGGAGCAGGTCCGCCAGATCGCCGAGACGAAGCAGCCCGACCTGAACGCGAACGATCTCGAGGCCGCCTCGAAGATCATCGCCGGCACCGCCCGTTCCATGGGCATCACGGTCGAGGACTGAGGGGAGCAGGAAACATGGCTACGAAGTCCAAGGTCTACGAGGCCGCGGCGACGAAGATCGACCGCGACAAGTTCTACACCCCCACCGAGGCAGTCGCCCTCGCGAAGGAGACCGGCTCGAAGAAGTTCGACTCGACCGTCGAGGTCGCGCTGAAGCTCTCGGTCGACCCGCGCAAGGCGGACCAGATGGTGCGCGGCACCGTCATCCTCCCGCACGGCACCGGCAAGACGGCGCGCGTCATCGTCTTCGCGACGGGTCCGGCCGCTGAGGCCGCGATCGCCGCGGGCGCTGACGAGGTCGGCGGCGCCGAGCTCATCGAGAAGGTCGCCGGCGGCTACACGTCGTTCGACGCTGCCGTCTCGACCCCCGAGCTGATGGGCCAGGTCGGACGTCTGGGCAAGGTCCTGGGTCCGCGCGGCCTCATGCCGAACCCCAAGACCGGCACCGTGACCCCCAACCCGGCCAAGGCCGTGGAGGAGATCAAGGGCGGCAAGATCGAGTTCCGCGTCGACAAGCACGCCAACGTGCACTTCGTCGTGGGCAAGGCATCGTTCTCCCAGGAGCAGCTGGACGAGAACCTCAAGGCCGCGATCGACGAGATCGTGCGCCTCAAGCCCTCGAGCTCGAAGGGCCGCTACATCCAGAAGGGCGCCGTCTCGACCACGTTCGGTCCGGGCATCCCGCTGGATGTCAACGCGTTCTGATCGAGATCGCGGCCCCGGCCGCACATCGAGATCCGCAAGGGGTCCCGCCGCCAGGCGGGGCCCCTTCCGCGTTCCCGCGCCAGTGGAGCCGTCGCACTTCGTAATCATCCGCGTCGTGCGGCCGAGGGCGGGGTTACGGTTGACATTTCGCCTACGGGCGAACGCGCACCGACACAGCATCAAGGAGTCCCCATGTCCCGCCGCGCCATCGTCCTCACCGCGCTCGCCGCAGCATCCGTCGCCCTGCTCACCGCCTGCAGCAGCGGCGGTCCCGCACCCGCCGCCTCCAGCGGCGCCTCCGCCGACGACGAGCTCGGGCTCGTGACACCCGGCACGCTGACCGTCGCGACGGAGGGCACCTACCGCCCCTTCAGCTACCACGACGAGGGCTCGGGCGACCTCACGGGCTACGACGTCGAGATCGTCGAGGCCGTCGCCGAGAAGCTCGGCCTCGACATCCAGTTCCAGGAGACCCAGTGGGACGCGATCTTCGCGGGTCTGGACGCCGGCCGCTTCGACGTCATCGCGAACCAGGTTTCGATCAACCCCGAGCGTGAGGCGAAGTACCTCTTCAGCCAGCCGTACACCGTCTCGCCTGGCGTCATCGTCGTGAAGGAGGGCGACGACTCGATCAAGAGCTTCGACGACCTCGCCGGCAAGACCACCGCGCAGTCCCTCACGAGCAACTGGTACGAGCTCGCGCAGGACAGCGGCGCGCAGGTCGAGGCCGTCGAGGGCTGGGCGCAGGCCGTCGCCCTGCTGCAGCAGGGTCGCGTGGATGCCACCATCAACGACAACCTGACGTTCCTGGACTACGAGAAGACGAACGGGCCGACGGGCCTGAAGATCGCCGTCGAGACCGACGACCCCGCCGAGAACGCCTTCGCCTTCACGAAGGACAAGCAGGACCTCGTCGACGCCGTCGACGAGGCGCTCGACGAACTGCGCGCGGACGGCACGCTCGCGCAGATCAGCGAGAAGTACTTCGGTGCCGACGTCACGCAGTGATCGCTGAAGCCGCGACAGGTCCGGCGGCGACGCCGTGGGACCTGTTCCTCAGCTCCTTCTGGCCGATCACGCTCGCGGGGCTGACCGGGACGATCCCGCTCGCGGTCATCTCCTTCGTCGTCGGCCTTCTCATCGCGCTCGGCATCGCGCTCATGCGCATCTCGCGCAATCGCGTGCTGTCGAGCATCGCCCGGTTCTACGTGTCGGTGATCCGCGGCACGCCACTGCTCGTGCAGCTGTTCGTGATCTTCTACGGCCTGCCCTCGATCGGCGTCGTGCTCGACCCCTGGCCCAGCGCCATCATCGCGTTCTCGCTCAACGTCGGCGGCTACGCGGCCGAGATCATCCGCGCCGCCGTCCTGTCGGTCCCGCAGGGGCAATGGGAGGCCGCGTACACGATCGGGATGCCTCGGCGCACCGCGCTGGCCCGCATCATCCTGCCGCAGGCCGCCCGGGTCTCGGTGCCGCCCCTGTCGAACACCTTCATCTCTCTCGTGAAGGACACGTCGCTCGCGTCGCTCATCCTCGTGACCGAGCTCTTCCGCCGTGCGCAGGAGATCGCCGCGTTCAGCCTCGAGTTCATGGTCATCTACCTCGAGGCCGCGCTCATCTACTGGCTCTTCTGCCTGGCCCTGTCGGCGGGGCAGGGCGCCCTCGAGAGGAGACTGGACCGCTATGTCGTCCACTGACGATGCGCTCGCGCCGTCCATCCCGACGGACGACTCGCCCCTGCTGCACGTGCGGGGCGTCCGCAAGAGCTTCGGCGCGCATGAGGTGCTCCGCGGCGTCGACTTCGAGCTGCGCCGCGGCGAGGTCGTGGTGCTCATCGGCCCCAGCGGATCAGGCAAGACGACGGTGCTCCGCTCGCTCAACGGGCTGGAGACGCCGGATGCCGGGACCATCGCCGTGGACGGCGGTCCGACGATCGATTTCGCCGCGGGCGTCCGCCCGGCCGATCGCTTCGCGCTGCGCGACCGCTCGGCGATGGTCTTCCAGCACCACAACCTCTTCCCGCACCTGACCGTGCTGCAGAACGTCATCGAGGGCCCCGTGCGCGTGCAGAAGGTGCGGAAGGCGGAGGCGGCGGCTCGCGCCGAGGCGCTGCTGGAACGCGTCGGGCTCGCCGAGAAGCGCGACGTGTATCCGTTCCAGCTGTCCGGCGGGCAGCAGCAGCGCGTCGGGATCGTGCGTGCGCTCGCCCTGCGCCCTGACCTGCTCCTCTTCGACGAGCCCACGAGCGCGCTCGATCCGGAGCTCGTCGGCGAAGTGCTCAAGGTCGTCAAGGAGCTCGCCGACGAGGGCTGGAGCATGGTCGTCGTCACGCACGAGCTCGGCTTCGCGCGCGAGGTCGCCGACGAGGTGCTCTTCCTCGACGGCGGGGTCGTGGTGGAGCGGGGGCATCCGTCCCGGCTCTTCACGGCCCCCAAGGAGGAGCGCACGCGCCGATTCCTCGATCGGATCCTCCGGCCGCTGGAGTGACGGATGCCGCGGGCGCCGGGTCGCGCGACTAGCGTCGGAGTCATGGTGCGCGCTCTGCAGGACCTCTTCGGGATCGACGAGCCGATCGTGCTCGGGCCTTTCGGGGGGCTGTCGTCGGTCGACCTCACAGCGGCGGTGAGCGAGCTCGGCGGCCTGGGCTCCTACGGACTGTACGGATACAGCCCCGAGCGCATCGGGGAGACGATCGCCGCGCTGCGCGCGGCGACGGACCGTCCGTTCGCCGTCAACCTCTGGCTTCCGACGGGTGACGAGGCGACCCCGCGCGACGTCGATCTCGCGCCCGCGCTCGCAGCCGCCGCACCCCTCTTCGCCGCGGCCGGCGTGGATGCGCCCTCGCCTCCGGCATCGTTCCTCCCCGGCATCCGGGACCAGCTGGCGGCCGTGCTGGAGTCCGCGCCCGCGGTGCTCTCGGTCGTGTTCGGCGTGCCGCAGGCGTGGCTCGTCGAGGCCGCGCGGGCGCGGAGCATCCGACTCGTGGGAACAGCGACGAGCGTCGCCGAGGCGCGTGCCCTCGACGAGGCGGGTGTCGACGCCATCGTCGCGACGGGAGCCGAGGCGGCAGGACACCGCGTGTCTTTCCTCCGCCGCGCGGAGGAGTCGCTGGTGGGGACCTTCGCCCTCGTTCCCCAGGTCGTCGACGCCGTCGGCGTGCCGGTGATCGCGGCGGGCGGGATCGCCGACCGGCGGGGCGTCGCGGCCGCCTTCGCGCTCGGCGCCTCGGGGGTGCAGGTCGGCACGGCCTTCCTTCGGACGCGCGAGTCGGCCGCGACCGATGCGCACCGCGCGGCCATCGTCGCGGCCGCCGACACCGACACGGTGCTGACGCGGGCCATGAGCGGACGGCTGGCTCGAGGCATCCCGAACAGTGCGATGCGGACGATCGAGGCCGCGGGCGTCGTCGCGCCTTTCCCGGCGCAGAACTGGCTGACCGGCGTCTTCCGGGCGGCGGCAGCGCGATCGGGCGACGGCGAGCTCCTCTCGCTCTGGGCGGGACAGGCGGCAGGCCTGGCGACGCGTGAGACGGCGGCGGAGGTGTTCGCAGAACTCCGTGCCGGCCTTCCGGCCTGACGCGTCCGTCCCCGCGCTCGCCGCGTGACGAGCCGACTCGACGTCCAGGTGCGCGATGTCGTGTCACATCACGGCGGGTGACGCCCGCTCCCGTCAGGCGGTCGGCCGCACCTCGAAGCCCGACTCCGCCGACGAGCCCCGGGGCGAGGCATCCGTCACCTGTGCCGCCGTGACCCGCGCACCGGGCGGGCCTCCCGCCATCCACGCGAGCACCTCGTCGACGGGGGCGTCGTCACCCTCGAACTCGGCCTCGACGCGGCCGTCGCGGCGATTGCGCACCCAGCCGACGACTCCGGCGTCCGCCGCGACGATCTTCATCGTGTAGCGGTAGCCGACTCCCTGCACGTCGCCCGAGACCAGGACGTGGACGCGTCTCATGCCTCCATCATGCGGTGCGGCGACGAACGAGTCACGGACCGGGCAGGTCCGCGGCGGATGCCGGGGTCGCCGCATGTCGGCGGCGGGTGCCAGGATGCCTCCATGGGAACCGTCGACGACTACCTCGCCGGGCTGGACCCCGCCGACCGAGCGGTCGTCGAGCGCGTCTACGCGGTCGCGCGCGACGAAGTGCCCGATGCCGAACAGGGAACCGGCTACGGCATGCCGGCCCTCGTCTACCGAGGCAAGCCCCTGCTGTCGGTCAAGCGGACGCAGAAGCACATCGGGCTCTACCCGTTCAGTCCTGATGCCGTGTCGGCGGTGGCCGATGCCGTGCGGGCGCTGCCGGAGACGGGGCTCGACAAGGGAACCGTGCGGTTCCAGCCGAGCCATCCGCTCCCCGACGACGTCGTGCGGGCGCTCGTGCTGGCGCGCAGGCAGCAGATCGACGGCTGACCGGGCGTGGCGTCGCGCCGCCCGCGCTCAGTGCGGCAGGACGAGCGAGACGCCTAGCCCGATCATGACGACCGCGATGACGGCGTCGAGGATCCGCCAGGCCTTCGGCGTCGAGAGCCAGCGGCTCAGGTAGCGCGCTCCGAACGCCAGACCGAAGAACCACACCACGCTCGCGCTCATTGCACCGGCGGCGAAGAGCCAGCGGCCGTCGCCGTGGGTGTTCGCGACCGTGCCGAGGAGGAACACGGTGTCCAGGTACACGTGGGGGTTGAGCCACGTCAGCGCCAGGCACGTCAGAACGACGGGGAGGACCGCCGTGCGGGCAGCGGTCTGCACGAGCGGTCCGCGACGCGCCGCGGCATCGGTCGTCGTGGACGGCGTGTCGCGGGCGGGTCGTGCGGACGACTCCGCGGACGCCGCGCCGCCGGACGGTGCGGAAGCCTGATCGGACGCCTCCCTCCCGACGTCGAGCACCTCGCCGGTCGGACGCCACGCCCGCTTCGCGGCGAGCAGCCCGTAGACGACGAGGAAGGCCGCACCCGCCCAGCGGACGGCTTCGACGAGCCACGGCACGGCCTGCAGCACGAAGCCGACACCCGAGACGCCGAGCGCGATGAGCACGGCGTCGGACACCGCGCAGATCGCCGCGACGAGGAACACACGCTCGCGCCGGATCCCCTGGCGGAGGACGAACAGATTCTGCGCGCCGATCGCCACGATGAGCGATAGGCCGAGCCCGAAGCCGGCGAGTACGGGAGAGATCACCCTTCGACGCTACGGAGCCGTCCTGGATCAGTCCAGCTCATGATTCTTCAGCCGCATTAGCATGGCTGATGTGCGGATTCCTGTCGAGCTCGCTGAGACGCTGGCCGCCGTCGTCGACGAAGGATCGCTGGATGCTGCGGCTCGCCGCCTCCACGTGACGCCCTCCGCCGTCAGCCAGCGCATCAAGGCGCTCGAGGAGCAGCTCGGCCGGGTCGTGCTCGTCCGGTCGAAGCCTGCCCGTCCCACGGAGGCGGGTGCCGCCGTCGTCCGGCTCGCGCGGCAGACGGCCCTGCTCGAGCACGACGCACTCGCGGCCCTCGGTGTCGACGACGATCGCGGCGCGCTCGTCGCGGTGCCCCTCGCGGTCAACGCGGACTCGCTGGCGACGTGGTTCCTCGAGCCTCTCGCGCGGCTGCGTGATCGGCATCCGGTCGTCTTCGAGCTGCACCGGGATGATCAGGACTTCACCGCGGGCCTGCTGGAGTCGGGAGCCGTGATGGGCGCGGTGACATCTCGCGCCACACCCGTCGCCGGTTGTCGCGTAAGCCCGCTCGGCGTGATGCGCTACGAAGCCGTCGCCACCCCCGGCTACTGCGAGCGCTGGCTCGGCGAGGGCGCCACACCGGAGGCGCTGGCCTCGGCGCCGCTCGTCGACTTCGACCGCCGCGACGACCTGCAGTCGCAGTGGCTGACGGCGCAGGGGGTGGATGCCGCATCCCCGCCCCGCAGCTACGTGCCGGCGTCGAACGACTTCGCGACGGCGATCAAGCTCGGCCTCGGCTGGGGACTCCTGCCGGGCTTCCAGTCCGCGGCGGAACTCGCCGACGGCCGGCTCGTGCGGCTCGGCGGACCACCCGTGGATGTGCCGCTGTACTGGCAGCAGTGGAACCTCCGCTCGCCGCTCCTCGACGCCGTCGCCGACGAGCTCGTCGCAGAGGGTCGTCGCGTGCTCGCCGTCCTGCCGGCGGCGTGACCGCGGCATCCGACGTCCGTCGGGTCGGCCTCCGCGTGCGAGGGGTCCGACCGACCTGAACTCATGGACGCCCGCTGTCAGCCCGCGCCGCGGGCGACAACGGGTCGCGGACGGACCGGGCGCTCAGTCGTCGCTGACGTGCAGCACGATCTTCCCGCGGGTGTGGCCCTCCTCAAGGGCGACGTGAGCCTCGGCGGCGTCCGCCAGGTCGAAGACCCGGTCGATGTAGACCTGGATCGCCCCGGAGTCCAGGAGACGGCCTACCGTCGCCAGGGCGCTGCCGTCGGGGATGACGCGGTAGCTCGTGGCCCGCACGCCGGCGGCCGCGGCGGCCTCGGCGTAACCCGGGAACGAGTGGGTCGGCACGACGACGTACAGGCCGCCCGGGCGCAGGACGCCGAGTGAGCGGGTCCCGGTGCGCTCGTGCACATTCCCGACGAGGTCGATGACGACGTCGACCGCGTCGACGACCTCCTCGAAGCGCGTCGAGGTGTGATCGACGACCGTCGTCGCGCCGAGCTCGCGCAGCCAGGAGGCGTTGCGCGCCGACCCCGTCGCCGTCACGCGGGCGCCGAAGTAGTGCGCGAGCTGCACGGCGAAATGCCCGACGCCGCCGCTTCCCGCGTGGATGAGGATCCGCTGCCCCTCGTGCGCGTGCGCGGTCTCGACGACCAGTCCCCAGGCGGTGAGGGCCGCGAGGGGCACGCCGGCCGCCTCGACGTGCGAGAGCGACGCGGGCTTGCGTGCGACCGACAGCGTCGGCACGACCGCGTACTCAGCGTACGACCCACACGTGCGGGGGAAGGCGAGCATGCCGTAGACCTCGGTGCCCGCCGGGAACGGGTGCGAGTCGTACGGTGCCTGGACGACGACCCCCGAGAAGTCGAAGCCCAGCACCGCGGGGTGGTGCTGGATCGCGCCGGACACGCCCTTGCCCGACCTCGTCTTGGCATCGATCGGGTTGACCCCGGCGGCCATGACGCGGACGAGCAGCTCGGTCATCACGGGACGCGGGACGGGGACGGATGCCTCGTGCAGCACCTCCGGAGCGCCAGGAGCGTCCATCACGACGGCCCGCATGAGCTCGGGCGGTTCGTCGACCGGCACGAGGGTGGCGGAAGAGGCGAAAGTGGATCGCAGCGGCCGTGGTCGCATCGGTCGCTCCTTCCCGTGCGTGGCGGCGTCGGCAGCACTGGGTGCCCTGGTGTGCTCCAGTCAACCGCGGGATTGTCTCACCCGTGTTACGCCCCTGCTACCGGACAGAGAATCCTGACCTTCCACCGGCGCGGGGGTCCGGAGGTCGGGCGGGCGGACTCAGGGCGTCGTGCCGGACGTCAGCGCGTGCAGCAGATGCGCGAGCCGCTCGATGTCGCGGACGTCCCAGTGCTCGAGGGCGTCCGCCAGCGCGCTCTCGCGCGGGTGGCGAGCCGCCGCGAGGCGCTCCAGCCCCTCGGCGGTGGGGGAGAGCAGGCTCGAACGGCCGTCGGCCGGATCCGGGGTCCGCACCACGAGCCCGAGGGCCTCGAGCTCGCGCACGGTCCGGCTGATCTGGCCCTTGTCGGTCAGGAGCGCCTCGGCCAGCGCCGAGATCGTGACGCTCTCGCCGCGCACGATCGTCGTGAACACCTTGTAGGCGCCGGGCAGCATACCGGGGCTCACCCGGTGCGCGTTCTCGACGATCACCCGGCGGAACTGCGTGATGAGCTCGCCGAACTCCGCCTCGAGGGCCCGCACCGCATCGGCGCGGGCCTCTCGTGCGTCGGTCTCGGCCATCGCGATCGACACTAGCGTCGCGCCGACGCCGCGGTCGCGGCATCCGTCGCCGCCTCGTCGCCGGAGCGGGCCTCGTCCGCAGGGCGGACAGTGGGCGTCGCGGTGAGGGCGTCCATCCCCTCGGCGACCGAGGCGGTCGCGAGGTCGGCTTCGCCGGCCTGGATGCGCTCACTCGTCGTCATTCGCGTGAGCGGCTTGTTCGGGAGGAAGAGCACGGCCACAAGGCTCATGATCGCGAACGGGACCGCGATGAGGAACGAGTGCGAGATGCCCTGCGCGTAGATGTCCTCGAAGATGATCCGCACGACCTCCGGCATCGCCGACACCTTCGGCAGGGTCCCGCTCTGCAGCTGCTCGGCCACCTCCGCGCCCTGCGCGCCCAGGCTCATGATGGCCGTCGTGAGACGGTCCTCGGCTTCGCCCAGCATGTCGGTCACGGTCGATGCGAGGGCGGCGCCCATCACCGAGACGCCGATCGTGCCGCCGAGGCTGCGGAAGAAGGTGACACCCGAGCTCGCGACACCGATCTCGGTCGGCTTCGACGTGTTCTGCACGACGAGCACGAGGTTCTGCATCGTCATGCCGACGCCCGCGCCGAGGAGGAACATGTAGAGCGAGACGAGGGCGAAGTTCGTGTCGTAGTGGATCGTCGACAGCAGGTACGAGCCCGCGATGAGAGACACCGAGCCCACGATCAGGTAGGGCTTCCACTGACCGAAGCGCGTGATGAGGGCTCCTACGCCGATCGAGGCGAGCAGGAGCCCGGCGATCATCGGGATCGTCATGAGGCCCGCCTCGGTGGGCGTCGCACCCCGCGCCAGCTGCATGTACTGGCTGAGGAAGACGGATGCGCCGAACATCGCGATGCCGGTCGCGATCGACGCGACGACGGCGAGCGTGAAGGTGCGGTTGCGGAACATCGTCAGCGGCACGAGCGGCTCCTTCGAGCGCAGCTCGACGAGGATGAACAGCGCCGTCGCGGCGATCGCGCCGCCCACCATCAACATGGTCGGGGCGCTCCACCAGTCGAACGAGTCGCCGGCGAGCGTGACCCAGACGAGCAGGAGCGAGACCGCCGTGGACAGCAGGACGATGCCGAGGTAGTCGATGCGCGCCTTCTGCTTGGCGCGCGTCGGGAGGTGGAGCGTCCGCTGCAGGATGAGGAGCGCGAGCACGGCGAAGGGAAGGGCGACGAAGAAGTTCCAGCGCCAGCCCCAGGTGTCGGTGATCACGCCGCCGAGCAGCGGCCCGCCGACCGTCGCGACCGCCATGACGGCGCCGAAGAGTCCCATGTAGCGTCCGCGCTCCCGCGGGCTGATGATGTCCGCCATGATGACCTGGCTGAGCGCCGCGAGACCGCCGGCGCCGACGCCCTGGACGGCGCGGAACGCGATCAGCGTTTCGGGATTCTGCGAGAACCCGGCGGCGGCCGTCGCGAGCACGAAGATCACGATCGCGAGCTGAATCAGCAGCTTGCGGTTGGAGAGGTCGGCGAGCTTGCCCCAGATGGGAGTCGAGATGGCCGTCGTCAGCAGCGTGGCCGTGACGACCCACGTGAAGGCCGCCTGGTCACCCTGCAGGTCGTGGACGATGACCGGAAGCGAGGTCGATACGACGGTCGAGGCCAGCATCGAGACGAACATGCCGAGGAGGAGGCCCGACAGCGCCTGCAGAACGGCGCGATGCCTGCGCGTGTCGTCGAGGGTCGCGACCGAGCCGGTCGCGGAGGAGGACGTGGTCATAGGTGTCCTTCACGGAAGGAGGAAAAGGGTGGGTGCGACGACGACGGCGCGATAGTTGACGAATGTCAACCATATGTAAGTCGTTGACCTGTGTCAACTATTCCCGATGACGCGTGGGCGGAACGGCGGAGGATGGTGGAGTGTTCAGTGTGGAGATCCTGCTCGACCCGCTGTCGGAGCAGGCGGTGCGCGACGAGTGGGATCGCCTGATCGACGCAGGACTTCCGAGCACCGGGCGCCAGACCGCCCCGAGCAACCGCCCGCACATCACCGTCGCGGTACGGGAGAGGGTGGATGCCTCGGCCGTCGCCTCCGTCGCCGACGCCCTGCCGCTCGAGCTCGCCCTGGGCGGCATCCTCCTGTTCGGTCACTCCGGCCGCTTCGTCGTGACGCGGCAGGTCATCGCATCGGCGGCCCTCCTCGAGCTGCACCGGCGGGTCGCGGGGATAGCGGGCCCGGCGGAACCGAGGTACGCGAACACGGCTCCCGATCAATGGACGCCGCACGTCACCCTCGCCCGACGCGTCCCCGCGGAGCAGGTCGCCACGATGCTGGCGGTCCTGGAGTCGCGCCCGATCACGGGCCGGGCCACGGGCCTGCGCGTGTGGGACGCCGTGGCGAAGACGGTGACGACGCTCCGCTGACGCTTCGGGTCCGGCGCGGGCGGCCGCGCTGCCCTGCGCGCCTCAGTCGGCGAGGGCGAGAGCGCGGAAGGGCTGGCGCGGAGGCTCGGGCTGCGGCATCCGCGCCCCGGCTTCAGCGCGATTCAGGACGTGACGGCGGTGCAGCTCATCGATGAGCGCGGTGGCGAGGCGGACGAGCTTCGCGATCTCGGTCTCGTCGCGGTCCACCCACGCGCACCGCGGCTCGTCGCCGACCGGGACGAAGTCGGAGTGCTCCTCCCACGCCACGAGCGTGCGCTCGGCGCCGAGGACGTGCTGCTGCCACCACACCTGACGCAGGTAGGAGCGGGGGATGCTCCGCCATTCCTTGTTCGTCGTCTTGATCTCCGCGAGGATGACCCGGCCCGCGGAATCGAGGGCGATCCCGTCGGGGGTGGCGAGGTGGCGCTTCTCGACGACGGCATGGAAGAGCGCCGACGAGGGCTGGATGCCGTGCGTCGCGGCCACCCAGCGGGCGATCTCGGGCTCGCGCTGGCGACCGTGGGCCGTGTAGGCGTTGCCCGAGAACCCCGACCCGAGAAGCTTCGCATCGGCGGCGCGACGGATCGCGTTCGAAGAGGTGAGGGTCGCGACATCCGTCGCCGTGATCCCGCGAGAGCGCGCCCGCACCCACGCCACCCGATCGCGCGAGTCCGCGACGATGCGAGCGGCGAGTTCGGGGGTCACGCCCTCCACCGTACGCCGCGCCGGCGACGCTCGCCGACCCGCCACGCCCGCCCGCGTGCCACACGAGCCCACGCATCCGATGCCGAGAACGCACGTCCGCACCGTGCGGGGGTGACATCTCGCGCCGGGATGTGTGGGTTCGGGGTCGCGCCGCCGGCCGACGGCTCATCCACTCGCTACGACGAGGCGGGGGTGCCGGTCGACCGACACCCCCGCCCCTTCCTTCGTCGGCTCAGTCGATGTCGCCGTGCGAGTGGTCGTGGTCGGGCGCGAGGCCGCCACCACCCGGCAGGTTGACCGTGCCCTCCGGCCCGGCCGGCACGGGGAAGGCGAAGTTCCCCGGGGCCTTCTTGCCGACCACGCCGTTGACCGTCTCGGTCGAGTAGGCGTAGGTCAGCACGGCGGCCGCGATCGCGTCGGAGTTGACGTCCAGCGCATCGAGCGCGAGGTTGTCGATGTCGTCGCACGCGAGGTGGTAGCACGGGTCGTACTGCTGGCCCGCCGTGCCGCCCCAGATCGCAGCCTGCTCCTCGGTCTTCGGAACCTCGGCGCCGGTGAACAGGCCGCCCGCGGGGATGCCGTTCTGGATGAACGCCTGGTAGTCGCTGCGACCGCTGAACTGCGCGTCGTCGTACGGCACGCCGGCCCAGGTGTAGTAGCTCTCGAAGAGATCCTCGATCTGGATCGATCCGTCAGGGATCGGAACGCCCGCGGGAGCGTCCCAGCCCGACTCGTCGCCGTCGTACACCATGAAGATGTAGTTGGGCGATGCGACCATGTCGAAGTTGAGATACAGCGCGACCTCGTCGAGCGTGCCGGCGGCCACCTGATCCGCGACCCAGGCGCGCGAGCCGAGCAGGCCGCTCTCCTCGGCACCCCACCACGCGAAGCGCACGGTGTTCTGCGGCTTGAGCTTGGACAGCTGCTGGGCGATCTCGATGAGCGCTGCCGATCCGCTGCCGTTGTCGTTGATTCCGGGACCGGCGAGGACGGAGTCGAGGTGGGCACCGGCCATGACGACGTTCGAGTCATTCGCGCCCGGAAGCTCGGCGATCACGTTCACCTGCGGGCGCGACTCGGGCTGGGCGACGTTGACCCGAGCGGTCGACCCGGCCTGCGCGAGCGCCGCCCCGTCGGCGAAGCTCGCCCCGACGACCGGGATGTTGAGCGGCGTCTGGTTGATGCCGAGCAGCGTGCCGGTCAGGACTCCGGACCTGAGATCGGTGTTGCCCTGGTTGAAGATGATGACGGCTTCGGCGCCCGCGGTCTGGGCATTCGTCGCCTTGACCCCGAACTCGCACGTGCCGCGCTGGACGAGTGCGATGTCGTTCGGCCCCGAGAAGTCCAAGCCGACGAAGTCGGAAGCCTCGCAGCCGCTGGTCACCGGGTCGCGCGGCGGCGCCAGGACGATGTCGACCGGGATGACCTTTCCCGTGACCTCTCCGTATCCGGTCGCCGTGAAACCGCCGGACTCGTACTCGGCGGCGATCGGGGTCAGCTGCTCGAGGTCGGGCAGCGGCACGTACGTGAACGGGAACTCGTCGAGCGAGACGTTCCAGCCTGCCGCCTCGAGGGTCTCCACCACGTAGTCGACGCTCGCGGTGTACCCCGGTGTCCCTGCGGCGCGGGTTCCGTCGTTGGCGTCGGCGATCGCCTGCAGAGCGCGCTCGTGTTCGAGCACGCCGTCGACGGTCACGCACGAGAGCAGCTTCTCGTAGGTGTTGTTGGTGCGCACATCACACGCCTGGGGCGGGGCCGCGAAGGCTCCGCCGGCGGGAATGAGAGCCAGCGCGGCGATCGCCGTGGTCGCGATCACCGCCGTGCCGGCGCGCATGGGAGGTTTTGCAGATGGGTACATCGTGTTCCTTCCAGAGGGGTCACCGTTGACCCCGTCGGAGCGAGAGCCTATGCGGTGCCGCGGAGGCTGTGAACCCCGCCGCGCAGCGCCGCCCGCTCGATTTGGGGCGGGCCGCGGCATCCGGTACCCTTGTCCGTAAGCCGAAGACCGCCGGTCATCGACGTGCGCGCAAGCGCATCGAGATCGAAGCTCTGCGAACGCAGGGGCCCGCGCAGGTGTACGAAACGAATCTCCTGGTTCAGGAATGAAGCTCCGTGCGCTTGCGCCGGAGCTTTCCTCATTCACAGGGCGACTGGATGCCTCGGCCGACGCCCCGCCACCGCGGAGCGTCTCGTACACACAAGGAGTGGCCATGGCGCAGAAGGAAGCATCGGTCGCCGAGCTCACGAAGAACTTCGAGGACTCGACCGCCGTTCTGCTGACCGAGTACCGCGGTCTGACGGTTGCCCAGCTCAAGGAGCTGCGCAACAGCATCCGTCAGGACGCGGAGTACGCCGTGGTGAAGAACACGCTGACCAGGATCGCCGCGAACAACGCGGGGATCACGTCGCTGGACGACGACCTCAAGGGTCCGTCGGCCATCGCGTTCGTGCACGGTGACCCGGTCGCCGTCGCGAAGGGCCTGCGTGCCTTCGCCAAGGCACACCCTCTTCTCGTGATCAAGGGCGGCTTCTTCGACGGAAACCCCCTGAGCGCGGATGAGGTCAACAAGCTCGCCGACCTCGAGAGCCGTGAAGTCCTGCTGGCGAAGCTCGCCGGTGCGATGAAGGCCTCGCTGACCAAGGCGGCATACGTCTTCACTGCGCTCCCGTCGAAGGCCGTCCGCACGGTCGACGCGCTGCGCGAGAAGCAGGAGTCCGCGGCCTGATAAGGGCCCGGCAAGGCAAAACCCCAATCAAGGAGAATCATCATGGCAAAGCTCAGCACTGAGGAGCTGCTCGACGCGTTCAAGGAGCTCACGCTCATCGAGCTCAGCGAGTTCGTCAAGGCGTTCGAGGAGACCTTCGACGTCACCGCCGCCGCGCCCGTCGCGGTCGCCGCTGCCGGCGCCCCCGCCGGTGGTGCCCCCGCCGAGGAGGCTGAGGAGAAGGACTCGTTCGACGTCATCCTCGAGGCCGCCGGCGACAAGAAGATCCAGGTCATCAAGGTCGTCCGCGAGCTCACCTCGCTCGGCCTCGGTGAGGCGAAGGCCGTCGTCGACGGTGCTCCCAAGGCCGTCCTCGAGGGCGCCAACAAGGAGGCCGCCGAGAAGGCTCAGGCCGCCCTCCAGGAGGCCGGCGCGACGGTCACCCTCAAGTAATCTCGCTCTCGCGAATCGCGAAGGCCCCGGATACCTCGGTATCCGGGGCCTTCGTCGTCCGCTAGGCGGACGGCGCCGTCCGCTAGGCGGACGGCGCCGCCCCGACGCCCACGGCGACCGAGGGAACGCCGGGCGGGGGCGCTGTGGAGTTGCGCACGATGAGGGTCGCCTGCAGCCGCAGCTGCACGATCGGGGCGTCGGGCTCGCGCACGTGGCGCATGACGAGGTCCGCGGCCTGAGAGCCCTGTGCGTGAGGGGACTGCTCGAGCGTGGTCAGCGAGAACATGTCGGCGTACTCGTGGTTGTCGATGCCGACGACGCTGAGCGCGCTGGGAACGGGCAGTCCCAGGCGCCGAGCGGCGATGATCGCGCCGATCGCGGCCTCGTCGCACGTGCCCACGATCGCGGTCGGACGGCGGCGCGAGTCGCCGAGGAGGTCGACGGCCGCCGCGTAGGCACCGGGGATCGTCACGGGCGAGCGGATGTGCGAGGGCGCGAGCCCGGCATCCCTCATCGTCGCCTCGTACCCCACGAACCTCATCTGATCGACGTGCGCCCAGTGCGGCCCGCCTCCGCCCAGGAAGGCGATGCGCGTGTGGCCGAGCTCCACCAGGTGCTCGGTGGCGCGGCGGGAGGCGTGGATGTCGTCGAGGGCGACGACGCTGGTCTGCAGGCTCTGCCCGACGACGCTCACGACGGGGCATCCGAGCGCGAGCAGGCGCTCCAGCTCGTTGTCGCTCGGCTCCAGACCCACGGCGATGAGCCCGTCGAACCGCTTGCGAGCGAGGAAGCCCTCGAACACGTGCCGCCGCCCCTCGGTGCCCGGACGCGCGTCGTAGAGGGTCAGGTCGTACCCGTGGCGCAGAAGCGAGTCCTGGATGCCCTCCAGGACCTCCGAGAAGAACCATCGGCTGACGTACGGCATCACGACGCCGATGTTGTGGGTCCGGCCGGTCGCAAGGCTCACCGCCGCCGTCGAGGCGACGTAGCCGAGAGAGGCCGCCGCCTCCAGAACCCGCTCACGCGTCTGCTCCGAGACGTACCCGCTTCCCGTGAGGGCGCGGCTGGCCGTCGCCTTCGAGACGCCGGCGGCGTGCGCGACATCCGCGATCCCGGCCATACGACTCCTCTCCGAGCTGGCCGTCCCACCGGCGCTGCTGCAGCTGCACCGCGCGCAGCGAAGGCGCCATCCTGGAACCGATTCCAGGATGCCTGGACCTCTCCAGCTCGGTAAACCCCGCGACACGACGGTTACGCAGTTGTGATTGAGCGCCGATTGTGCGGATGCCCACGAATCGCCTAGCGTGACCATGGAAGCGGTTCCGCACTTCCTGACGCCCGCTTCCAGGGGATCAGCGTCCCTGCACCACTCGAAGAGGAGGACTCATGATGACAATGAGACGAGGACGCGTCCTCATCTCAGCCGCAGTCCTGGGCACGGCCGGCCTCGCGCTCGCCGCCTGCTCGGGCGGACCGGGGCAGACCAGCGAAGGGGGAGGCGGCTCCGGCGACAACACCGTGACGATCTACGGGACGATCGCCGACACCGAGGCCGAGCTTCTCGAACAGTCCTGGGCGGACTGGGAGGAAGAGAACGACATCGACATCAAGTACGAGTCGTCGAAGGAGTTCGAGCAGCAGATCGCGGTGCGCGCGCAGGGCGGCAACGCTCCCGACATCGCGATCTTCCCGCAGCCGGGCCTGATGGCCGACATGGCCAAGCGCGGCTATCTGAAGGAAGCGCCGCAGACCGTGGCGGACAACGTGTCGGAGTACTGGACCGAGGACTGGGCCAACTACGGAACGGTCGACGGAACCCTCTACGGCGCGCCGCTCATGGCGAGCGTCAAGGGCTGGGTGTGGTACTCGCCCTCGCTGTTCGCGGAGAACGGCTGGGAGGTTCCGACGGACTGGCAGGGTCTTCTCGACCTGACGGCGCAGATCCAGGCCGAGACGGGCAAGGCGCCCTGGTGCGTCGGCTTCGGCTCGGACGCCGCGACCGGCTGGCCCGGCACCGACTGGATCGAGGACATCGTCCTGCGCCAGTCCGGCACCGAGGTCTACGACAACTGGGTGGCCAACGAGGTCAAGTTCACCGACCCCGAGATCAAGTCGGCTTTCGACGAGTTCGGCAAGATCGTGCTCAACCCGCAGTACGTCAACGCCGGCTACGGCGACATCGCGACGATCGTCACGACGCCCTTCGGCGACCCGGCGACCGCCCTCGTCAACGGTGACTGCGTGCTGCACCACCAGGCGTCGTTCTACGACGGCTTCATCACCGACGCAGGCGGCACGGTCGCCGAGGACGGCGACATCTGGGCGTTCCTGACGCCCGGGTTCGGCGGCGGCGACTCCGGCGGCGACGTCGTCACCGGCGGTGGCGAGATCGTCGGCGCCTTCAGCGACGACGAGGCGACCCAGAAGGTGCTGGAGTACCTGTCCAGCCCCGAGTGGGCCAACAGCCGCGTCGAGCTCGGCGGCGTGATCAGCGCCAACAAGGGTCTCGACCCGGAGAACGCGTCGAGCAACATCCTCAAGGAGGCCATCAGCATCCTCCAGAGCGACGACACGACGTTCCGCTTCGACGCGTCCGACCTCATGCCGTCCGCCGTCGGCGCCGGCACGTTCTGGAAGGGCATGATCGACTGGGTCAACGGCACCCCGACCGACACCGTCCTCGAGCAGATCGAGGCCGGCTGGCCCTCGAGCTGACCGGCGAGTGAGGGCGGAGCCGCGTCGTCATCCGACGCGGCTCCGCTCCTCACCCCTCGCCGGACATCCGCGATTCCCGAGTCCGCAGGAGCACTCGAAAGGAACCCATGTCCGTCTCTTCGTTCTTCCAGTGGCTGAGCACGCTCTCGCCCTGGCTCCAGATCCCCATCATCGTGGGCGTCTTCGTCCTCGTCGTCGGCCTGATCCTCTTCTTCATCGAGATCGCGCCGCGACCCGGTCGGATGTACACGATCATCCGGCTCGCGGCGTGCGTGCTCGGACCCGCGCTCGTGCTGTGGCTGCTGCAGTCCTACCAGTGGGCGATCGCCGCAGCCGCCGTCTTCGGGCTGCTCTTCTTCTTCCTCGACCGCCGAGCGAAGGACGGTCAGGGCTCCCTCTTCCAGCTCGTCGGATTCCTCGCGCCGGCTCTCATCCTCGTAGGCGTCGGACTGGTCGTGGCCACCATCCAGACGACGATCCAGTCGTTCATGAACTCCTCGAGCACGCAGTTCGTCGGCTGGGACAACTACGTGTGGATCTTCACGAACCCGCAGAACGTGCGCGTGATCATCAACACGATCCTGTGGGTGCTCATCGCTCCGATCGTCTCCACGGCGGCCGGCCTGGCGTACGCGTACTTCATCGACAAGATCCGCGGGGAGCGCTACTACAAGATCCTCGTCTTCCTGCCGATGGCGATCTCGTTCGTGGGCGCGTCGATCATCTGGCGGTTCATGTACACCTACCGTCCTCCGGGAGCCAACCAGATCGGCTTCCTGAATCAGGTGATCGTCTGGTTCGGCGGCCAGCCCGTCAACTTCCTGTCGGTCGAGCCGTGGAACAATCTCTTCCTCATCATCGTGTTCATCTGGATCCAGACGGGCTTCGCGATGGTGCTGCTGTCGGCAGCGATCAAGGGAGTGCCCACGGAGCAGATCGAGGCTGCGGAGCTGGATGGCACCAACGGCTGGCAGAAGTTCTGGAACGTCATCGTTCCCGGCATCCGCGGGGCGCTCATCGTCGTCCTCACGACGATCTCGATCGGCTCGCTCAAGGTGTTCGACATCGTCCGCACGATGACGGCCGGCGCCTCGAACACGTCGGTGCTGGCGAATGAGGTGTACACCCAGTTCCGCAGCTTCGAGGCCGGGCGCTCGGGAGCGTTCGCCGTCATCCTGTTCCTGCTCGTGACCCCGATCATCGTGTACAACGCGATCCAGCTGAAGAAGCAGAGGGAGATCCGCTGATGACCGTCGCACCCATCGATCTCCCGATCGACGACCAGGACGCCCGCCGCATCAAGCGCGGCGAGGCGCAGATGGAGAGCGGGCTCGGTCGCACCAAGCGGCGGCTCTCGTCGCGCGCGGCCACCATCGTCGCGATCATCATCGCGATCGCGTGGACGATCCCGACCTTCGGCCTGTTCATCTCGTCGTTCCGGCCCGCCCAGCTCATCCAGACCACGGGCTGGTGGACGATCTTCCAGAACTGGGGCTGGACCCTCGACAACTACGCCGAGGCGCTTCAGACCGGCAACAGCCAGCTGAACATGGCCACCGCGTTCGTGAACTCGTTCGCGATCACGCTCCCGGCCGTGTTGATCCCCATCACGATCGGGATGCTTGCGGCCTACGCGTTCGCCTGGATGGACTTCCGCGGCAAGAACGTCCTCTTCATCGGGGTGTTCGCGCTGCAGATCGTCCCCATCCAGATGGCGCTGGTGCCGCTGCTCCTGCTGTTCTCGCGGGGGACGATCTTCGGCTTCCCGATCATCCAGGCGATCGGCCAGGCCGGCTACGCGCAGGTCTGGATCGCGCATACGATCTTCGGCCTTCCCCTCATCATCTACCTGCTCCACAACTTCGTCTCCGAGATCCCGGGCGAGGTCATCGAGGCGGCGCGGGTCGACGGTGCAGGGCACGGCCAGATCTTCTTCCGCATCATCCTCCCGCTCACGACGCCGGCCATCGCGTCGGTCGCGATCTTCCAGTTCCTGTGGGTGTGGGCAGACCTCCTCGTCGCCCTCATCTACGCGGACGGGGCCGTTGCGCCGATCACGAAGCTGCTGGCCGAGATGACCGGGAGCCGCGGTCAGGACTGGTACCTGCTGACAGCGGGAGCGTTCATCGCACTGATCGTCCCGCTCATCGTGTTCCTGTCGCTGCAGCGGTACTTCGTGCGCGGCCTCCTCGCCGGGTCGACGAAGGGCTGACGAGCGAGCACAGAACGGGAAGGGCCGGCGCTGCAGGCGCCGGCCCTTCGCGCTGGCCGGCGATGCAGGCGCCGGCCCTTCGCGCTGTCCGCCGCTGCTAGGAGGGGCAGCCGAGGCGCAGCTGGATGGACCGCATGGCGTCGATCTCGGCCTGCTGCCCCTGCGCGATCCCTCCGGCGACGGCGGCGACGCGCGGCACGCTGCCGAGGTCGATGGCCGCCTGCGCCATCGGAATGGCACCCTCGTGGTGGCGGATCATGAGCTCGAGGAAGAGGCAGTCCGCCGGTGTGCCGGTGGCGTTCCGCAGTGCGGCGAGCTCGGCATCCGTCGCCATCCCCATCGCCGCCCGGAGCTCCGCATCCGTCGCGACGCCCCCTGTTCCGTCGCCGCCGTGGCCGCCGTGGCCGGACTCGGCATCCGTCATCCACTCCATGAGCGGTCCGCCCGTCTGCGGCAGGCCCCACTGGACGAGCCAGTCGTACATCTCGCCGCGCTGGCCCGCCTGGCTGGTCGCGATGTCGTAGGAGATCCGCTGCAGGTCCTCGTCCTCCGTCTTGCGGTAGATCTCCATCGCCATCTCGATGGCCTGCGTGTGATGCACCTGCATGTCGCGGGCGAAGCCGACGTCGGCGGCGTTCGGCCCCGGAGCGCCGCCGCCCCCGAAGGTCGAGAACCGTCCGATCGCGAAGGCCAGGGCGCCGATGCCGAGCGCCACCAGGACGTAGACCCACCACTTCGGACGGACGGATGCCGCGGACCCGTGCCCCTCGGGCCGGTCGGCCATATCGCTCGACTCCGCGGCGGCGTCGCGCGGCGGCGGCTCGGCCGCGCCCATGCGCGTCAGGATACCTTGCCCGGCGCGTCGAGGGCGCCGGAGCAGAGGGCATTCGGCTCGGGGACGTCGGCGCTGCGCCAGTACTCCTCGAAGAACTCCGGGATGCGCGGATCGTCGACCGATTCGAGCGCGAGCTGGTGGTTCCAGTTCGAGAGCACCACCGGCGACTCGAGACCGTCGTAGGGGGAGAGGATCACGTAGCTCGACGGGAGGTACGACTTCAGGGTGGCGAGATCGTCGCCCGAGACGGCGTCGGCGTCGTAGGTCACCCAGACCGCGCCGTGCTCGAGGGAGTGGACCGCGTTCTCATCGGGAACCGGCTGCTCGTAGATGCCGCAGTTGAGCCACACCTGGTTGTGCGGTCCGCCGGCAGGCGGGCTCTGCGGGTAGTCGACAGTGCCCTCGACGTGCGAGGTCTCGTTCTCGAACGTCTGGACTCCCTCGATCTCAGCACCCGTACCACCGGCCTCATAGCTGGGCGGGGGCTCGGGGGCGAACACGATGGATGCCACGATCGCGGCCACGATGAGCACGGCGGCGGCGGAGCCGACCGTCCACCAGACGATCTTCCCGCGCTTGCGCTTGGCGAGCTGCTTCTGATACTCGGCGAGCTTCTCCTGACGCTTCTGCTCGCGCTGCTGCTTGACGGTCTGGTTGATCCTCGCCTGGGTGGCGGGGTTGCCGCTGACGCGCTTGTCGTCGGGTGCTGTCGGGGTCATCTCGATGATCTCGGCTCGTGCGCCCGGGACGTGCAGTCGGGCTCGGACAGGAACACGGCCAGTCTATTCGAGCGCATGCGGACGGGTCTGGGAAGGCGCCGACAAGCGTCGTACCCGCTGCGCGGGAAGCGTGTTCCGACCGACGAGCCGGGTCGGGTAGGCTGACGGTCTCGAATCGATTCGGCTCCTCGGCCGGTCGACATGCAGGCCTCGTCGCCCACGCACCACGCCCTCCCCCTGAACCGCTCGCGGTGTCGACGCCGCCTCCTCCTGCCCGCACATCGTCACCGAAGTGAATCCCGCCTTGCTCGAAACCGCCTCGATCCCCACGCAGAAGCCGACGACCGGACCGGCCGAGACCGACGCTCCCGCACGCCAGGAGCATCGGACGACGACCGGCACGGTGCGCGTGTCGTCGCCGACAGGCGCCATCCGCACTCTGGGGTCCAACCCGGCGACGGCGCCGATCATGCTTCACCCGGGCGATTCGATCCCCGGGCGGCGCCGGACGCTCTACATCATCCTCCTCGGCGCCCTCACCGCCCTCGGGCCCTTCACGATCGACCTCTACCTGCCGGCGTTCCCGGTGCTCGAGGCGGACTTCGACACGACGGCGGCGGCGATCCAGCTGACCCTCACCGGCACGATGATCGGCTTCGGTCTCGGTCAGCTCATCGTGGGGCCGCTCTCCGACAAGGTCGGGCGTCGCGTGCCCCTGCTGTCGGTGACCGCGCTGCACGTCCTGGCGAGCCTGGGGGCGGCGCTCGCGCCGACCCTCGAGCTGCTGTCGCTCGCTCGCGTGCTGCAGGGTGCCGGCGCGGCGGCCGGCGGCGTGGTCGCCGCTGCGATCGTGCGTGACCTGTTCGGCGGCCGCCGCCTGGTCGTGATGCTCTCCCGCCTCGCGCTGGTCTCGGGCGTCGCTCCGGTGCTGGCGCCGCTCGTCGGATCGGCGCTCCTCCTGGTGATGCCATGGCGCGGGGTCTTCGTCGTCCTCGCCGTCTACGGCGCTGTCATGCTGCTCTCGGCGACGATCCTCCTGCCGGAGACGCTGCCGCCCGCCCGCCGGCACGACCGGGGTTCGGTCACCATCTGGCAGCGCTATCGCAGCGTGCTGCGCGACCGCGTCTTCATCGGCGTCCTCATCATCGGCGGGATGACGTTCAGCGGTCTGTTCTCCTACCTGTCGTCGTCGTCGTTCCTCTTCCAGCTGGGGTATGGATTCGACCCGCAGCAGTACGGGATGCTCTTCGCCGTCAACTCCCTGGGCGTCGTGCTGGGCGTCCAGACGGCATCCCGCCTCGCGGCGCGCTTCGGACCGCAGTGGGTCATGGCCGGGTCGACCGGCGTGCTGGTGGTCGCGGCATCCGCGATCATCGTGGCCGACCGGCTCGGCCTGGGGATCTGGGGTACCGTCGTGCCGCTCTTCTTCTTCATGACGGCGTGCGGCTTCACCTTCCCCTGCGTGCAGGTGCTCGCGCTCGACCGCCACGGAAAGGCCGCGGGCACGGCGCAGTCGATCATGGGCTTCACCAACTTCGGGGTCGCCGGGGTCATCTCGCCGCTCGTGGGCTGGCTCGCGCGCGATGCCGGGATCACCGCGACGACGATGGCCTCGGTCATGGTCGCGTGCGGCGTCGTGGCCGTGCTGTCACTGTGGTTCGTGGTGCGCCCGCGCACCGTCGAGCGCCTCGCGCCCTGAGCCATCAGTCCCCGGCCGGCACCTCGCGCACCGGCTGCAGGCGGAAGAGGCGCACGGTCCTGCCCGACGCGCGCTCGTAGTTGCGGTAGCCGGGCCACTGCCTCTCGATGCGGTCCCACACGGCGTCGCGCTCGGCGTCGGCGACCGGCGTCGCGCGGACGGCCAGCCGCCGACCGCGCACGGTGATCTCCGCATCGGGGTGCGCGAGCAGGTTCTGCGTCCAGGCAGGATGCCGCCGGCCGGCGAAGTTGGTGCCCGCGACGATCGCTCGGCCGTGCCCGTCGGGGGTGAACATGAGGGGCGCGTCCCGACGCAGCCCCGACTTCGCGCCGACGGTGTGCAGCACGAGCGAGGGCACGAGAAGGGCGCTCACCTGGACACGTCCCCGCGTGAGGCGATGCAGCAGCCGCTCGACGGGCGGCAGGAGCGCCGGTCCGAGGATGCGCCGGAACAGTCTGGTGCGGGTCAGCGGAGCGACGATCGTCCGAACGAGGTCCACGACAGTGCTCATGAGGCCATCATCCTCGCCGCGCGCGCCGAGGGCGCCTCGCCGAGCACAGCGGCGCGCCGGAGCGCAAGGGGCGGCGCCGTCGCCCGCCCCCGGGCAGAATGGGCCGATGGAGCCACAGGAGAGCGCACCGGCGGTGCAGCCGCTCAGCAAGGGTGAGGCGGCGTATCCCCAGCGCATGCCGTTCATCGTGGTCGGTCTCGTGCTTCTCGCGGGGGCGGCAGGGCTGGGTGGCTGGATCTTCTTCCGGGGCGACCCGCCCTTCGCCATCGACGTGTGGTGGGACCAGATGCTCGCGGCCTGGCGGTCGAACTTCATGTCGGCCGTCTCGCTTGCGATGGACTTCGTCGGCGGCGGGTGGGTCGGCGTCTTCGCCGTACCCATCGCCGTAGCCGTTCTGCTGCTCGCGCTGCGAAGGCCGTGGGCCGCGCTCTACTTCATCGCGGCCTCGATCGCATCGGCGTTGCTCGTGCAGGTGCTCAAGCACACCTTCGGCCGAGCGCGGCCGGAGGACATCATCGTGCTGAGCGACTTCGGATCATTCCCGTCCGGTCACGTCGCCAACGCCGCGACGATCGCCGTCGCGCTCATGATCATCTTCCCGTCGATCTGGACCGTGATCGGCGGGGCGCTCTGGGTGGTGCTCATGGCGCTCAGCCGCACGTACGTGCATGCCCACTGGCTGAGCGACACCCTCGGCGGCGCCATGGTCGGCGCCGGCGTCGCGCTCCTCGTGGCGGCGTTCTTCGTGCCCCTTCTGGCTCGGGATCCGGGTCTGCGGAGAAAGGATGCCGCGCTCGCGACCGGCGACGGGTGACACCGCTGCCCGCGACGACGCCGTGGCTAGGCTGAGGCCATGACCGACCCCGCCGCCGCCGATCCCGCCGTCGCAGCAGCAGATGCCGAGCTTGCGCGCCTGCGCGCCGAGGCGGAGGCTGCCGAAGCCGAGCTGAAGGCAGCGCAGGCGAAGGCGGCACTCGCCGCCGCCGAGGCCGCAGCGGCGAGGGCGCGTGCCGCCCTTCAGGTGCCGGCTTCGCCACCCGAGTCGGCGGCGCCCCCCGCTCCGACCACGGCAGCCGAGCCGACGACATCGGAAGCACAGACCGGTCCTCTTGACGCCGACGACATCCAGAAGATCATCACGGGGTACACGTTCGAGGGGGAAACCCTCGACCTCGGCGCGCTCGTCAACGGCGAGCCCGTGCCCGCGGCGCAGATCCGCATCCCGCTCGGCATGGTGAACCGCCACGGCCTCGTCGCCGGGGCGACCGGCACCGGCAAGACCCGCACGCTGCAGGGTCTCGCCGAGCAGCTGGCGGCGAAGGGCGTGCCCGTGTTCGCCGCCGACATCAAAGGCGACCTCTCGGGGGTGGCGACGGCGGGTGAGCCGAACGAGAAGCTTCTCGCCCGCACGCGCGCCATCGGGCAGGACTGGAAGCCGGAGGCGTCGGTCACGGAGTACTTCGCGCTGGGCGGCATCGGCAAGGGCGTGCCGGTCCGGGCGACGGTGAGCGGCTTCGGCCCGCTGCTGCTCAGCAAGGTGCTCGGGCTCAACGAGACCCAGGAGTCGAGCCTGGGACTGGTGTTCCACTATGCCGACGAGCACGGGCTCGCGCTCGTCGACCTGTCGGACCTGCGCGCGGTGCTCACCTACTTGACGAGCGACGAGGGCAAGGCGGAGCTGAAGACCCTCGGCGGCCTGTCGGCCGCGACCGCCGGGGTCATCCTCCGCGAGCTCATCACGTTCGCCGACCAGGGCGCCGACGTCTTCTTCGGCGAGCCGGAGTTCGCGGTGTCCGAGTTCCTGCGCGCCGCCCCGGATGGTCGAGGCGTCATCTCGCTTCTGGAGGTGCCGGGGGTCGCCGACAAGCCGGCGCTCTTCTCGACGTTCCTCATGTACCTCCTCGCCGACCTGTTCGAGCTGCTCCCCGAGGTCGGCGATCTCGACAAGCCGAAGCTCGTCTTCTTCTTCGACGAGGCGCACCTGCTCTTCAAGGACGCGTCGAAGGACTTCACCGCGGCCATCGTGCAGACCGTGCGGCTCATCCGGTCGAAGGGCGTCGGCGTCTTCTTCGTCACCCAGACTCCGAAGGACGTGCCCGGCGATGTGCTCGCGCAGCTCGGCTCACGCGTGCAGCACGCCCTACGCGCCTTCACCCCGGACGACGCGAAGGCACTGCGGGCGACGGTCGGGACCTATCCCACGTCCGGCTACGACCTCGAGCGCACGCTGCAGGAGCTCGGCACGGGAGAGGCGATCGTGACCGTGATGAGCGAGAAGGGCGCGCCGACCCCCGTGGCCTGGACGCGGCTGCGGGCGCCGCAGGGGCTCATGTCGCCCACGCCTGAGGCGACCATCGAGGCGGCGGTCGCGGCATCCCCCCTCCTCGCCAAGTACGGAACGGCCATCGACGCGGAATCCGCGCGCGAGATCCTCGCGGCGAAGATGAACGCCGCCGCCGAAGCCGCCGCCGCGGAGGAGGCCGCGCTCGCCAAGGCGAAGGCCGATGCCGAGTACGCGCGGCAGCAGGCCGCGATCGAGAAGCAGCAGGCTGCGGCCCAGAAGAAGGCCCAGGCAGAATACGACCGGCTGCTGAAGAAGACGTCCAGGACGACGCGGACGGCGCGGTCGCAGCAGAAGTCGCCGCTCGAGTCGATCCTCACCTCGAAGTCGACGGAGGCGATCCTCGCGGGCGTGATCCGCGGTGTGTTCGGCACCGGCCGGCGCTGACCCGGATCCCGCGCCCCCCGGCCACGCGACAGGCAGGCCGATCGAGCAGAGCATCCCGCCCAGCGGAAAGGCAGCGCTTGCCACGGCGCGGTCGACCTAGCATGGAGGAAGGCCGAGGCATCCGTCGCCCCGGCCCCGCGACGCGAGGAAGCACCGGTAGGCACCATGGTCAAGCCCGCACCGACCGACGACATCGACGAGTCCAAGGTCACGCACGACAAGCCGAAGAAGGTCGCCGTCGGGGTCCCCGCGGTCATCCGCGCCCTGCAGATGTCGAACGACCAGATGGGGGTCGTCCGGAGCGTCCAGACGCTGCGCCGGGTCAACCAGAAGGACGGCTTCGACTGCCCCGGATGCGCGTGGCCCGAGAACGACCACCGCCACCTCGCAGAGTTCTGCGAGAACGGGGCGAAGGCCGTGGCCGAGGAGGCGACGCTCCGCCGCGTGGGCGCGGACTTCTTCGCCGAGCACTCCATCGCCGAGCTGGAGGGCCACGATGACTGGTGGCTCGGCCAGCAGGGCCGCCTGACCGAGCCGATGCTGCTCGAGGAGGGGGCCACGCACTACCGGCCCATCTCATGGGACGACGCCTTGAGCGAGATCGCGGAGGCGCTGAAGAGCCTGGATGACCCGGACGAGGCCGTCTTCTACACCTCCGGCCGCACATCCAACGAGGCTGCCTTCCTCTACCAGCTCCTCGTACGCGGCCTCGGCACCAACAACCTGCCGGACTGCTCGAACATGTGCCACGAGTCATCCGGGTCCGCCCTCACCGAGACCATCGGAATCGGCAAGGGCACCGTGTCGATCGACGACATCTACCAGGCCGAGCTCATCATCGTCGCCGGCCAGAACCCCGGCACCAACCACCCCCGCATGCTCAGCGCCCTCGAGAAGGCGAAGCAGAAAGGGGCGAAGATCATCGCCGTCAATCCGCTGCCCGAGGCGGGGCTCATCCGGTTCGAGAATCCGCAGACGGTGCGGGGCGTCGCGTTCGGCGGCACGAAGCTCGCCGACGAATTCGTCCAGATCCGCCTCGGCGGCGACCAGGCCCTTTTCCAGGCGATCGGCAAGCACCTGCTCGAGGCGGACGCGGCGACGGGGCCGGGCGCCGGCGAAGCCGTCCTCGACCACGACTTCATCGCACAGCACACGAGCGGGTTCGCCGCGTACGCGGAGGCGATGGCGGATGCCTCGTGGGCGGAGCTCTGCGAGGCCACCGGACTGTCGGAGGCGGTGCTGCGAGGCGTCGGCGAGGCCGTCCGCACGTCACGCGCGACGATCGTCTGCTGGGCGATGGGGCTGACGCAGCACAAGCACTCCGTGCCGATGCTGCGCGACGTGGTCAACGTGCTGCTGCTGCAGGGCAGCATCGGCCGCCCGGGAGCCGGTGTATGCCCCGTCCGCGGTCACTCGAACGTGCAGGGCGACCGCACCGTGGGGATCTACGAGAAGCCGTCCGCGCGCTTCCTCGAAGCCCTCGACGCGGAATTCGCGTTCACGTCGCCGCGCGAGCACGGGTATGACACGGTGCAGGCGATCCGCGCGATGCGCGACGGGCGGGTCCGCTTCTTCATGGGAATGGGCGGCAACTTCGTCCTCGCCACGCCCGACACGGGCATCACCGAGCCGGCGATGCGCAACGTCGAGCTGACCGTGCAGGTGTCGACGAAGCTGAACCGGTCGCACGTCGTGACGGGCAGGCGCGCAATCATCCTGCCCACCCTCGGGAGGACCGACCGCGATCGGCGCGGCGGCGTCGAGCAGCGCGTGTCGGTCGAGGACTCCATGGGAGCCGTCCACTCGTCGCGTGGCCGTCTCGCCCCGCCCTCCGAGGACCTTCTGAGCGAGGTGGCGATCGTCGCGCGGCTGTGCGCCCTGGTGTTCGGGGCGGCGGCCGCCGCCCCACCCGTCCCCGAGGGCACGGGTGTCGTCGATCCCGAGCAGATCGACCGCGAGCAGGTGGAGAGATCGCCGCGCGAGGAGGCGGAGGCGCCGCAGACGCCTGCGCCGAGGCATCCTCTCAACGTCCCGCGCGCGGACTGGGCGGCCCTCGAGGCGGACTACGCGCTCATCCGGCACCACATCCAGAACGTGATCCCCGGGTTCGACGACTACGAGAAGCGGATCGACAAGGGCGGGACTCTCCACCTGCCGAACGGACCCCGCGACGCGCGGACCTTCGCCACGGTCGACGGCAAGGCCCGCTTCACCAGGAACCCGCTGGAGTACCCGCGCATCCCGCCGGGTCGCGTGCTCCTGCAGACCCTCCGCTCGCACGACCAGTACAACACCACGATCTACGGCAAGGACGATCGCTATCGCGGCATCCAGGGCGGCCGACGGGTTGTCCTGGTCAACGCGGACGACATCCGCGCCCTCGGCTTCGTCGAGGACGAGATCGTCGACCTGGTGTCCGAGTGGACCGGACAGGACGGCGTCCTGCAGGAGCGTCGCGCCGAGGAGTTCCGCGTCGTCGCGTACAGCACGCCGCGCGGCAACGCCGCCGCCTACTACCCCGAGACCAACGTGCTCGTACCCCTCGACTCCGTGGCGGACGTGAGCGGCACACCGACGTCGAAGTCCGTCGTGGTGCGGCTCGAGCACCGGGAGTAGTCCCGTGCGCTGACGGAGATGCGCAGGAGGGCGGAGATGCGCAGGATGGCGGAGATGTGCAGGATGACGGAGATGTGCAGGATGACGGAGCCTGCGGGGTGCCGGCATCCGTCTTCGTCGCACAACTCCGTCGTCGTGCGCACGCGGTCTCGCGCTCCGGTCGGCCCCGCCCGCTGAGAAAGTTCGGCAAGACCGGGCCGAGGCATCCGTCACGGCAATAACGTCGGTATCGTGACCGACCTCACCTCCCCGACCGGGCAGGAGCCCGCGCTCCGCGCCGTCCCTCGTGCCGACGGGGAGCCGCCTCGTGCCCTCGTGCTCGGAGCGACCGGGTACATCGGCGGTCGCCTCGTGCCGCGACTGCTCGCCGCGGGCTACCGCGTGCGCGTCCTCGCGCGCGATGCCACCAGGGTCGGCACCTTCGACTGGTCGGAGCGCGTCGAGGTGGTCGAGGGTGCGGCGGGCGATGCCGAGGCCGTCGCCGAGGCCGTGGGCGATGTGGATGTGCTCTACTACCTCATCCACTCGATGTCGTCGGGCAAGGCCTTCGAGGAGGCCGACCGCGTTGCGGCGCGGACCGTCGCGGATGCGGCGGCGGCAGCCGGCGTCCATCGCATCGTGTACCTGGGCGGCCTCCACCCCGACGACGCGGACCTGTCGCCTCACCTGCGCTCGAGGGTCGAGGTGGGGGAGATCCTTCTCGCGTCCGGCGTGCCGACGCTCGTGCTGCAGGCCGGAGTGGTCATCGGGTCCGGATCGGCGTCGTTCGAGATGGTGCGGCACCTCACCGAGGTGCTGCCCTACATGCCCGCTCCGAAGTGGGTGCGCAACCGCATCCAGCCGATCGCGGTGCGCGACGTGATGCACTACCTGCTCGGGGCCGCGCGGGTCGACGACGACGTCAACCGTGCGGTCGACATCGGCGGTCCCGACGTGCTGCGCTACGGGCAGATGATGAACGGCTACGCCGTCGAGGCGGGGCTGCCCCAGCGTGCGATCGCGGCGCTGCCCGTGCTCACGCCGCGGCTCGCCTCGCACTGGGTGAACCTCGTGACCCCGATCCCGCGGTCCATCGCGCGGCCGCTCGTCGAGTCGCTGCAGAACGACTGCATCGTGAAGAACGACGACGTCGACGCGCTCATCCCCCCTCCCGAGGACGGCCTGACCCCCTATCGCCGGGCGGTGGCGCTGGCCCTCGGCCGCGAGAACGAGGACAACGTCGAGACGAGCTGGCTCGACGCCGAGGTGCTCGGCGTGCCGAGCGATCCGCTGCCGAGCGACCCGGACTGGGCGGGCCGGACGGTCTTCACCGACGTGCGCACGGCCCACACGACGGCCGATCCGGCGCGCCTGTGGGCGGTCATCGAGGGGATCGGCGGCGTCAACGGCTGGTACTCGCAGCCGCTGCTGTGGGCCGTCCGCGGCTGGATGGACAAGCTCGTCGGCGGCGTCGGCCTGGCACGCGGCCGGCGCAGCAGGTCGAGACTCGAGGTCGGCGACGCGCTGGACTTCTGGCGCGTGGAGGCGATCGAGCCGGGACGGATGCTGCGCCTGCGCGCGGAGATGAAGGTTCCGGGCGGCGCGTGGCTCGAGCTGCGGGCGAGCCCCGACGGCAGCGGCTCCCGCTACGACCAGCGGGCGGTCTTCTTCCCGAGGGGACTCACCGGACGGCTCTACTGGCTCGCCGTGCTGCCCTTCCACGGATTCATCTTCCGCGGCATGGCGAACCGCATCACCGCCACGGCGGAGGGGACCGGCTCGGAGCCGCGAACGGCGACCGCCGGCTCGGAGCCGCGGACGGCGACCGCCGGCTCGGAGCCGCGAACGGCGACCGCCGGCTCGTAGGCTGGATGCATGAGCTACTCCGCCGCCGTCATCACGGTCTCCGACCGCTCCGCGGCGGGCGCGCGTCCGGACGCCGCGGGCCCCGCGGCCGTCTCGCGGCTCATCGAGGGCGGCTTCGCGTGCGATGAGCCGATCGTCGTCCCCGACGGCGCCGACAGCGTCGAGCGCGCGCTGTGGGCGGTGCTGGCCGGGGGTGCGCGGCTCGTCGTCACCATGGGCGGAACCGGCGTGGGCCCACGGGACGAAACCCCGGAAGGCACGGCGCGTGTCATCGGACGTCCGGTGCCGGGCATCGCCGAGGAGCTCCGGCGGCTCGGCGCTGCCGAGACCCCGGGTGGCATGATCTCCCGCGGTCTGTCCGGTGTCGTCGACCCCGTGCCGGGTGTCACGGAGGGAGCGCTCATCGTCAACCTTCCCGGGTCGCCGAAGGCCGTGGCATCCGGGATCCCCGTCGTCCTCTCCGTCGCACGCCACGTGATCGACCAGCTGGCGGGCGGTGATCACGCGTGAGCGCCGTGCGCGTGAGCGCCGTGCGCCTGGCCGCCGTGAGCGACCGCCCCCTCGACCTCGCGGCCCACGTGACGGCGGTGGAGGATCCGACGTGCGGCGCCGTCACCACGTTCGTCGGACGCGTGCGGGATCACGATCCGGATGCCGCGACCCGCGTCGTCGCGCTGGAATACACCGCGCATCCCGACGTCGAGGAGACCCTGAACCGCCTCGCGGTGGACGCGATCGGCACGACCGGAGCGCTCGTCGCGGTCAGCCATCGGATCGGGCGGCTCGAGGTCGGTGATCTCGCGGTCGTCATCGCCGTCGCCTCGTCGCACCGCGCAGAGGCGTTCGACGTGTGCCGCACGCTCATCGAGACGATCAAGACCGACCTGCCGGTGTGGAAGCGGCAGGTCGAGGCCGACGGCACGACGGCGTGGAAGGGTCTCGGCGGCTGACCCCCAGCGGCTGCCCCTCGGCGGCTGACCCCCGGCGAGTCCGCGGGGAGCCTCCGTACGACGGACGGAGCTGCGAGCCTCCGTACGACGGATGGAGACTCAGCGAGCCTCTGCGAGCCTGGGTCGGTCGGAGAATCGCGCCTCGGTCGGACGATTCGGGCCGGATGATCCGACGTGCGTGCGATCCTCCGACGTGGTGAGGGACCTCACGTCGGATCCGACCCCCTCAGCCGCCGGCGAACGGGGGCAGCACGTCGACGAGGTCGTCGGCCCCGAGAGGCGTCTGGTCGTCGACCCGGGCGCCGCCGACGAGGACGGCGCAGCGGGGCAGGATGCCGCCCAGGCCGGGGTGGTCGGTCGAGACGGCTCGGCGCAGGTCGCCGAGGGTGCGCTCGCCGCGCTCCTCGACCTCGAGCCCGGTCGCCTCCGCGGCCGCGGCGAAGTAGCGGACGCGCGCCATCAGGCCTCCCACCCCTGGGCGAGCTCGATGACGGCGGCGGCGGCGGACCGGACATCCTCGGGCGAACCGCCCGCGCGTCCGGCGACGAGCCCCGCGACGAACGTGCTGATGGGTGCCGCTGGACGCGCCACGCCGTTCGCTGCCTCGCGCGCGAGGTCGAGGACCAGCGCGATGGGCACGTCGCCGTCGGAGAGATCGAAGCGCTCGCGGAGCGCGCGGGCCCAGGCGTCGAGCGCTTCGGGCGGGAGGGTTCGGGATGCCTCGGTCATGGTGTCTCCTCCTCAGCGGCGGGTGACGGCGAGGTGCGGGCCGCGACCTCGCGGGCTCTGTGGAGATCCTCCCACGTGTCGACATCGCTGGTCAGATCATCGGGCGCCGCGACCGCGGCGATCGCGAGATCCTCGAGCAGATCCCGCACCGGTGCGTCCCGGCCCTGATCGGGAATCACGCGGGCAGCTGCTCGCAGAGCACGTGTCCGGTAGAGGCCGGTCAGCCACTGCGGACGACTCGACGGGTCGGTGAGGCAGACCCCCTCGGTGTCGGAGGGCAGGAGGAGGATGCCGGATCTGAGCCGCTCGACGGCGGCGCCGACGAAGGGAAGGTCGCATGCCAGGAGGAACGTCCAGTCGGGCTCGGGATCCCACAGCTCGGCACGGCTGAAGGCGGCGACGATCCCGGCGACGGGACCGCCGAAGGGAGGCTCTTCAGAGACCCAGCTGACGTCGAGCGACGCGTCCAGCACCGGGGCCGCCACGACGATCGGGCGCGCCGCGGCGCCGCGGGCGGCGTCGACCGCGCGGGCGAGGAGGGAGCGTCCGCCGACCTCGAAGAGCGGTTTGACGGCCCCGCCGACGCGCCTCGCCCGGCCGCCCGCGAGGAGCACGGCGCCGAACGTCGGGGCAGGCACGGTCACGGCTCGGCGACGAGGGTGCTGCCTCCGTGGCCGGACGCGGCTGGTGGCGTGTCGTCCCCGCGGGGCGGCTCGGCGGAGGGTGTGACGTCGTGGCGGCCGGGCTCGGCGGGGGGTGTGACGTCGTGCCGGCCGGCCTCGGCGGGGCCGTCGCGATGGCCGGGCTCGGCTGAGGGCGTGTCGTCCCCGCCGGAGGGCTCGGCGGCGGGGCCTCGGTCCCCGTGGGGCGCGGCGAGGGACGCGCTCGGCCAGGGCTCGGGCTCGTCTGGACGCCTCCACGAGCCCGAGCGACCGCCTTCCTTGGCCGTGATGCGCACGCTCTCGATCGACGTCGCCTTGTCTAGGCCCTTCACCATGTCGACGACCGCGAGAGCCGTCACCGACACCGCCGTGAGCGCCTCCATCTCGACGCCTGTCCGATCGGCGGTTCGGACGGTCGCCTCGATCTCGACTCCGCCGTCGACGACGACGAGGTCGACGACCGCCCCGTGAACGCCGATGACGTGGGCGAGGGGGAGGAGGTCGGGCGTCCTCTTGGCCGCCTGGATCCCCGCGATGCGGGCCACGGCGAGCACGTCGCCTTTCGGGATCGTCCCGTCACGGAGCGCCGCGACGACGTCGGGCGAGCAGCGCACGAAGCCGCGCGCCGTCGCGGCACGGACGGTGGGCGGCTTCGCCGTGACATCGACCATGCGCGCCCGGCCGGAGTCGTCGAGGTGCGGAAAGCTCATGTGATCAGCATGACATCGACGAGATCGCCGGCCGCGACGGCGTCGACGTCGGCGCCGACGATCGCGTAGGCCTCGGCGCGCCCGAGCCCTCCAGCGAGGTGCGAGCCCGAGCCGCCCGCCGTCGCCGGGCGGACAGTCCACCGCGCGGGATCGGACCGGTCGAGGACCGCGGGGAGGTACTGGCGACGATCCGGAGGCGTTCGCCAGCCGGCGGCCGCAGGGAGCCGCAGAAGCGGGCGGTGCAGCACCGTCCGCTTCTGCAAGCGGAGCAGGGCGGGACGCACGAACACCTCGAACGAGACCGCGGCGCTGACGGGATTCCCGGGAAGGCCGAACAGCAGCATGCCGTCGTCGGTCGCTCCGAAGCCCTGCGGCTTGCCGGGCTGCATCCGCACCTTCGTGAACTCCATCATCCCGGCGAGGGTGGTCTTGACCGGCTCGTATGCGCCCGCGCTGACACCGCCCGTGAAGACGACGGCGTCGGCGCCGAGCGCGGATGCCTCGGCCACCGCCCGCAGCGGTCCGTCTCCGTCGTCGGCGACGCTGAGCCGCATGACGACCTCGCCGCCCGCGCCGCCCACGAGGCCGACGAGCAGCTCGCTGTTGGACTCGGGGATCTGACCGTGCCGGAGCGGCGCTCCCGGCGCGACGAGTTCGGAGCCGGTCGAGACGACCGCGACCCGGGGCCGCCGCGAGACGACGACCTCGGCGACTCCCGCCGCGGCCGCCGCCGCGAGCTGCAGCGCGCCGAGCTCGACACCGGCAGGGAGGAGCTCGTCACCGACGACGGCATCCTCGCCGCGGCGCCGGACGTGCGCTCGCGAGGCCGTCGGAGCGCGCTCGACCAAGACCTCGCCGAGGGAGTCGGCCAGGCCGCCCCGCGTGTGCTCGAAGGGCACGATCACGTCTGCCGCGGTCGGGACCGGCGCGCCGGTCATGATCCGCGCCGCCTCACCGGGGCCGAGCGACGGATCGAGAGAGGTGCCGGCCGGAAGGTCGGCGACGACGACGAGACGCGCGGGGTGCTCCGGCGAGGCATCCGCGACATCCTCGAACCGGGCGGCGAAGCCGTCCATCGCCGAGTTGTCGAAGACGGGGATGTCGACGAGTGCGCGGACCGGGTCGCGCGATGTGAAGCCGAGGGCCGCGGGGACGGGTACCGTCGTGGCCTCGACGCCGCCGCAATCGTCGACGCGGGCGAGGATGAGCGCCTGCTGCTCCTCGACCTCGCGGAGTGCGTCCGCGCTCACGCCGTCATCCGCGCGGCCGTCGACGCCCGCCACGCGTCGATGCCGCCGGCGAGCACCTCGGCGTCGACGCCGGCGCGGCGGAGGGCTTCGGCCGCGCGCCGGGCGCGGAGGCCGACCTGGCACACGATGACCACACGTCCAGATCCCGTGAGCATCGCGGGGTCGGCCAGCAGGACGCCGAGGGGGATGTGCCGGGATCCGGGGATCATGCCGGACTGCACCTCGGCGTCTTCGCGGACGTCGACGATGAGGGCGCCAGCCAGCGCGGCCGGTCCCACGAAGGGCACGACCGGCGCGGGCTCCCCCGGCGGCGGGACAGCCGTGGCATCCGTCATCGACGTCCGCAGCGGCACCTCGTGCTGGCGCGCCCGAAGGCCGTCCACCACGAGCACGCGTCCGAGCAGGGTCTCACCAACCCCCGTCACGAGCTTGATGGCCTCGGTCGCGAGGAGCGCGCCCACCTGCATGCACAGGGCGCCCAGCACACCGACGTCGGCGCACGACGGCACGTCGCCGACGCTTCCCGACGGGTACAGGTCGGCGAGGACGACGGGGGAGAACCCGCGCGGCGGACGATTCCAGAAGACCGTGACCTGCGCGTCGAACCCCTGCACCGAGCCCCATACGAGCGGGACCCCCAACTCTTCGCAGCCGGATGCCACGGCCTCTCGCGTCTCGAAGGTGTCGGTGCCGTCGATCACGAGGTGCGCGTCCGCGAGGATGCGCGCAGCGCTGGAGGACGTGAGGCGCTCGCGGATCGGCCGCACGAGCGTGTCCGGAGCGAGGTCGCCGGCCGCGCGGACGGCGCTGTCGACCTTGGGCGCGCCGAGGTCGCCGAGGCGGTGGAGGATCTGCCGCTGCAGGTTGGACAGCTCTACCACGTCGTCGTCGATCACGACGATCTCGCCCACCCCCGCGGCGGCCAAGGCCAGCACGACCGGGGATCCCAGTCCGCCCGCCCCGACCACGGCGACGCGGGCCGCTGCCAGGCGACGCTGCGCGATCTCGCCGAAACCGGCCAGCCGCGCGTGCCGTGCCGTGCGCACGCGCTCGAGGTCACCGAGAACGGCGACGGGCTCGACCAGGGGCGGCAGAGGCATGGGACCAGCGTATCCGCGAGGCCGACAACGGGCTCGAGCATCCGCAGCAGCGGAACCTCAACCGGGATTGATCCGCAGAAGCGGTGATATCGTCGGTTCCATGCCGGGCTACAAGATCGCCGAAGCGGCTCGGCTGCTCGGAGTGAGCGATGACACGGTCCGACGCTGGATCGATCAGGGAGTCCTCCCCATCAGGCAGTCGTCGCCCATCGAGGTGCCGGGGGAGGCGCTCGCCGAGCGCGCCGTCGAGCTCGCGCGCGCCGCATCCGATCCGACCGACGTGCTCTCCAGCGCCCGCAATCGTTTCGTCGGACTCGTGACGCGCGTGCAGCGGGACGGGATCATGGCCCAGGTCGACATCCAGGCGGGGCCCCACCGTGTCGTGTCGCTGCTGTCCGCCGAGGCTGTCGCGGAGCTGGGGCTCGAGGTCGGCTCGCTCGCCGTCGCGGTGGTCAAGGCGACGAACGTCATCGTCGAGACGCCCAAGGGCCGGCTGTGAGGCGAGCTCTCGCGGCCGGGGCGATCACCGTCGCCGCTTTGCTCATGACGGGTTGCACCCTCCCGAGCGCCGCCGTCCCGGACGTCGCCTCGACCCCCGCGGGCGGCCGGGGTGACGAGCTGTCCGGGGAGCTGACCATCTACGCCGCCGCCTCCCTCAAGTCCGCGTTCGACGAGCTCGCGATGCAGTTCGAGCGGCAGCATCCCGGAGTCGACGTCCGGCCGATCGTCTACGACGGCTCGAGCACGCTGGCGACGCAGCTTCTCGAGGGGGCGCCCGCCGACGTCTTCGCGTCGGCGGACGAGGCGAACATGTCGAAGCTGACCGACGCCGGGCTGGCTGTCGATCCGGAGCTGTTCGCGACGAACACCCTTGTCATCGCGACTCCGGCGGGCAACCCGGGCGGCGTCGAAGACCTCGCCGACCTCGCCGACGACAGCGTGACCGTGGTGCTGTGCGCTCCCGAGGTGCCGTGCGGAGCCGCATCGCAGAGGCTCCTCGCGACGGCGGGCCTCTCCGTCTCTCCGGCGAGCTCGGAGCAGAACGTCACCGCCGTTCTCGCGAAGGTCGCCGCCGGCGAGGCGGACGCCGGGCTCGTGTACGCGACCGATGTGCAGGGCAGGGCCGATGTCGAGGCTCTCGTGCCGGAGGGAGCGGGCGAGGTCGTCAACCGCTATCCGATCGCTGCGATGAGGGATGCCGCGAACCCCGACGCCGCCGCCGCGTTCGCCGCGTTCGTGGGGAGCGCGGACGGGCGCGTCGTGCTGAAGCGTCTCGGCTTCGGCGCGCCGTGAGGCGGGAAGGCGGGGGCTTCGTCCCGCAGATCCTGATCGTGCCCGCCGTCGTCGGGCTCGCCCTGCTCGTGCTTCCGCTGGCAACGCTCGTCGCCCGCGTCGACTGGTCGACACTGTGGGCCGATGTGACCGCACCCGAGGCGGTATCCGCCCTGCTGCTCTCCCTCACCACGGGACTGGTCGCGACGATCGCGTGCGTCGTCCTCGGCGTGCCGCTCGCCCTTCTGATCGCGCGGAGCGGGCCGGGGCTGGCCGGCGTCCTGCGCGCGCTCGTGACCGTGCCGCTCGTGCTGCCGCCGATGGTGGGCGGCATCGCCCTGCTCTTCCTCTTCGGGCGCACCAGCTGGCTCGGCGGCATGCTCGCCGAGCTCGGCATCCGTCTCCCGTTCTCCACCCCCGCTGTCGTGCTGGCGCAGACGTTCGTCGCGCTGCCGTTCCTGGTCCTCGCCGTCGAAGGGTCGCTGCGCACGAGCGGTGTCGGCTACGAGCAGACGGCCGCCGCTCTCGGGGCGGGACGCTGGACGATCCTCCGCCGCGTCACCCTTCCGCTCGCGGCGCCGGGGCTCGTCGCCGGTGTGATCCTGTGCTTCGCTCGCGCGATCGGCGAATTCGGCGCGACGGCGCTCTTCGCGGGGAACGCGCCAGGAGTGACGCAGACGATGCCGCTCGCGATCTACACCGCGTTCAACGGCGCCGGCGTCACGCAGGGCACCGCCGTCGCTCTCTCCCTCCTCCTGCTCGTCACGGCGATCGCGGTGCTGCTCCTCGTGCGGGCGTGGCGCCCGGAGACGCCGCGATGACCGGAGAGGCGCTGGATGCGCGCGTCGTCGTCGTCCGGCACGGCTTCACCCTCGACGCGGCGGTCGCCGCCCAGCCCGGCGAGGTCGTCGCCGTCATGGGACCGAGCGGCGCCGGTAAGTCGACCCTTCTCGCCGCGCTCGCGGGTCTCGTCCCGCTGACGGACGGGCACGTCCGGCTGGGGGAGCGGACGCTGGATGCCGCGCCCCGCCCGCGTGCCCACGTGACGCCGTCGAAGCGCGGTGTCGTGCTGCTCGGGCAGGATCCGCGCCTCTTCCCGCACCTGACGGCGCACGAGAACGTCGCGTTCGGCCCGCTCGCGCGGGGTGTCGACCGGACCGTCGCGCATGCCGAGGCCGACGAGTGGCTGTGGCGCGTCGGCCTCGCGGGCAGGGGCGCCCGCCGGCCGGCACAGCTGTCGGGCGGCCAGCAGCAGCGCGTCGCGATCGCGCGCGCCCTCGCGACATCCCCCGCCGCGCTCCTGCTCGACGAACCGCTCACCTCTCTGGACACCGAGACCGCGGCCGACATCCGGGCGATGGTGCGGGAGCAGCTCGCGGCGACCCGCACCACGGCGGTCGTGGCGACCCACGACGCCGTGGACTCGATCTCGCTCGCGGATCGGCTCGTGGTCGTGGAGGAGGGCCGCGTGACGCAGTCCGGTCCGGTGCGGGAAGTGCTCGCGACCCCCGCATCGCGCTTCGTCGCGGCGGTCTCCGGGCTCAACCGGGTCGTCGGCACGGTCGAGTCCGGACGATGGACGAGCGGAGGGCTCGTCCTGGAAGCGGGGGATGCCGGGCCTGCCGCCGGCCTGTCCGTCGGCTCCCCGGCGGGCGCGGCGACCGCCGCGGTGTTCTCGCCGGCGGCGGTGCGGCTCGAGCCGATCGACGGGGCGACCTGGACCGGAGCGCTGCGGCTCGAGGCATCCATGTCGCTCACTCGGCCGGCCGGTGAGTGGCTCGGCCGTATCGTGCGGCTGGAGCAGACCCCAGCGGGGGTGCGGGTGCGAACGGCCGGGCCCGAAGTCGCCGTGGACCTCCCCGCCGACCGCGCCGCCGCCGCGGGGCTCGTCCCGGGCGCACCGGTGCGCCTGCGGATCGATCCGGCCGACGTGCGGTTCATCCCCGCATAGGCGCCGGAGCGGGTCCGGCGGCCGGGGCGCGGTGTCCGGGCTCGAAGGTTCCATTCGCCCGGCCAGCCCTGTTCCGACGGGCCGGGCGGACGGTGTCCGAATCGGCCTCTAGACTCGCCGCGTGCCCCGTATCCGGCCGTTCCAGCGCGGCGACGAGCCGGCGCTCGCCGATATCTGCCTGCGGACCGCCGACGAGGGCGGCGACGCGACCGGCATCTTCGACGACGACGAGATCTGGGCGCAGATCTTCGTCCTGCCCTATGTCGCCCGCCATCCCGAGTTCGCCTTCGTGGTCGAGGCCGACGACGGCCGGGTCGCCGGCTACATCGTGTGCGCGCCCGACACGCGGGCGTTCGAGGACTGGTTCGCGGGTGAATGGTGGCCCCGATTCGCTGAGCGATGGCCGCGCCCCGACCTGGAGCGCAACAGGCAGGACGGCACGCTCCGATACGCCTACGCCCGCCGTGCGGGCGCCGAGCCATACGGCGACGACTATCCGGCACACCTCCACATCGACCTCCTGCCCGAGCTCCAGGGGCAGGGCTGGGGTCGGCGGCTGGTCGAGACGCTCGTCAGCGCGCTGCGCGAGCACGGCATCCACGGCCTGCACCTCGTCGCCTCGGCCGGCAACACCGGCGCCATCGCGTTCTACCCGCGCCTCGGGTTCGTGCCGCTGCCCTCCCACGAGGGAGTGCAGGCGTTCGGCATGACGCTCTAGCTGTCGACGAGATCGCGCACGCGGCGCCGCTCGAGCAGGGCCGCGGCCCGCGCATCCGCAACGAGGCGATCGTCGAGCTTCGTCGCGCCGTCGTCCACCCAGCCGTGTCGCTGGTAGAAGGACGCCGCGCGCTCGTTGCCGTCGAGATACCAGAGGTGCGCGCGGCGGAATCCGGCCCGGCGCAGGAAGTCCTCGGCCGCGGTCATCAGCGCGTGCCCGACGCCGGTCGACCAGTGCGCCGGCAGCGTGTAGATGGCGTACACCTCGCCCCACCCGTCCGTCTCGCCGTCGCGCGACGGCCCCGCCGCCGCCCAGCCGACCGGCTCGCCGCCGACCTCGGCGATCAGCTCGACGCTCTGCGGGTCGACGTGGCGCTCCTCCCAGTGCGTCGCGCGGCGCTGGGCCTCGCGGTCGATGTCGAAGCGGTCGAGGACCTCCGCCGCGATGAGCCCGGCATAGGCCGCGCGCCACGTCTCCACGCGGATCGTCGCGATCGCGCGGGCGTCGCCGACGCTCGCCCTGCGCACCACCACCTGGGTCATGACACGACGCTACCGGGGTCCCGCCCAGCGGTTCGCTTGCGGCGTTCGGCATCGCGCTGCGTCGAACGGCGCAACCGAACCCCTGGACGCGCGTTCGCTTGCGGCGTTCGGCATAGCGCCGCGTCGAACGGCGCAACCGGACCCCTGGACGCGCGTTCGCTTGCGGCATTCGGCATCGCGCGGCGCGGAACGGCGCAACCGAACCCCTGGACGCGCGTTCGCTTGCGGCATTCGGCATCGCGCGGCCCCAGAACCGGGCGGTGGGCGGTCCGCCATCGGTCATGTGCCGGGATGCCCGCCCGTCGAGCCGTTCCGGGAATGCGCGACCAGGCGCCCGCGGTCCAGCCGCACGGTGCGGTCGACCAGGCCGGCGGGGACCGTCACGTGCGAGATCAGCACGACCGCCTGATCGTGCCAGACCGCGGTGAGCAGATCGCCGAGGAGGGCGTCGGATGCCTCGGGGTCGACTCCCGCCGTCGGCTCGTCGAGGATCAGCACCGGGAAGCGCCGCAGCAGAGCCCGCGCCAGGGCGAGGCGCTGGGCCTGGCCGCCCGAGATCAGGGCGCCTCGCTCGCCGACCCGGGCATCCAGGCCGCCCCGCTCCCGCAGCCACGCTCCCAGCCCGACCCGCTCCAGCGTCGACACCAGCTCGGCGTCGGTCGCCGTGTCGCGAGCGAAGAGCAGGTTCTGGCGGATGTCCTCGTCGAAGAGCATCGGCTGCTGCTCGCAGAGCCCGACCGTGAGCCGCACATCGTCGGAGGCGAGGTCACCGACCGACCGGTCTCCGATGGAGTACCTCCCCGTGACGTCCAGGAACCGCACGAGGGCGTGGGCGAGCGTGGTCTTGCCGGAGCCGCTCGAGCCGACGACGAGCACGCGCTCGCCGGGTCGCACGTCGAAGTCGATGCCGGTGAGGGACGCCTCGGCCGCGCCGGGCCACCGCGCAGAGACGCGGCGAAGTCGCAGGCCGCGACCGAGCTCCGGCGCGACGCCGCTCGCCGGCACGCTCTCGGGCACGAGCTCGGCGGGTGCCTTCACGGGGACCGACTCGGCGATGCGCTCCGCCGAGGCTCGCACCTGGCGCCACGCGGAGGCGGCCATCGGCACGCTCCCGAAGACCTCGAACACCGCCATCGGCACGAGCACCACGACGCCCAGCGCCGGGGCCGAAAGCGCGCCGTCGAGGAGGGCCGGGGTCGCGACGACGATCGCCGCGATCGACGCGGCGCCCGCGACGAGGGAGACGACCGCGGCTGTTCCCGCCTGAGCGGCGCTGCGCTGCACGACCGCGCGCCGGAGCGCGGCGTCCGCCTCGCGGATGCGTGCCCGGCTTTCGGTCTCGGCGCCGTACGCGAGCAGGACATCGAGGCTGCCGAGGTGATCGACGATGGCGTCGGCGAGGCGCGAGCGCAGTGGTGCGATCGCGCGCTCCGCCCTCGCGCCGGACGCCCATCCCCAGAGGATCGCGGCGGCGGCGGCGACGAGGACGCAGGCCAGGAGCGTCAGCGCGGCGGGCCACCAGACGAAGGCCACGAGCACGACGGAGCCGAGCGCCACGGCGGCCGAGGCGACGAGCGGCTGCACGACCCGCAGGGGCAGGTTCTGCAGGTCGTCGACGTCGTCCACCAGCGCTGCGAGGACGGACCCACGTCGGGACCGCGTCACGCCGTCGGGCGCGAAGGGGATGAGCCGTCGCACGAGATCGGAACGCGTGACGGCGAGCTGGCGCAGGGCCGCGTCGTGGCCGGCGAGGCGATCGAGGTAGCGGAACGACGCGCGGGTGAGCGCGAAGAGCCGCACCCCGACCACGGCGGCCGTGATGTACATGACGAGGGGCTGCTCGCTCGCGCGCACGATGAGCCATGCGCTCACCGCCAGCAGAGCGACGGCGGATGCCTCGGAGACGAACGCGGATGCCGCGCCCGGCCAGAAGCGCCTGCCCGACGGCATCGCGGTCCGCAGCACACCGGCCGTCGTCGCCTCCACCGACTGTGAGACAGCATCCGCGCGCCGAGACAGCGGGATCGCCCCGCTGTCCCGGCGCTCAGCTGACGTTTCGCGGGGAGAGGGGGGCCGGCGCGGGGAGGGAGAGCTCATGCCGGGACCTCGATGTGCTCGAGGCGGACGACCGTGTCGGCGATCTCGCGCGCCGAGGTGCGGTGCGAGACGAGGACGACGGTCGCGCCGGAGTCGGCGAGGCGGCGCACCGAGGCCCACAGGCGCTCCTCCGTCTCGGCGTCGAGGGCGGAGCTCGGCTCGTCGAGGGCGAGAACCGGGGCGTGGCCGCGCAGATGGCGGTGGAAGGCGCGTGCGACCGCGACGCGCTGCGCCTGTCCGCCGGACAGCCCCGCGCCCTGGACGCCGAGCTCGTGGTCCGGCTCCAGATCGCCTGCGCCCGCGAGCTCCAGCGCGCGACGCACGGTGGCGTCGTCCGTCGTGGCGTCGCCGAGCGCGACGTTCGCGCGGATGGTTCCCGCCATGAGCCCAGGACTCTGCCCTGCCCACGCCAGCCACGTCGACGGGGCGAGGTCGCGCAGCGACCGGCCGTCGTACGCGGCCCGCCCCTCGAAACCTGCTGCTCCGCGGAGCACGGCGAGGAGACTCGACTTGCCCGAGCCGCTCGGACCCTCCAGGAGCACGACCTCCCCCGGGCGGGCAATGAGGTCGACGGGTGGGAGCAGGCGCTCGCCGCGTCGGACCTGGACGGCGTCGAGGGTGAGGATGCCGGGCGTCGAAGCCGCGCGCGCCGGGTGGTTCGACCCTTCGGCCGGCTCGCGGACCGGGTTGGGGTCAGCGCCCGGAAGCGAGTCGGGAAGGGGCTGGGGCGGAAGTGTCGCCGGGGCGTGGGAGGCGGCATCCAGCACGGCGAACACGTCGTCGGTCGCGGCGACCCCCTCGGCCGCGGCGTGGAACTGCACGCCCACCTGTCGCAGCGGCAGGTAGGCCTCGGGCGCGAGGAGCAGCACGAAGAGCCCGACCAGGAGTTCGAGCGAGCCGTCGAGGAGGCGGAACCCGATCGAGACGGCGACGATCGCGACCGAGATCGAGGCGAGGAACTCGAGCGCGAAGCCCGAGAGGAACGAGACGCGCAGCACCTTCATCGTCTCGGCGCGGTACTGCTCGGTGACGGACGAGATGGATGCCGCGGCCCGGTGCTGGCGGCCGAAGACCTTCAGTGTCGACAGGCCCTGCACGGTGTCGGAGAAGCGTGCCGCCAGGTGGTGGAGGGTCTGCCACTGCCGCTGCTGGACGGCGCGCGTGGCGAGTCCGATCAGCACCATGAAGATCGGGATGAGGGGCAGCGTGAGCAGCACCGTGAGACCGGAGATCCAGTCCTGCCACCACATGACGGCGACGAGGATCGGCGTCGCGATGATCGTCTGCACGAGCTGCGGGAGGTACCGGCCGAAGTAGGCCTCGAGCGCTGCGAGGCCGCGCCCGGCCGTGACGGCCAGCTGCGCCGTGTTGCGCCTGCCGATCCACTCGGGCCCGAGCGCGCCGACCGCGCCGACGAGCGAGTCCCGCAGCTGAGCCTCCACTCGCGCCGCGGCGCGCGCCGCGACGCTCTCGCGTGCCCACAGCAGCACAGCTCTGGCGGCCACGGCGGCGACGAGCAGGCCGAGCGTCGGCGCGAGCTCGGGCAGCGGCATCCCGTCCACCGCCCCGACGATCGCCGAGGTCAGCAGCCACGCGACCGCGACGATGACGAGCGTCTGGGCCGTCGCGATCGCGGCGATCGCGACGAAGAAGCCCCGCGACGCCGACGCGTACTTCAGCAGTCGCGGATCGACGGGGGGCGTGCGCTTCGCGCGGCCCCCGGCATCCTTCTCACTCATCCCGCTCCCGACCCTACCCACCGGCGAATCCGCACAACCGTGCCCGAGACCTCATGCCCGCCCCGTCCTGGTGTGCGGGCTCGAGCCTCGAAGTGCAGTCTCGGCGACCGGAGTGGCACTGCGATCGGCGTCAGTGCACCACCGCGGCGGCGCGCTCGATGCGGGTGCGCGAGACGCGCTTGCGGAAGACCCAGTACGTCCACCCCTGATAGAGCAGCACGAGCGGGAGGAAGACGAGGGCCGCCCAGCTCATGATCGTGAGGGTGTAGTCCGTGCTCGACGCGTTCTCGATGGTGAGGCTGTTCGCGACGTCGGTCGTCGACGGCATGACGTTCGGGAAGAGCGCGAACCACAGCGCGAGCACGGCCGTCACGATCGTCGCCGCGCCGAGGCCGAACGCCCACCCCTCCCGATCGCGCGCGTTGGCGACGAGGGAGGATACGAGGGCGACGGCCGCGATCGCCGAGAGGATCACGACGAGTCCGACAGCGGGAGCTCCGGCCGCCGCGGCGTTGAGGATCGTCCACGCGAGGAAGAGGGCGGCCGCCACGACGGTCAGGATGCCGCTGCGACGTGCGAGCGTCCGTGCGTCGCGGTGCACCTGTCCGTCGGTCTTCAGCGCGACGAAGTAGACCCCGTGCGTGAAGAAGAGCAGCAGCGTCGTCAGCCCGCCGAGGAGGCCGTACGGATTGAGGAGAGTCAGGAGCGACCCGGTGAACTCGTGGTCGGCGTCCAGCGGAACGCCCTGGACGATGTTGGCGATCGCGACGCCCCACAGGAAGGCCGGGACGGCGGAGCCGATCACGATCATGCGGTCGAAGCGCCGCTTCCATTCCGCGCCTTCGCGCTGGTGCCGGTACTCGAACGAGACGCCGCGCAGGATGAGCGCCAGCAGGATCAGCAGCAGGGCGAGGTAGAAGCCGCTGAACAGCGTCGCGTACCACTCCGGGAACGCGGCGAACAGGCACGCACCGGCGACGATGATCCACGTCTCGTTGAGATCCCACACGGGACCGATCGTGTTGATGATCTGCCGGCGGCTGATGTCGTCCTTCCCGAGGAACGGAAGCGACATGCCCACGCCGAAGTCGAAGCCGTCGAGGACGAAGTAGCCGACGAAGAGGAAGCCGACGATGAAGAACCAGAGGTATGCGAGATCCATGGCGGGCTCCTCCTAGTACACCGTGGTGGGCGTGTCTTCGAGCGCCAGTTCGGACGGATGAGGGTCGTCGGGTCCGGGCAGGGGGTCCGGTCCCTTCTGGGCGGTCTTCATGATCAGCCGGATCTCGACGACGGCGAGCGCCGCGTAGATCGCCGTGAAGGACAGCAGCGAGATGAGCACGGTCCAGCCCGGGACGCTGGGCGAGACGCCGTCCTCCGTGAGCATGAGGCCGAAGACGATCCACGGCTGGCGGCCCATCTCGGTGAAGATCCACCCGACGAGGATGGCGAAGAGCGAAGCCGGCCACGCCCAGACGGCGAGCTTCCAGGCCCACGCGGGGACGTCCCGCTTGGCGCTCTTGCGCGTGAGCCACAGGCCGACGACCGCGGTGAGCGCCGCCAGGCCGCCGAGGCCGATCATCCAGCGGAAGGACCAGTACGTGACCCAGAGGACCGGGGCGAAGCTGCCGTCGACCCGGTCGGCGAACTGGGGGAAGAGCTGCGTGGTGTACTCGGCGTTCAGATCGTTGATGCCCTCGACGCAGCCGTCGAGCGAATGCGTGGACAGCAGCGAGAGCAGGTAGGGGACGCGGATCGAGAACAGCTCGCTGGAGCCGTCGGGCGTGCCGAGCGTGAAGATCGAGAACGAGGCATCCGCCCCGCAGACGGTGTTGAACGTCGCCTCGGCCGCCGCCATCTTCATCGGCTGCGTCGACACCATCACGAGGCTCAGCTGGTCGCCCGAGAGCGCGACGCCGCCGAACGCGACGAGCATGCCCCACAGGCCGTACTTGAGGGACGAGCGCATCATCTCGACGTTCTGCCGCCGGGCGAGCTGCCAGGCGGAGATCGAGATGATCACGCCGGCCGTCATCATGAACGCCGCGAAGAGCGTGTGGGGGAGAGCCGCCAGCGCGACGGGGTTCGTCAGGACGGCGAGGAAGTCGTTCATCTCGGCGCGGCTGCCGTCCTGCGACATCTGGTAGCCGACGGGGTTCTGCATGAACGCGTTCGCGGCGAGGATGAAATACGCCGAGAACCACGCGCCGATCGTGGCGATCCAGATGCTCGCGAGGTGCAGGCCCCTGGGCAGCTTGTCCCACCCGAAGATCCAGAGCCCGATGAAGGTCGCTTCGAAGAAGAAGGCCATCAGACCCTCGAAGGCGAGGGGAGCACCGAACACGTCGCCGACGAAGCGGGAGTAGGACGACCAGTTCATCCCGAACTGGAACTCCTGCACGATGCCCGTCACGACGCCCATCGCGAAGTTGATGAGGAAGATCTTGCCGAAGAAGCGGGTCAGATGGAGCCACTTCACGTTCCCGGTCCGGAACCACGCCGTCTGGAAGATCGAGACCGTCAGTGCCATCCCCAGGGTGAGCGGCACGAACAGGAAGTGGTAGAGCGTCGTCAGGCCGAACTGCCAGCGGGCGAGCAGCAGCGGATCGAGCCAGTCCATGCGATGTCCTCCAGATCACGTGCGACTTGCGGCCCACGGTACACAGGAACCGGAGCGCTTACGACCTGATGAGAGGCGATTAGTTCGACATCGAGAGATGTGGTCTGACCATACAGCCCGAGAGGTCACGGCTAACCTGGAGCAAGCGACGGGAGGTGCGCTTTCGTGACGACGATTCCGGTGACGATCGGGATGCCGCGACCCCGGGTCGCGGCGGACTCCGGTCCGGGCCCGCACGGGCGGCCCGGGGACCCCCTCGTCGACCGCTTCGGCCGGGTGCACCGTGATCTGCGCATCTCGCTGACCGACCGCTGCTCGCTGCGCTGCACCTATTGCATGCCCGAGCAGGGCAACGAATGGCTCGCGAGGTCCAGCATCCTGACCCTCGATGAGATCGTCGCCGTCGCCCGCGTGGCGGCCTCGGACGGTGTGACGACCTTCCGGCTCACCGGCGGCGAGCCGCTGCTGCGGCCGGACATCGTCGAGGTCGTGCGCCGGCTCGGCGAGATCACCGCGCCCGACGGCCGGCTGGTCGAGCTCGCGATGACGACGAACGGCATCCGCCTCCCGGATCTGCTGCCGGGGCTGGTCGCCGCCGGGCTCGGGCGACTCAACATCTCGCTCGACACGCTGCGGCGGGATCGGTTCCGGGATCTCACCCGCCGGGATCGGCTCGACGAGGTGCTCGAGGGCATCGCGGCGGCCGCGGCATCCGGCCTCCGCCCCTTGAAGCTGAACGCCGTGGCGATGCGCGACGTGAACGACGACGAGCTGGTCGACCTGGTCGAGTTCGCCCTCGCGCACGACGCCGAGCTGCGATTCATCGAGCAGATGCCGCTCGATGCCGGCCACACGTGGGACCGCTCGCGGATGGTCACGCGCGACGAGATCCTCGCCACCCTGTCGACGCGCTGGCACCTGACCCCCGTGCCGGGGCGCGGCGGAGCGCCGGCTGAACGGTGGATGCTCGACCGTGGTCCCCGCTCGGTGGGAGTCATCGCATCCGTCACGGCGCCCTTCTGCGGCGACTGCGATCGCCTGCGCCTGACCGCGGACGGTCAGCTGCGCAACTGCCTGTTCTCCACGACGGAGTACGACCTGCTGCCGATCCTTCGACAGGCTCACGGGCCGGATGTGGCGGCCTCGATCGACGACGCGATCGACGGGATGCTGCGCTCCTGCGTCGACGGCAAGCTGCCCGGTCACGCGATCAACGACCCCGGGTTCCTCCAGCCCGCGCGCGGCATGAACGCGATCGGCGGCTGAGCGGGCGCGCGAAGCGCCGCAGACGAGCCGCTCTGACCTGTCGTCACCGCCCGGTCCGCTCCCGGCTCTACGGGCATACCCTGAAGGCATGGGACGGATCACGGCGCGCAGGCCCGTCGTCAAGATCACGCTCGGCGTGGGCGAGACGCGGCGGCCCGACACGCTCGCCGTCGAGGAGCCCCTCGAGATCCGCGTCGGGGGTGCGCCGCTCGTCGTGACGATGCGGACGCCCGGGCACGACGTCGAGCTCGCGGCCGGATTCCTCGTCTCGGAGGGCGTGATCTCCTCCGGCGAGCAGTTCCGCTCGGCGATCCACTGCGGCGGCCCCGGCACCGGCGCTGCTCCGGCGAGTGGGGAGGGGAACACCTACAACATCCTCGACGTCGCGCTGGCGCCGGGAGCAGCGCTTCCGGCGGCCGACCTCGCGCGCAACTTCTACACGACCAGCTCCTGCGGGCTGTGCGGGAAGGCGTCGATCGAGGCCGTCGAGACGGTCTCGTCCTACGACGTCAGCGCCGACGACGCCGTGCTGGATGCCGAGGCGCTCGCGGCGTTCCCCGACCGGCTGCGGGCGCAGCAGAGCGTGTTCGACAAGACGGGCGGACTTCACGCGGCGGCGCTTTTCGATGCACGCACGGGGGAGCTGCTCGTGCTGCGAGAAGACGTCGGTCGCCACAACGCCGTCGACAAGGTGATCGGATGGGCGGTCCTCCAGGACCGCCTCCCACTGCGGGGCACGGTGCTCCAGGTCTCCGGGCGCGCCAGCTTCGAGCTCGTCCAGAAGGCCGTCATGGCGGGGCTTCCCGTCCTGGCGGCCGTGTCGGCTCCCTCGTCGCTCGCCGTCGAGCTCGCGGAGGCATCCGGTCTCACGCTCGTCGGATTCCTCCGGGGCGCGTCGATGAACGTCTACTCCCGAGCGGACCGCGTGCGCGTGTCCGCGCCCGTCACCGCATAGCAGCCGTGGCCGGCGCCGCCGGACTCAGAAGACGAACGTCTGTCCCACGATCAGGATGGCGATCACGAAGACGGCGATGATGCCGCCGACGATCGCGAGGGTGCGACCCGAGAGCTTGGCCACCGAGAAGCCGACGAGGAACGGCAGCGCGACCAGAAGCAGCGTGACAAGCCACCAGAACGCGACATAGCCGCCCTGCGACGCCTCTGAGAGGCGCCCTGCGAACAGCTGCTGGGTGTTCGGGTGCGTCGCGAACGAGAACGCAGCCGAGAGCGGCACGGCGATGAACGCGGCGACGATGATGCCCGACAGGTAGCCCCACAGGACGGTCTTGCTGCCGAGGTCGTCGTCTTCGGCCATCGTCGTGGCGCGTCCCTTGCTCGAGGCGGCGGGGCGATTGCTCGTCGAGGAGGGGCGGCGGTTGCTCTTGGTGGCCATGCGGTTGACTCTAGCGACCCCCATGCCGGGACGCCGGGACGGATTCGCCCGGCACGGGTGAGTGATGACGACGGATGCCGCGGCATCCGTCGACTCCATCCCGAGGTGCAGTCCGCGCTTGTGGGCGCTCTCTCGTCGGCCTCCCCGGATGTTGTGAGCAACGACCAATTCGTCTGCATAGAGCCGGCGCTAGCTTCGAGAGATGCCGCGCGACGTGCGGGGGGCGGCCGGCCTGGGGCGAAGGGGTATGGGGAATGTTCGAGTGCACGACGTGCGGGCGCGAGTATCCGTCGCGACTCGAGGCGGCGCTGTGCGGCGACGCCGACTCGTGGGAGACCGAGGACCGTCGCGTCGGCGTGATCTTCCGCTCCGTGGACTGAGCGCGGCCGACACACCAGAGCCGACGACACCCCGTGCGATGTCGTCGGCTGTGATGCGGCGACCCGTCCGCCGAACGCCTCTGGACCTGCGTGTGCGTCGTCCCGCGCGGGCCCGATCGGGGGTCGCCACGGCGGCGGACGGGTCGAGGTCTCTTCAGGTCACATGTCCTCCGGCGCGAGGTCGCCCTGACCCTCGTCGCCGAGCTCGGCGTAGAGGGGATCCTCGCCCTGCGTGTCGGGCATGTACTCCTCCTCGCCGAGGACCCGGGGGACGCTGCCCATGTGGGGCTCGCCCGAGTACTCGTCGGGATCGTTCGCGATGATGTCGGGGTCCGTCGCGTCCGCTCCCTCGCTGTCGGCGGTGCCCGCGTCTGCGTCGTCGTCGGCGATGGAGCTGTCCGAGACGGCCGGGCTGTCGGTGCCGAGGGCGCCGTCCGCCAGCGTCCCGCTGTCGTCGCTCTCGGGGGCGTCGAGGTCCTCCTCGTCGACCCCGAGCGAGTCGTTGCGGGTCGTGGCTTCGAAGTCCGGTGTGAACATGTCGTCTCCTTCGTCTCGTGCGCGGATGGTGGTCGCGAGGGCGGGCGGGTCAGCCCGACGGATTCTCGACAGGCATCCCGTCGTCATCGGTCGTCGGCGGCAGATCCTGCTCACCGCCGCGCGACGCCCGCGGGGAGGCGGCATCCGCGTCCGCCGCCGTCTCCTGGTCGGTGATCGTGCCCTCCGGCTCGCTCTCGACCACGCGATGCGACGTGCCCAGACGCGCGGCCAGCCGCTCGCCGGCTTCGACCGCCTCGTCGCGGCTGGAGAAGCTCTGCGACAGCTCGGGCTCATCGATGACGCGCGTCACCCACTGCCCGCGGTTCGAGAAGGTCTCGACCTCGCGTGCGCTCATCTCCGCGTCGGTCATCTGTCGAACACCGCTGCGGAGACCTCGGCAGGTGTCTCGAAATCGTCCCGTCCGGCATTCTCCAGCGCCGAGACGATGTCGTCGGGTGCGCCGTTACGGCGCGCGGCCTCGACGAGCGTCGCGCGGCTGGCGGGGTAGTCGACGCCGGCGAGGTGCTTCTGCAGGTCGATGGGATTCGGCTGGTCTGCCATGGTCTGTTCCGTTTCGTTGCGTTCAGCTGAGCTGTTCGATCATGAGGACGAACAGCAGCAGCACGGTGGAGGACACCGACATGGCTCCCACGAGCCACGCGAAGGCGAGGTTGCGGTTCTTGACGCTGTCGACGGTCATGGCGCAGACGAGCATCGCGCCGTAGAACGCGCACGTGAGGATGACCCCGGTGAGGCCGATCGGGGGGTTGAGGCTGATCGTCAGGGCGAAGATGAGCACGGCGACCACGGCGAGGACGCCACCGGGAACGAGCCAGTACCGCCGGTGCTCGACCTCGAGGGGCGCCTGCTCGCGCACGCCGCCGGGGCCGGCATGCACAGGGGCGACGGGGCTCACCGGACGGCCTTCCGGGTGGTGCCTGGAGCGGACCGCACAGCGTATCGACGTCCGTCGGCGCGGCCATGTGTCCCGATGTCGCCCGCGCCGGCCATCCTCGTTCCTTCCGTCGTTCCCTCAGGGATGACGGTAGGGTCGCGGCATCTGTCGAGGAGGACCCTTGACACGGCCTGAGACACGTGTGTAGCCCGTGCTCCCCGTTCTTCGGCGAGGTCGAGCCGCGACGCGAGAGCTCCTCCGGCCCTCCCTAACCGAAGCCATGGCGCCTGCGCAACCCCCCGGGCGGGCACGCGGAACCACTCATACGGTGGCGACATGGATGCCGAGCCCACTGTGTTCCGAAGTGGAGAAGGGGCGCTCCTGCCGGAGGGCATCTGGTGGGATGCGCGCACCGACGAGATCGTCTGGGTCGACATCCGGCGCGGAACACTGCACCGTGGTCGCCTCGACGGCGCCGTCGACGGTTCCGACGACCGCGTCGTGGGACTGCCCGCGCCGCTCGGCGTCGTGCAGCCCGCTGCCGGCGACGGCTACGTCGCCGCGCTGCGCGATTCCGTCATCCTGCTCGACGCCGACGGCGAGATCGTCCGGACGGTGGCGAGCGTCCGGCACGCGCACGACGGCATCCGCTTCAACGACGGAAAGGTCGATCCGTTCGGCCGCTTCGTCGTCGGATCGATAGACGAGACGACGGATGCCTCGGACGCCCGCGTCTATGGCTTCGAATCGGACGGACGGGTGCGGGTGCTCGCCGGCGGTTTCAACAACGCCAACGGCCTCGACTGGTCCGACGGCGGCGAGACCTGGTTCATCGCGGACACGTCGGATGAGACCGTCTATCTCGCGCCCTATGGGCGATTCGGCGCGACGGGACCGCTCACGCCGTTCTTCGGCGGGCACACGATCGACGGCATGACCCTCGACGCCGACGGGGCGCTCTGGGGCGCCGTCTACGGCTCCGGCATCGTGCAGCGCTGGGACCTCGACGGCGAGCCGCTCGAGACCATTCCGCTCTCCGCGCCCGCCGTCACATCGGTCGGGTTCGGAGGCGCCGATCTCGACGTCCTGTTCGTCGCCTCGGCCCGCGACGGCCTCGACGCCGAGAGGCTGGCGGAATGCCCCGAGAGCGGCTCGATCTTCCGGGTCGAGGGCGTAGGCCGCGGCCGGCCCGCCCGGACCTTCGGGGTCGGCTGAGCCGAAGCATCCTCCCAACCCGCAACGATCCGAGATCAGAGACAGGAGACGCGATGTCCCGCGACCAGTACACGTTCACCAACCCCGCCGAGCTCTACTCCGACTTCGACCCCGAGAAGCAGAAGCAGCCGGAGCCGGGACTGGAGGCCCGGATGCAGCCCAAGCCCGATCTGGGCGAGGACACGTACCGCGGCACCGGCCGTCTGACGGGGCGCAAGGCGCTTGTCACGGGCGCGGATTCGGGCATCGGGGCGGCGACGGCGATCGCGTTCGCGCGGGAGGGGGCCGACGTCGCGATGTCCTATCTGCCGGCGGAGGAGAAGGATGCCCAGCGCGTCGCCGGCATCCTGCGGGATGCGGGTGTCACGGTGCTGACCCTTCCCGGCGATCTTCGCGACGCCGACTACTGCCGCGATCTCGTGCGGCAGACCGTCGACGGGCTGGGCGGACTCGACATCCTGGTCAACAACGGCGGCAAGCAGGTGTTCCAGGAGAGCCTGACGGACCTGTCCGACGAGCAGTTCGACGACACCTTCAAGACCAACGTGTACGGGATGTTCTGGATCACGAAGGCGGCGCTTCCTCACCTCCAGCCGGGGTCGACGATCATCAACACGACGTCGATCCAGGCGTATCAGCCGTCGGAGATCCTCGTCGACTACGCCTCGACGAAGGCCACCATCAACGCCTTCACGAAGGCTCTCGCGCAGCAGCTCGCGCCGAAGGGCATCCGCGTCAATGCCGTCGCACCGGGGCCGATCTGGACCGCCCTCCAGGTGACCGAGGGCCAGCCCCAGGAGAAGATCGAGTCCTTCGGCGAGCAGACCCCGCTCGGCCGCGCGGGGCAGCCCGCCGAGCTGGCGCCCGCCTACGTGTTCCTCGCGTCGGCCGAGTCGAGCTACGTCGCCGGGGAGACGCTCGCCGTCACGGGAGGCTCGCCGACGCCCTGACACGCAAGCGCCGGCACCGCCTCGTCGTGCCGCGGCGGATGCGCGGCCCGAGACGGCGCCGGTGGATCCGGGAGCCGTACCCCGAGGGGATACCACGGCGTCGCGGGCGCGGCAATCCCCCTCGCCCCGGTTCTCGCGGATCGCACAGTGGCCTGCATGACACGGGATCGGGATGGCGTCACCGGAATCGCAGAGGGCGTCTTCCGCCTGCACCGGGCGGGGGTGAACTGCTACCTCGTCGCGGCGAGCGACGGCTTGACGCTGGTGGACGCCGGGCTTCCGGGAACCTGGCCGGTGCTCCAGCAGGCTCTGACGCAGATTCGAGCTCGTGTCGCCGACATCGACGCGGTGATCCTGACTCACGGTCACTTCGATCACGTCGGCATGAGCCGGCGGCTGAGCGACGACCACAGCGTCGAGTCGCACATCCACGTCGCCGATGCGCTGCTGGCGCGGCATCCCTACCGCTACCGTCACGAGTCTCCGCGCGTGCTGTATCCCTTCCGCCATCCGCGCGGTGTGCCGATCCTCACGGCGATGGCCGGGGCGGGCGCGCTCACGGTGAAAGGCATCACCCCGGTCGTGGATGTCGTCCCGACGCAGCCCCTCGACGTGCCGGGCGGTCTCGTGCCGGTGTGGTCGCCGGGGCACACCAACGGGCACTGCGGCTTCCACCTCGCCGGTCGCGGCATCCTCTTCTCCGGCGATGCCCTCGTGACCCTCGACCCCTACACGGGACGCACGGGTCCGCGCGTGGTCGCGCGAGCGGCGACGGCGGATGCCTCGACCGCGCTGCGCAGCCTCGGGAACCTCGCCGCGACCGAAGCGACCCTCGTGCTGCCGGGACACGGCCGTCCGTACGAGGGGGACGTGCGCCGCGCGGTGAAGGACGCGCTGGCCGAGAAGGTCGCGTGACGCGGCGTCTGCCGTGCCCGCTCAGGGGAGGATGCGCGGGCGAAGGGAACGCGCGGGCGAATGGGCGCCGGCGGGCGAACGTAGGGTGGAGACGTGACGTTCGAGCCGCAGAAGCCCGCCACCCCGCGCCCGGCGACCGGATCGATCGTCGGGGCCTTCGCGATCGACATCGTTCTCGTCGGCGTCTTCTCGGCGATCGGGCGAGCCAGTCACGGTGAGGACGCCCTCGCGGGGCTCCTCGAGACGGCCTGGCCGTTCCTCGTCGGAGTCGTCGTCGGCTGGCTCGTCCAGCAGGCGTGGCGCGACCCGCTCTCGCCCGTTCGCACCGGTCTCGGCGTGTGGGGAGCGACACTCGTGGTCGGGATGCTCCTGCGCACCCTCTCGGGTCAGGGCATCGCGATCCCGTTCGTGATCGTCGCCGCGATCGTGCTCTTCGCCTTCCTCGTGGGCTGGCGAGCGATCGTGGCGGTCGTCACGAGAGTCCGCACCGGACCGACGGCGAAGTAGCCGGCGCCGCGGACCCCGGCATCCGTCAGCTCCGCGTGCCCGTCCAGCCCAGGGCGGGTGCGACGTGGGTGGCGAACGACTCCACGATGCGCAGGTTGAAGTCCACCCCGAGCTGGCTCGGGATCGTGAGCATCAGCGTGTCGGCACTGGCGATCGCCGCGTCCTCCTTGAGCTGCTCGATCAGCACGTCGGGCGCGGCGGCGTAGGTCTTGCCGAACGTGGAACGCATGCCGTCGATGTAGCCGACGCCCTCGCCGTCCTGCCGCCCGCCGAAGTAGAACTCGTCCTCGGCGGTGGTGAGCGGGAAGATCGAGCGGCTGACCGACACGCGAGGCTCGCCGTCATGTCCGGCGTCCCGCCAGGCGGTGCGGAAGGCATCGATCTGCTCCGCCTGGAGCACGTCGAACGGCAGACCGCGGTCTTCGGTCAGGAGGGTCGACGACATCAGATTCACGCCGGTGCGGCCCGCCCACTCCGCCGAGTCGCGGTTGCCCGCACCCCACCAGATGCGCGACCGCAATCCAGGCGAGAACGGCTCGATTCGCTGCAGGCCGGTGCCGCCGCCGAACGGGCTGTGCGGGTCGCGCTCGGCGAGCCCCTCTCCCTCGATCGCGCGCAGGAAGAGCGCGAAGTGGTCGCGCGCGATGTCGGCGCCGCGCGGGTCTGCCGACCCCGTATAGCCGAACGCCTCGTAGCCGCGGACGACGGTCTCGGGTGACCCGCGGCTCACTCCGAGTGCCAGCCGCCCGCCGCTGAGCAGGTCGACGGATGCCGCTTCCTCGGCGAGGTGGAGAGGGTTCTCATACCGCATGTCGATCACGCCCGTGCCGACCTCGATGCGCTCGGTCCGCGCCGCGATCGCCGCCAGGAGAGGCATGGGGGAGGACTGCTGGCGTGCGAAGTGGTGCACGCGGAAGTACGCCCCGTCGACGCCCAGTTCGTCCATGCCCTGAGCGAGATCGATCGCCTGGAGCATCGAGTCGCCGGCGGTCAGCTCGCGCCCGCCGCCGAGGGGTCCGTAGTGTCCGAACGAGAGTGTTCCGAAGCGCTTCACGATGACTGCAACGGTACGCCCGCGGCATCCATTCCGGTGAATGCATCCTCGGGTCGGCGCTGTCGCCGCGGGGCCCCATCGAGCATGGCCGGTGCCTACCATGGCATAACGGATGTGACGGAGGGAGGCGAGATGGTCCAGGTCCGCGTGGCCGGTGTCGCCCTCGACGCGACGCAGCAGCATGTGATCCTCCTCAAGCCCATCGACGAGCTTCCCGGCGAAGGGCAGATCCTGCCGATCTGGATCGGGCAGCAGGAGGCGACGTCGATCCTCATCGCGATCGAGGGGGCCGAGGTGCCGCGCCCGCTCGCCCACGACCTCATGCGGAACATGCTCGATTCCCTCGGCGCACGGGTGACGCGCGTGGAGGTCTCGCGCATCGACGACGGCACGTTCTACGCCGAGATCACCCTCGAGACGGCGGCCGGGCAGCGGATCGTCGATTCCCGGCCCTCGGACGCCGTGGCTCTCGCGTCGCGCGTGGGCGCACCCATCTGGGTCGCCGACGCCGTGATGGACGAGGCCGGGATGGCGGACAACGTCACCGAGGTCGGCGAGGGCGAAGAGGCCGAGACCGACATCAGCGAGCGGCTGGACGAGTTCAAGCGATTCATCGACGACGTCGACCCGGAGGACTTCCGCTGAGCCCGACCGGCGGCGGCCCTGTGGCCCCGCGGGCCCCGCGGCGCCCGCGGACCACCCCGGTGACGCGGGCCGCCCCCGCCGGCATCGCCCTCAGCGCGCCCCGTCGACCGGGCCGTCAGGACAGCTTGCGCAGCGCCGAGCCCTTGTGCGCCGCCCGGTCTCCGCTCTTGTCCGACTCCACGATGTACGACGGCTCGTCGTCCGATGCGGTGAACTTCTGGCCGGCGAACTGGAAATCGCTCGTGCGCTTCTCCACGACCTTCCCCTGCGTGCGTCCCTGAGACGTGTTCCAGCTGACGCGGTCGCCTTTCGACAGGTCGTTCGCCACGGGTTCTCCTCTGCTCGAGTCTGGGATGATGCGTCGATCGCGGCATCCGTCGTCTCATCGTCGTTCGGGAGCCCCCCGCAGCGGAACGGGGTTGACGACCCGCGTCAAGGGCCCTTCCGCCTTCTCGCTGCTCGTCGTAGGTTCGGGGCGTGGTGGATCGTGCGGTGCCCAATCTTCCGTCGCGCTCGTTCGAGGCGACGGCCGCGTTCTACGGCGGGTTCGGCTTCGAGGTCGCCTACGACGACGGAGGCTGGCTGATCCTCCGCCGTGGAACCGTCGTGCTCGAGTTCTTCCTGTGGCCCGAGCTCGACCCCTACTCGAGCGGGTACATGGCGAGCATCCGCGTCGCCGATGTGGAAGAGCTGTTCGCCGCCGTGCGTGCCAGCGGAGTGCCCGAGGTCGTCACCGGCATCCCGCGGCTCATCCCGATCGCCCTGCAGGAGTGGGGGCAGCGGGCGGGATACCTGATCGACCTGGACGGGACGCAGCTCCACCTCATCGAGGACGCCGGCTGACGTGACGTACCCGATCGGCTCGACCAACGAGGTCGGCGGCCCCGACGGCTACTCCTACGGCGCCGTCGTCGTCCGCGCCGGCTCCGACGCGCAGGCCCCCTTCGAGGAGCTGCTGCGCAGCATCCGCTTCACCGGCTGGATCGCTCCGCCCGCCGACGACTGGCTCGTCGCGCTCGGCGACCCCGGCGCCGGGGTCGTCGCCGCGGAGCGACGCGGCATCATCGAGGTCGGCGGGATGGCCGCCGAGCACATCGCCGCGCCTGTCCTGGCGCTGCGGGTGCGTCGCGACCGGCAGCTGGCGATCGTCGCATGGGACGGCGCCGAGGAGATCGGCCGCTACTCCAGCGATCCCTCGCAGGAGCCCGGCGACGACGACGACATCCTCGCCGAGCCGGTCGGCGTGGCCTTCGCCTTCGCGTTCGCGAGGCTGGTCGGAAGGGAGGAGGTCGCCGAGGACCTCGCCGACCTCCTCGCGGAGGAGCTCGACCCCGACAGCGTCTACGAGTCCGAGCGGCTCCGGCAGGCGCTCCGACTGCTCGGGATGCCGGACTGGATCGTCGCTGCGAACTCCCTTCCGCGCGACATCCCGACCGGTCCGCGCGCGGCCGAGCTGGTCCGCCTGCGCGCCGGACGGAGCGGCTTCCCGGGCTGGGTCCGGCACGCGTTCATCCGTCGGCTGCGCCGGCGTCGCGCGGCTCCGCCCGCCATCGCCGACCCGCCCCGGCAGAGCCAGGGCATGGGTGGCATCGAGCCCTGGATGTTCTGACCTCGCCGGACAGCGGATGCCTAGACTGCGACCGGGGCTGTCGCCCTCGCGGCCTTATCGAGAAGGAGCAGGAATGCAACTGGGAATGGTGGGACTCGGCCGGATGGGGGCGAACATCGTGCGCCGCCTCATGCGCGACGGCCACGAGTGCGTCGTCTACGACGTCAACACCGAGGCCGTCACGGCCCTCGCGGGCGAGGGTGCGATCGGCTCGTCGAGCCTGGCGGACTTCGCCGCGAAGCTCGAGGCGCCGCGGGCGGTCTGGCTCATGATCCCCGCCGGGCTCACAGGCACCGTCGTCGATCAGGTGGCGGACGTGCTCGAGCCGGGCGACATCATCATCGACGGCGGCAACTCGAACTACAAGGACGACGTGCGCCGCGCCGCGAAGCTCAAGGACGCCGGCATCCGATACGTCGATGTGGGCACGAGCGGCGGGGTCTTCGGCCTCGACCGCGGCTACTGCCTCATGGTCGGCGGTCCGGACGAGGCCTTCCGGCAGATCGAGCCGGTGCTCAAGACGATCGCACCGGGAAGCGGGGAGGTCCCGCGCACCCCCGGCCGGGAAGGCGACTTCGCGCCCGAGGAGCTGGGGTACCTCCACTGCGGGCCGTCGGGCGCGGGGCACTTCGTCAAGATGGTGCACAACGGCATCGAGTACGGCATCATGGCGGCGCTCGCCGAGGGCCTCAACATCCTCGAGCACGCCGACGCAGGGGTGCGCGAGGCGGAGCACTCGGCCGAGGTCGCGCCGCTGGAGGAGCCGGAGTTCTACCAGTTCACGATCGATACCGCCAAGGTGTCCGAGCTGTGGCGCCGCGGGTCGGTGATCTCGTCGTGGCTCCTGGACCTCACCGCTGCCGCGCTGACGCAGAACCCGACGCTCGATGGGCTCGCGGGGAGGGTCTCGGACTCGGGCGAGGGGCGGTGGACCGTCAAGGCGGCCGTCGACACGGGGGTTCCCGCGCCCGTGCTCGCGGCATCGCTCTTCGAACGGTTCGCCTCGCGCGGCGAGGATCACTTCGCCAACCAGGTCCTGTCGGCGATGCGGCTGCAGTTCGGCGGGCATCAGGAGCTGCCCGCGGGCGACGTGCTCGAGGCGGGCGGCCGCAAGTCCGAGTCGTCCTCGACGGGCCAATCGCAGGGCGCATGAGCAAGGGCGCCGGCGCGCACCAGCTCACCAAGGAGCAGGCCCGGCGCATCATCGTGCGCGCCCAGCTGCTCGACGCCGATCGACCGGGGGACGTCGTCGAGGTGGCCGAGCAGCTGGGCTACATCAAGATCGATCCGACCGCGACGATCGCGCCGTGCGAGCACACCGTGCTGTGGTCGCGGATCGGGTGGTCGTACGAGCCCGGTCAGCTGCAGAAGGCCGTCGAGATCGACCGGCTGCTGTTCGAGTTCGACGGCGCGTTCCGGCCCATGAGCCTGCTTCCGCTCATGCTGCCGGCCATGCGGCGATGGCCCGAGCGCGAGAAGACGAGGCAGTGGCTCGACGCGAACGACCGGTTCGCGCGGGACATCCTGGCCCGGCTCGCTGCGGAGGGGCCGCTCCTCGCCTCCGACATCCCCGACACCGCACAGGTGAGCAGGGCTCCCGACGGCTGGAGCGGCTCGAACCAGGTGCCGATCATGCTCGACTTCCTCCTGCGCCAGGGCAGGGTCGCCATCGTCGGACGCGAGAATCGCCATCGCCGGTGGGATCTCGCCGAACGGGTCTATCCGCAGGACCTCCCCGAGTACGCGGATGAGGAGGCGGCGCGGCTCCTCGGGGAACGGATGCTCCAGGCCGCGGGCATCGCCAAGCCGCACTGGTGGTGGAACGGCGTCGGCAAGACCTCCGGCGAGCCGGCCGTCGTCGAGGGCAGCGCCTGGAAGCTCCGCGTCGACCCGGCGGCGGTGGCCGCTCTCGAGGAGGACGACGGCGGACGCGTGGCGTTCCTCAACCCCTACGACAGCCTCCTTTTCGACCGGAGGCGGCTCGAGGAGCTCTTCGGGTTCACCTACGTGCTCGAGCAGTTCAAGCCGAAGAGCCAGCGCGTGTACGGCTACTTCGCGCACCCGATCCTCCTCGGCGACCGGTTCGTCGGGATGCTGGACGCCGAGGTCGACCGGGAACGCGAGGTCCTGACGGTGCGGGCCGTTCACGAGCTGCTGCCGTTCGAGCCGGAGGAGAGCGACATGGTGCGCGCCGAGATCGGGGAGCTGGCGGACTGGCTCGGCGTCTCGGTGGCCGGGGCCGGCTGACGGGGTGGTCCGCCGCTCACCGGGACGCATCCCGTCGAGCGGAGAGTCGGGGATGCTGGGGGAATGACGACGCGGCTCCTCCTCATCTCCGACACGCACATCCCCGGGCGCGCGCGGCGACTCCCCGAGGCGGTGCTCCGCGAGGCGGACGCGGCGGACCTCATCGTGCACGCCGGTGACTGGGTCGCGGCATCCGTGCTGGACGAGCTCGAGGACCACGGCGAGGTGATCGGCGTGTTCGGCAACAACGACGGTGCCGAGCTGCGCGGCCGCCTGCCCGACATCGCCCGCCGGACGATCGAGGGGCTTCGCTTCGCGGTGGTGCACGAGACGGGCGACGCGAAGACGCGCGAGCGCCGCATGGACGTGGCATTCCCGGATGCCGACGTGCTCGTCTTCGGACACAGCCACATCCCGTGGGACACCGTGACGCCGGGCGGCCTCCGCCTGCTGAACCCAGGATCGCCGACCGATCGGCGGCGTCAGCCCGTCCACACCATGATGACGGCGGTCGTCGACACGAGCGGCCGGGTCGAGGTGGATCTGCTCACCGTCGGCTGACCTCGCCCCGGAGTCGAGCACGCACCTGCGAGAGTGAAGAGGTGGACGAGATCACACGCCGGACGGCGAGGGACATCGCGGCGGGCGTCCACCGTCGCGAGGTCTCCGCACGCGAGGTCGTCGAGGCCCACCTGATCGCCATCGAGGCCGAGAATCCCCGGCTCCGCGCGCTCACCGCGGTCTTCGCCGATCGCGCGCGAGCCGCCGCGGACCGTGTCGATCGAGCGATCGGCGACGGGGAGGCTCCGGGCCCCCTCGCCGGCGTGCCGTTCTCCGTGAAGGAGAGCATCGACCTGACGTGGTCGCCCACGACGCAGGGCTGGAAGGGCCTCGCCGGTGCGGTCCCGCAGGCCGATGCCGCGGTCGTGCGGCGGATGCGCGCGGCCGGAGCGATCCCGATCGGGCGCGGCAACATGTCGGATTTCGGCATGCGCTGGGACACCGACAACGACCTGTTCGGCCGCACGCTCAACCCCTTCGACGAAGCCCGATCGGTGTACGGCTCCAGCGGCGGTGACGCGGTCGCCGTCGCCACCGGAATGGCGGCCATCGGGCTCGGCAACGACTTCGGCGGATCGATCCGCCTCCCCGCCTCCGCTCTCGGCATCGCGGGACTGCGGCCGTCCTTCGGGCGTGTGCCGCGGGCGGCGGTGCGCGATGCCGGGGTCGCTCCGACGCTGCAGCAGTTCTCCGTGAACGGCCCGCTCGGCCGCACCGTCGACGATGTCGCGCTCGCCTTGGGGGTGCTCCAGGGCGTCGACCCGGCCGATCCCGTCTCGCTCGCGGTGCCGCCGCGCACAGCGGCGGAGCTGGATGCCTCGCCTCGCCGCGTCGGCGTGGTCCGGGATCCGCTCGGCTGGGGCGTCGACGCCGACGTCGCCGCCGGCGTGGAGCGCGCGGCCGCGGCGCTTGCGCGGGCGGGGTGGGAGGTGGTGGACGTCGATCCGCCGCTCCTCGAGGAGGCCGCGGTCCTGTGGCGCCGGCTCGCGTGCACCGACATGCTCCTGACGCTCGATGAGGCGCTGCTGCCCGTGCCGCTCGGCCGGTCCGCGGCATCCTTCCTCCGCGACAGCACGGCGGTCGCGCGCCCGTACGAATCCGCGGCCGACTACGCGGCGGCGTGGGCCCGTCGGGCTGTCGTCGCGGCCGCCTGGCGGCTCCTGCAGGTCGAGATCCCGCTGGTCCTCGGACCGGTGTCGACGCGCCGGACGCCGGAGCGCGACTTCGATCTGGGAGGGCGCGAGGCGGCGGATGCGGCCTGGCGCGACCTGCGGCTGGTCGTCGCCGTCAACTTCCTGGGGCTGCCCGCCGTGAGCGTTCCGTCGGGCGCCGACCGCGACGGGCTGCCGGTCGGCGTGCAGCTCATCGGCCCGCTGCACGCCGACGAGCTCGCGCTCGAGGCGGCTCGCTCCGTCGAGTCAGCGGCCTGACCGGCCCGCCGGCTGGTCGCGGATCAGCGGCACGTACGCGACGAGCACGCCGGCTGCGAGCCCTCCGAGTCCGCCGGCGGCCATGTCGCCGATCGTGTCCTGATAGGCGACGAAGATGTCGGGCGAGACGAACGCCCAGCCGACCCACTCGATCATCTCCCACACCGCGCTCACCGCGAGCGCGATCACCGGGACGATGACGAGAGGGACGCGGCGGAGTCCCGCGAGCGGATCGGGGACGATCCCCAGCCGCACGAGCACGAGATGACCCATGGCCGCGATGACGCCGGTGCACACGCAGTGCATGACGAGGTCCCACCCCGCGATCGTCGTGTACAGGTCCAGGACATTGCTCCACGCCGCCAGCAGGACGACGGCGCAGAAGACGATGTCGAACCACGGCCGGACTCCGACGAACCGGGGTACGAGCACGACGGGAAGGGCCAGCGCGAGCACTCCGGCGTTCATCGGCGTCATCCAGACCGCCGCGACGAGGACGCCGACCAGTCCCAGGGCGCGGACGCCGTCCGCCGCCCAGTCCATCCCGCCGGAAGGCGGACGGACGAACCGCTCGACCGACGCGGGGCGGTCGCTCATGCGCTCGCCTCCTCGCCCCGCATCCGCACCACGGCCTGCACCGGAAGGTGATCCGACGGCCAGGCGCCGTCCACCCGCGCCGGATTGATGCCGGCGCGGAGCACCTCGACGTCCGGGGAGACGGCGATCCAGTCGATGCGGGCGCCGCCGACACGGGGAGGGCGGTAGTTGGGGAAAGTGCCCCACTCGGGGGTGAGGTGGACGGATGCCTCGGCCCAGGCATCCGTCAGCGTCCCGTCGCCCAGCAGCTCCTGGATCGGCGCGGTCCGCTCGCCCGTGTTGAGATCGCCCGTCACGATCGCCGGGTGCGGCTGCGCGGCGACGCGACGGCGGACGGTCACCGCGCTCTGCCGGCGGGCGCGCCCGGAGAGATGGTCGAAGTGGGTGTTGACGGCGAAGAGCATCGCGCCCGTGAGCCGATCGCGGAACGTCGCCGTCACGAGCACCCGCGGCACGAGGTTGCCCCACCCGCGCGCCCCCTCCTCGTCGGGACGGTCGGCGAGCGCCTCCTGCGACCAGTCCAGGAGCTCGAGCCGCTCGGTGTCGTAGAAGAGCGGGTTGCCCTCGCCCCGGCCTCCGCGGTTGCGCCCGCGGCCCACGAAGCGGTAGCGGGATCCGAGGGCGTCCTGGAGTGTGCGCGCCTGGTCGGGGCGCACCTCCTGGGCTCCCAGCAGGGTCGGCCGCTCCGTGCGCACGAGGGATTGCACCAGGGGGCGACGACGCGTCCAGCGGTCGGCCGCCCGCCAGTTGCCGCGGTCGAATCGGCGCCGGATGTTGTACGTCATGACGTGCAGGTCCGGCGCCTCGACCGGCCCGATGAGAGCATCCGTCACGGCAGCGGCCGATCCTGACGGACGCGGATGCCCAGGCCCGCCCGGCGGAGCGCGATGCGCACCCACCGCACCGGCGGCACGTCGTGCGGCCAGTGGATGACGACGGTGCGGAACCCGGCCCGCACGCGCCGTGCGAAGGCGCCCGGGTCGGCGAAGGGTCGCATCGACATCGCCATGTGATCGGCCTTCACGCGGCCGATGCGCCATCGCTCGCCGAGGTGGAACGAGAGGTCGAAGTCGTCGTGCACCGCCGCGTCGTCGCGGTGCACCCGGTGATGGATGCCGCGCCAGGCCTCGCGCCGGAGCGCGAGGTTCGATCCGAACAGCGGTCGATGTCCCAGCGCCAGCGCTCCAGCGCCGTCGTACGCGGCGAGGTAGGTGATCGCGAGCGGTGCGCGCAGCGCACGGGGCCCATCGAGGAATCGAGCGCCGCCGGTGACGGCGCCGATCTCGGCGCGATCGAAGGCGTCGACGACGGCGGCGACCCAGTCCGGGTCCGGGATGCAGTCGGCGTCGAGGCGGAGGATGAGATCCCCCGACGCGCGGTCGTAGCCGTGGGCGCTCGCCGCGGGGATGCCCGGCCGATCGCATGGCTCGACGCGGGCGCCGGCGTCACGGGCGACCGCGGCCGAGGCATCGGTCGACCCGTTGTCGACGACGATGATCTCGTCGGGAACGCGGGTCTGCACGCTCAGTGCCGCGAGGCAGCGTGCCAGCTCGGCGTCGTCGTCCTTGACCGGGATGACGACCGACACGGTCGTCCGGTCACGGGGGGATGGCGCGGCCACGTCGTCTCCTCATCGCTGTCATCCGTCACGCTAGCCGCCTTCCCGGGCGACCCCCGGCGGTTGACACGCACCAGGCCGTCGATTAGTCGGTCGGGGTCCCCGCGGACGGCGCGGAGTCCTGACCGTGGTCAGCCCCCGACGACCCCTGGCGCTGTGCTCGAGCGGTCGCGGGCGCGGAGTGGCCGCGCATGACGACGCCGGCTCCGACGGTCGCGACGAGCACGAACGCGGTGAACACGAGGAGCACCGTGATCTCCCCGACGAACGCGAGGCTGACCCCGACGAGCAGCACCGGGACGACGAGCCCGGTATACGCGATGAGGAAGAGGAGGGCGAGCGTCTCGCCCCGCCGGTCGGGCCGTGCGAGGGCCGCCGCCGACGCGATCGCCGCGCGGAACATGATGCCCGCCGCCGCCCCGCCGATGATGCCGCCGACGAGGAACAGGGGGAGCGCCGGCAGGAGAGCGCCGACCGCGATCGCGGCGAGACCGACGGCGAAGCAGACGACGGCGATGGTCAGCTGCGTGCGCTGAGCAACGCCGACGAGCACGATCTGAGCGAGTGCGGCTGCGCCGAACACCGCGAAGACGGCCGCGCCGTCGGCGAGGGGATCGGTGACACGGAAGGTCTGGTGCATGAACGTCGGCGCAAGCGAGGTGAAGAGGGCGAAGAGGGCGAAGGATGCCGCGGCACCGACTCCCGCCGCGGCGAAGGCGGAGCCGCCGCCCGGCGGGAAGGCCAGCCGCTGCGGGCGATAGGCGGGCCGATCCTTCGTCGGGTCGATCGTCTCGGGGACGAGGAGGATCACGGGCAGCCACGCGACGAACAGCACCAGGAACACCGCGTGCGGCAGTTCGAGCGGGTCGGGGAGGAACTCCGCGAACAGTCCGCCGATGAGGGGGCCGAGCGCGAGGCCGCCCAGATTCGCCGCGCCGGCCACGGAGGCCGCGATCACCGCCGTCTCGTTCGGGCGGGCGCTCCGGCGCAGTTCCGCGAGGTGCGCCGTCGCCGCCGCGGTGAGGGTGCCGACGCTCACGCCGTCGACGAAGCGGCCGACGACGAGGCCCGGTACGGCGTTCCAGGTGAGGAAGACGATCGCAGCCAGCGCAGAGGTCGCCACGGCGATCATGGTCATGCGACGGCGCCCGGCCCAGTCGCTCACATGTCCGATGAAGAAGAGGCTGAAGACCACGCCCACCGCGAAGGCGGCGAAGATGAGCGTGATGATCGGCACGGGGAAGCGGTCCTGTGCCTGATAGAGCGGATAGAGCGGCGTCGGGATGGTCGCGTAGGCCGTCACGGTCGTGAAGACCGCCGCGACGACCCAGAACCCCGCGAGGGACGACATCGTGCGCCGCGTCCTCGTGCGTGCGGGACGAGTCATGGCATCGGTCCGTTCGAGGTGGCGAGGTGCCGGCGCCGGCGCAGCGGCTCGACACCGACCCTGGCGGCGCCGGGGCCCGACGTCAAGACCCGACCGGTGGGCGAGGCTCGCTGTCAAGTCCCCCCGTCCGGTTCACCCGACCGGCCTACACTTCACGGATCGTGGCAGAGCACACCCCCAGCGGGACCGGCTCCTCCGGCTTCCGGCCCGACATCCAGGGCCTGCGAGCGATCGCCGTGGGCGCTGTCGTGCTGTACCACGCGGGGGTCCCGTTCCTTCCCGGCGGGTATGTCGGCGTCGACGTGTTCTTCGTGATCTCGGGCTTCCTCATCACGACGCATCTGCTCGGGAGCCTCGAGCGCGAGGGCCGGATCCGCTTCGGATCGTTTTACGCGCGCCGTGCCCGGCGCATCCTCCCCGCGTCCTTCGTCGTGCTCGTGCTCTCGATCGTCGCGGCCCTCATCTGGTACCCCCCGCTGCTCATGGAGAAGGTGTGGCGGGCAGCCGTCGCGACGGCGCTCTACGTGCCGAACTACCTCTTCGCCATGGACCAGACGGACTACCTCGCGCAGTCGACGACGCCGTCGCTGTTCCAGCACTACTGGTCGCTCGGCGTCGAGGAGCAGTTCTACCTCGTGTGGCCGGCTCTGCTCGGGCTGGCCTGGCTCGTCGTGAAGTCCCGGCGGACGCTGTTCTGGATGCTGGTGGCGGTGGTGGCGGCATCCTTCGTCGCTGGCGTGTGGCTCACCCTCCGGTCCCAGCCCCTCGCGTTCTTCTGGCTGCCGACGCGTGCGTGGGAGCTCGGCGCGGGTGGCATCGTCGCGTTCCTCCTGCTGCGGCGGGAGCAGCTGGTCCCGCGGCGACTGGCACCATGGCTCGGCTGGGCGGGCATGGCGGCGATCACGGCCTCGATCACGCTCTTCTCGTCGAAGACCCTGTTCCCCGGCGGGTGGGCGGCGGTTCCCGTGCTGGGCGCCGCGCTGGTCATCGTGGCCGGCGCGTCGCAGACCCGCGGGGGTTCGGACCGCGTCCTGTCGGCGCCGGCCATGGTGCTCATCGGGACCATCTCCTACTCGCTCTATCTCGTGCACTGGCCGGCCCTTGTCATCCCGGAATCCGCCTCGCGCGGCGGCCTGCCGCTGTGGCTCACCCTGCTCATCGCGCTGGCGTGCGTGCCGCTCGCGTGGACGATGTACCGGTTCGTCGAAGATCCGATGCGGCGCGCGTCGTGGCTGACGCGGGCCCGCACGCGGCGGACGCTCATCGGCGCCGCCGTCGGCTCGGTGGCGTGCCTGCTGGTGGCGACCGGCGCGTACGCCGTCGCCGACACCCGCACGCTCAACGTCGCGGAAGCGGCCCCCGCGCCCGCGATCGAGGACCCGCCGCAGGCGACCGACTTCGTCCCCGAGAACCTCCGCCCGTCGCTGCGGGATGCGGACGACAGCCTTCCGGAGGTCTACGCCGACGACTGCGTGCGAGGCATCGCCGCCACGGATGCCGGGGAGTGCCTGTACGGCGACCCGTCGGCGCCGCGCATCGCGCTGTTCGGCGACTCCCACGCGGCGCACTGGTTCCCCGCGCTCGAGTCGTTCGCGCTCTCGGCCGGGTACGCGGTCGAGGTGCACACCAAGAGCTCCTGCCCGTATGCGGCGATCGACGCGACCCGCCGCGGAACGCCGTATCCTCAGTGCCCGGAGTGGCGGAAGGCTGTGATCGCGGCCGTGAACGAGTCGCGGCCCGTGATCGTGCTCCTGGCCGGTTACAGCGACCCGGACCTCTCACCCGGAGTGAAGGACGATCTCGCGACGTGGGAGGCCGCGTACGGGACGACGCTGGACGCGATCACCGTGCCGAAGGCCGTGATCGCCGACACCCCCGACATCCGCGAGGACCCCGCCCCCTGCCTGTCGGCGCATCTGTCGGACGCCGAGGTGTGCGGGCAGCCGCGCGCCATCGCGCTGCGCGACGCGTCGCGCGGGGCCGCCGCCGCGGCGGCGACCGTGCGGGGGGTGCCGGTGCTCGACTTCAACGACTACCTGTGCAGCGCCCAGTGGTGCCCGCCCATCATCGGCGACACCCTCGTGTACCGCGATTCGCACCATCTGACGGCGGATTTCAGCGCGCTGCTGGGCGGCGTGATGGGGGAGAGACTGCGTCCGCTCCTGCCGTCCGCGACTTCGGGCGGGGAGCCCCTCGCCGGACCTCGCGGTCCGGGCGAGCGTCCGCACACGGCCCCTGCGGCACGGTCGCCTGGAATACCCTGAGCCCATGACAACCCTCGTGCTCACGGTCGTCGGCGACGACCGCGCCGGACTCGTCGCCGCCGTCGCCGAAGTCATCGACTCGCACGGCGGCAACTGGGAGAACAGCCAGCTCGCCGAGCTCTCCGGCGCCTTCGCGGGCATCATCGAGGTCTCGGTCGCCCCGCACCGCGCCGACGCGCTGCGCGACGCGCTGGCGCAGGTGGAGGGGCTTCTCACGGTCGCGGTGCCCGGGCACGAGGACACGACGGATGCCTCGCCCGAGCGCCTGTTCACGTTCGAGGTCCTCGGGAACGACCGTCCGGGCATCGTCCGCGAGCTGTCGGCGACGCTCAGCGCGAACGGCGTGAGCATCGAGCGCATGAACAGCCAGACCAGGGATGCGGCCATGGCCGGCGGCCGGCTCTTCGAGGCGACGATCTCGGCCGCGGTCCCGGCATCCGTCGACGTCGACGCCCTCGTCGAAGAGCTTGAGCGGCTCGCCCACGAGCTGCAGGTCGACGTCACGCGTCGAGACTGACCGACTAGTCCGACGGGCCGGTGTGGAGGACCAGCATGCAACGAGTCATCGCGACCATGACGATCTCGCTCGACGGGATCGGCTCCGGTCACAACCAGACCGAGGAGCGGCCGTTCGGCGACACCTCGAGCGAACTCATCCATCGATGGATGTTCGAGACGCCCGAGGAGAACCGGGCCGAGATCGACGAGATCGTGTCTGCCGGGGCCTACGTCATGGGACGCAACATGTTCGGCCCGGTGCGCGGGGAGTGGGATCGCGACTGGCGCGGGTGGTGGGGTGACGACCCGCCCTATCACGCTCCCGTCTTCGTGCTCACCCATCATCCGCGCGCGTCCATCCCGATGGCGGGCGGCACGACGTTCCACTTCGTGACCGACGGGATCGAGGCCGCGCTCGACCGGGCCCGGGATGCCGCGGAGGAGCGCGCGGTCCACGTGGCCGGCGGCGTGAGCACGATCAACCAGTACCTCGCGGCCGGTCTCGTCGATGAGCTCATGCTGCAGATCTCGCCCACGATCGTCGGGACGGGCCTGCGTCTGTTCGAGGGCGTGGGGCCGGTCGACCTCGAGCTGGTCAGCACCCGGGGCGCGTCGCTCGTGACGCACGTCCGCTACCGCGTCCGCCGCACGGCGGGGAAGGAGGAGTCATGATCACCGAGCCCAGCCCGCAGAAGGCGGAGGGCAAGGCCCTCTGGCACTTCACCATGTCCCTCGACGGCTTCGTCGCCGGCCCCGAACACTCCATGGACTGGATGGAAGGGCTGACGACGGGACGCCCGGACATCCTCGACGAGTACATCGCGACGACCGGTGCCGTGCTCGGCGGCCGCGACGGCTTCGACGCCTTCCCCGACGCGTCGACGATCTACGGCGGCGCCTGGAGCGGTCCCGTCTTCGTCCTGACGCACCACCCCGAGGACGCTCCGCCGAGCGAGGGCACGACCATCCTGAGCTGCGACGTGGAGGAGGCGCTCCGCATCGCGAAAGACGCCGCCCGCGGCAAGAACGTCGAGATCCTGTCCGCCTCCATCGGGCGTCAGCTGCTCGATCGTGGCCTCCTGGACGAGATCGACCTGCACATCGCGCCCGTGCTCCTCGGCGACGGCGTCCGGCTCTACGACAACCCCGGGGCGGCGCCGATCCCGCTCATGTTCACCATGACCGACGAGCCGCGACACGAGATCAACGTCCGCGCACGGCCGCTCGAAGGATCGCGGATGCCGCATCCCGACAGTCGTTGACGTCTTCGACGATCGGTCGGCTCGTCGTGCCTCTGCACCTCCGATTCCGCAGAATCCCCGACTCTCAGCGTTCTCTCCGCCCGAAACTCTTGCCGGGGACGTCGGATGACGATATATCGGTATGTATATCGTTGAGCGCGCCGCGCTCGCACACACCCAGGAGGACGATCATGAGCGGTTCGTGGACGGGAAGCGGCTTCGGCGGGTTCGACCCCCGGAAGTCCGGGAGCGGGGCGGGATCGGGCCTGTTCGACCTGCTCGACCAGCTGAAGGAAGCCTTCGACCAGAAGGTCGGCTCGGCGACGTCGAGCACGCGAGTGAGCAAGGGCGACGTGCGCGCCGCCGTGCTCGCACTCCTGGCCGAGCAGCCCATGCACGGCTACCAGATCATCCAGCAGATCGAGGAGCGCAGCGGCGGGTCGTGGAAGCCGAGCGCAGGATCCGTCTACCCGACACTCCAGCTGCTGGCCGATGAGGGCCTCATCCTGGCCGAGGAGTCCGGTGGCCGGAAGACGTACTCGCTCACCGCGGCCGGTCAGGCGGAGGCCGACGAGGCCGGCGGGCGGGCTCCCTGGCAGTCGCAGGGGACGAAGGGCGGCTCGCGGACCGGTCTCGGCAAGGCGGGCGTGGACCTCGCCCAGGCGGCGGCACAGGTGGGGCAATCCGGCAGCCCCGACCAGGTGAAGCAGGCGATCGAGGTGCTCGAAGAGGCGCGCCGTAAGCTCTACTCCATTCTCGCCCAGGACTGACCCTCGCCGTCGGAACGTCGGCGTCAAGGAGTGATCGATGGCCGACGTCGGCGGTGAGCGCGCCCGCTATCGCCGGATCCTGCGGTTCGCAGCCCGGTACATGGTGCAGGCGTGGTGGTACGAGCTCTTCCTCCCGCGCATCGGGTTCGCTCGCTTCTCGGCGCGTGGCCGGGCAGCCCGGCTGACCCGGCTCGCGCGCAAGTTCCACGGCTTGGCCGTGTCGCTCGGCGGGCTCATGATCAAGGTCGGGCAGTTCCTGTCCTCGCGGCTGGACGTGCTGCCGCCGGAGATCACGCGAGAGCTCGAAGGCCTGCAGGACGAGGTGCCGCCGGTGGATTTCGCCGCCATCCGCGCGCTGGCCGAATCCGAGCTCGGGATGCCGCTCGAGCGGGCGTTCGCGTCTGTCGACCCGGTGCCGTTGGCAGCGGCATCCCTCGGACAGGCGCACCGGGCTCGGCTGCGACCGGAAGAAGCCGACGACACAGGGTTCGACGGCGTGGTCGTGAAGATCCAGCGCCCGGGGATCGACCAGATCGTCGCGGTCGACCTCGCCGCACTCCGGAAGGTCGCGGGCTGGCTCAGCCGCGTCCGCGTGGTCTCGGACCGTGTCGACCTCCCCGCGCTCATGGAGGAGTTCGGGGCGACGAGCCTGCAGGAGATCGACTATCTCGCCGAGGCCGCCAACGCCGAGCGCTTCGCTGCGAACTTCGCCGGCGACGCGCGCGTCGACGTCCCCGAGGTGGCGTGGGAGCGCACGACCCGCCGCGTGCTGACGCTCTCGGACGTCACGGCGATCAAGATCAACGACGTCGACGCGCTCCGGGCGGCGGGGATCGATCCGACGGCGGTCGCCCACGAGTTCGCGGCGGTGATGTTCGATCAGCTCTTCCGCGACGGGTACTTCCACGCGGACCCGCACCCCGGGAACATCTTCGTCACGCCCACCCCTGGCGCCCCGGGAGGCCGGGAGTGGAAGCTGACCTTCATCGACTTCGGGATGATGGGCGAGGTCCCCGAGCGCCTCCGCAAGGGCCTCCAGCGACTGATCATCGCCGTCGCCGCCCGCGACGGACGTCAGATGGTCGACAGCATCCGGAATGTCGGCGTGCTCCTGCCCTCGGCCGACACGACCGAGCTCGAGCGCGCGATGACCGCCCTCTTCGCCCGTTTCGGCGGCATGGGGTTCGCCGAGCTTCAGGAGGTCGACCCCCGGGAGTTCCGTGCCTTCGCCGTCGAGTTCGGCGACGTCGTGCGGGCCCTTCCGTTTCAGCTGCCGGAGAACTTCCTCCTCATCGTGCGCGCGATCTCGCTCACGTCCGGGATGTGCAGTTCGCTCGACCCGGCCTTCAACATCTGGGACGCCGTCGAGCCGTATGCCGCTCAGCTCCTCCGCGACGAGCGAGGGAACTTCGCGCAGGCGATCGGCCAGGAGGTCGTGCGCGCAGCCGGCATCACCGCACGACTGCCGCGCCGCCTCGACGACGCGGTGACCCGTATCGAGGAGGGCCGGCTGGTGGCCGAGTCGCCGCGGCTCGAGCAGCGGATGCGCTCGCTCGAGAGGACGGCGAGACGGATCGTGTCGGCCGTCGTATTCGCGGCGCTCTTCCTGGGCGGACTTCTGCTCCGTTCCGATGAGCTGGTGTGGGCGGTCGTCCTGATCGTCGCGTCGATCCCCGCTGCCCTGCACGCGCTCCTGGCCGGGTGGGCGAGCGGGCGCGGACCCCTCTGACGGCGCGGAGGCGGGAAGGGATGCCGCGGCATCCGCTCCGAGATCGACGAAGTTCCTGAGAATCGGCCCTCCCTCCTCCGAGTGTCACTAGTTTGGCTAGCGAGTCTGCAGGCACACCGGAGTGCGGAGGAGTCCATGTCGGAGCACACCGCGAGGACACGCCGGGCCGTCGTGACCGGCGCAGGGAGGGGAATCGGGCGTGCGGCTGCGCAGCTGTTGAGCGAACGGGGCTGGCACGTCATCGCCGTCGTCCGAGATGCCGCCGGAGCGCGGGAGGCGTTCGACCGATCCGCGGTCGAGGTGCGCGTCGCCGACCTCCGGGACGAGACGTCGCTCGCGACCGTCGCCGCCGAGCTCGGCGAGGACGGCGCGGACCTCGTGGTGGCCAACGCCGCGCAGTTCTCGCCGTGGGACGAGACGGTCCTCACGGCCGACCTCGACGGCGCTCGCGACATCCTCGATGTCAACGTGCTCGGCACATGGCGGACGATCCAGGCGTTCTCGAAGGCGCTCATGCGGGCCCAGGGCTCGCTCATCATCGTCGGAAGCGGGGGAGGTTCGCACGGCGACCCGGACTTCGGCGTCACCACGAACGCGGGAGCGGTGGGCTACGCGGCGTCGAAGGCGGCGGTGCACGTCCTCGGCCGGAAGGCCGCACTCGAGCTCGGCGAGAGGGACGTCGCGGTCTACGTCGTCGATCCGGGACTCACCGCCACTGCGCCCGGCATGGCCGGGATGGGCGCCCGGGATCCGCGCGACGGCGCACTCAGCATCCTCCGTCCCGTTCTGGGAGACGGGTTCGTCCCGGCGGGCTCGTTCACTCGCGACGGTCGCGCACTCGCGTGGTGACGCGGCCAATCAGACGCGGTCGGCGGCCATCCGGCGCTCGCGCATCGCGAGGAACAGCGGGAAGGTGAAGGCGAAGGCCGTCACCAGCGACAGCACGATGTAGAGCCAGGCGCGCTTCATGCCCAGCCGGCGTGCCTCGGCGACGATGAAGACCGCGCCGGCGACGGCCACCACGAGCAGGTCGACGCCGATCGACGAGACCGCCGGGCCGCTGCCGAAGATGTCGCCGAAGTAGTTCCGGGCCTCGACGACCGTCCACGCGTTGAGGATGAAGGTCCCCACCAGCCCGATGAGGGAGAGGACGAGATAGCCGATGGCGAGCGGGGTCCAACGCGGCTTCATCCGGCCTCCTCGGGCACGTGGGTTCCTCGGGGATCGCGGGGGCCGCACGATGCGGGCCCCCGCGAAGCGCTGCCGGCCGATCAGCCGGCGGCGCGGTCAGCTCAGATCGTTCTCGGCGAGCCAGTCCTGTGCGATGTCCGCTGCCGATCGCTCGTCGACGGTCGACTGGACATTGAGGGCCACGAGTCCCTCGGGCGTGAGGGCCGCGCTGACCTTGTCGATGACGTCCGCGATCTCGTCGGCCACGTCGGCATTCACGAGCGGCACGACGTTGGAAGCGAGGAAGAGTCCCTTGGGGTCTTCCAGGGTGACCAGGTCGTCGGTCTCGATGCGGGGGTCCGCGCTGTAGACGTTGGCCACCTGGATGGTGCCGGCCACGAGCTCGTCCACGGTGGTGTCGGCGGTGGGGTTGAAGGCGACGTCCACGCCGTAGACATCCTTCAGGCCGGTCGGACCGTAGGGACGCGTCTCCAGCTCGGGCGCGCCGCCGAGCGTGAGGTCGGGGATGCCGGCGAGATCCTCGATCGAGACGAGGTCGTTCTCCTCTGCGAAGGCCGCCGTCACGTTGTACGAGTCCTGGTCGGTGGCGGACGACTGCTCCAGCACCGTCAGGCCGTCGGGCAGCGCATCCTGGAGCTCCGCGTAGACGTCGTCGGGCGTGGTCGCGGTGGTCTCGGGGTCGTAGTACTGCAGCAGGTTGCCGCTGTACTCCGGGAACAGATCGATCGATCCGTCCTCCAGCGAGGGGAGGTACGCGTCGCGCTGGCCGATGTTGAACTGGCGCTCGACCTCGAATCCGGCGCCCTCCAGCGCCTGCGCGTAGATCTCGGCGATGATCTCGTTCGAGTAGTAGGCCTGCGAGCCGATGACGATGGTCGACGAGTCGGTGGCCGCGCCCCCCGCGTCGCCGTCCAGGGGGTCGGCGCTCGAGGCGCAGCCGGCGAGCGCGAGCGCCGCGACGGCGGCGCCGGCGACAGCGAGGGAGAGGCGGGTGCGTGTGTGCTTCATGTGGATCCTCCGGGTGTGATGGGCAAGGACATCAGACGGCTGGTCCCGTGGCGGCGACCGTCACGGGAGGGGCGGGAGTGCGGCGGGTGCGGCCGCCGTCGGTGCGGGGTACGGCGAAGCGGGCGACGAGGGCGAAGAGCCCGTCCAGGACGAGGGCGAGCACGATGATGATGATCGAGGCGCCGAGGATCTGCGGGAAGTCGCGATTGGCCAGCCCCTGCATGATGTAGAAGCCGAGACCCCCGAGGCCGAAGTACGCCGCGATCGTCACGGTCGCCACCACCTGCAGCGTCGCGGAGCGCAAGCCGTTGATAAGCAGCGCGAGGCCGAGCGGCACCTCGATGCGGAAGAGGACCTGCCATTGGGTCATTCCGATCGCGCGGCCCGCTCCGATGACGGAGCGGTCGATGGCTTCGAATCCCGAATACGCCCCGGCGAGGATCGAGGGGATCGCCAGGAGGACGAACGCGACCACCGCAGCGAAGGTCTTGTACGAGATCGGGATCAGCTCGAGCAGGAGCGCCACGACGCCCAGGGCCGGCAGCGCCCGGGCGGCGCCCGAGACGAAGACCGCCGTCTCGCGCCCGCGGCCGGTGTGGCCGATCGCCCACCCCGCGGGGATGGCGATGAGGGCCGCGATCGCCACGGAGCCGAACGTGAAGGCCAGCTGCTGATAGATCGCGGTGGGAAGCGGGATCGACCCCTCCAGGCGTGCCGGCGAGAAGATCCACGCGAAGGCTTCCAGCAGCAGGTTCATGCGATCGCCGTCCGGGCTCCGCGCGCCGAGCGCCCCCGCGGGTCGCGCCGCGCCCACGGCATGAGCGCGCGGCCGGCCAGCACGAGGAAGAGGTCGATCACGAGGGCGATGACGACGACGGCGACGACCCCGGCAAGGATCTCGGCGACGATGTTGCGCTGGGAGCCGTTGGTGAAGAGGTAGCCGAGGTTCTGGACGCCGATGAGGGCTCCGACCGTCGCGAGGGAGATGGTGGAGACGGCGGTCACCCGGAGCCCCGCGAGCAGCACGGGGCCGGCGAGGGGGAAGTCGACCCTCCAGAAGCGGGCCCAGGCGCCGAATCCGACCGCGACGGCGGCTGCGCGTGTCACCGGGTCGACCGATACCAGGCCATCCGTGACCGAGCGCGTCATGATGGCGACGGCGTAGATCGTCAGGGCGATGACGAGGTTCGCCTCCGACAGATACGGCACGCCGAACAGCACCAGGATCGCGAAGAGGGCGAAGGAGGGGATCGTGTACAGCAGCCCGATCGACGTGAGGACGGGTCCTCGCAACCGGGTGTAGCGGAAGGCCGCCCACCCGATCGGCACTGAGAGGACGAAGCCGAGCACGATGGCGATCGCGCTCTGCCGGAGATGGTCGACGGTGAGCTGCCAGATGAGGTCGAGATTGTCGAGGACCCAGGTCACGGCGCTCCCCGCGATGCGGAGGAGCCCGCGGCATCCCTCGCCCCCTCGTCGACCAGGACGCCCTGCGTGCGTCCGGCCGCATCGACCAGGACGGGGCCCCGCGGCGTGTGCGCGATGGAGAGAGCGCGCGCGCCGCGCTCGGTGCCGATGAAGTCGGCGACGAAGTCGTCGGCGGGGTTCTCGATGATCTCGCTCGGGCTGCCGACCTGCGCGATGCGGGCGCCCTTGCGCAGGATCACGACCTGGTCGCCGAGGAGGAACGCCTCGTCGATGTCGTGCGTCACGAAGACGACGGTCTTGGCGAGGTCGCGCTGCAGGCGGATCGTCTCGTTCTGGAGCTCCCGCCGGACGATCGGGTCGACTGCGCCGAACGGCTCGTCCATGAGCAGGATGTTCGGGTCGGCGGCGAGGCCGCGCGCGACGCCGACACGCTGCTGCTGGCCGCCGGAGAGCTGGCTGGGGTAGCGCTCGGCGAGGGCTCGATCCAGCCCCACGACATCGAGCAGTTCGAGCGCCCGTGCGCGTGCCTCGGTCTTGGAGGCGCCGTTCAGTCGCGGAACGGTGGCGATGTTGTCGACCACCGTGAAGTGCGGCAGCAGCCCGGAGTTCTGCAGGACGTAGCCGATGCTGCGCCGCAGGAGCACCGGGTCGCGGCGGGAGATCGACTCCTCGTCGATGAGGATGTCGCCGCCGGTGGGCTCGACGAGCCGATTGATCATCCGGAGCAGGGTCGTCTTGCCGCATCCCGAGGATCCCACGAGCACGGTGGTCTTGTGAGCGGGGATGACGAGGCTGAAGTCGTCGACTGCCACAGTGCCGTCGTCGAACCGCTTCGTGACAGAGCGGAACTCGATCGCCATGGTGTCCTTTCCGACGTGGCTTCCAGCCAACCATGCATACGAACACATCGGCCGGCCGGCGAACAGGTATTGACGAGACAAGTCTCCCGTGCTCATTCGGAGTCGGGGGCCGATTCGGATGCACCCCGGCCCGGTCGTGTCGCACGCTCGATACGGTGGCAGTCATGAGTGAGCGAGAGTACGACCTGGTCGTGATCGGCGCCGGGCCCGTCGGCGAGAACGTCGCCGACCGGGCGCGACAGGGGGGACTGTCGGTCGTGGTCGTCGAGAGCGAGCTGGTCGGCGGAGAGTGCTCGTACTGGGCGTGCATGCCGTCGAAGACCCTCCTGCGGGCCGGGTCGGCCGTCCGTGCCGCCTCGGACGTCGACGGGGCGCGGCAGGCGGTGACGGGCGGCGTGGACGTCGCCGCGGCGCTGAGGCGGCGCGACGCGATCGTGCACGAGTGGAACGACTCCTCGCAGGTGAAGTGGCTCCAGGGGGCTGAGATCGATCTCGTCCGTGGGCACGGACGACTCAGCGGCGAGCGGCGCGTCGTCGTCACCGACCCCGACGGCGCCGAGACGGTCCTCATCGCGCGGCACGCCGTCGCGGTGTGCACAGGGTCGGCGGCGCTGCTTCCCGACATCGCCGGACTCGCCGACGCCGCGCCGTGGACGAGCCGCGACGCGACGGGCGTGCGAGATGTGCCGGGATCCCTTGCGATCCTCGGAGGCGGCGTGGTGGGCAGCGAGATGGCGACGCTGTTCACGTCGTTCGGATCCGCCGTCACGGTCATCGCGCGCTCGGGCCTGCTCGGCGCGCTCGAGCCCTTCGCGGGCGAAGCCGTGACGACCGCGCTGCGCGAGGCGGGAGCCGACGTGCGCACCGGACTCGGCGTGAGCGAGGTGAGGCGCGAGGGCGGCGGGGACGTCGCGCTGACCCTGTCGGACGGATCCGAGCTGCGGGCGGACGAGCTGCTCGTCGCCACCGGGCGGGCGCCCCGCACCGAGGATCTGGGCCTGGACACCGTGGGACTGACGCCCGGCGAATGGCTGGATGTCGACGACACGCTGCGCGTCCGCGGCTCGGAATGGCTGTACGCGGTCGGTGACGTCAACCACCGCGTGCTGCTCACCCACCAGGGGAAGTACCAGGCCCGTGCGGCGGGCGACGTGATCGCCGCCCGCGCTCTGGGCGCGGACGTCGACGACGGACGCTGGGGCCGGCATGTCGCGACCGCCGACCACGCGACGGTGCCGCAGGTGGTCTTCACCGACCCCGAGGTGGCGTCCGTCGGCCACACCGAGGCGTCAGCGAGAAAGGCCGGACTCCCCGTCCGCGTCCTCGACTACGACCTGTCTTGGGTCTCGGGCGCGTCCACGTATGCCGACCACTACCGCGGACGGGCGCGCGCGATCGTCGACGAGGAGCGCGAGGTGCTCGTCGGCGCGACCTTCGTCGGCGCCGATGTGGCCGAGCTGCTGCACTCGGCGACCGTCGCGATCGTCGGAGAGGTTCCGCTCGACCGCCTCTGGCATGCGGTTCCGTCGTACCCCACGCTCAGCGAGGTCTGGCTCCGCTGGCTCGAGGCGTACGGGCGCTGAACGCCTCGGCGCGATCTCACGCGCCCGGGTACGGCCGTTCGGTGAGAAGAGCCGCCAGGTGGGCCGCATTGCGGGCGAGCGTCGCCGTCGCGCCGGCGACCTCCTCGGGAGTGGACGAGAGGTCCTTGTAGTCCGTCTTGTGCATCGCCTCGCCGTTCCAGTAGACCGCCCCGGCGGCAGGGACGGTGAACCCGACGTCATTGAGCCCCTGGAAGAGGTCGGCGATGATCGCGTGCGCGCCGTCCTCGTTGCCCACCACGACCGCCACCGCGACCTTTCCCGCCATGACCTGCCGGCCCTCGTCATCCGTCTCGGAGATGTCGGCGTCGAGCCGCTCGAGCACCCGCTGCGCGATGCTCGAGAGGTGTCCCACCCAGGTCGGGGTGGCCAGGACAAGGATGTCGGCCGCGAGCACGCGCTCGCGGATGCGCGGCCACTCGTCGCCGTCCCCCATGTCGTGCTCGACGCCGGGCTTCACGTCGTGGTCGGCGACGCGCAGCTGCTCGCCGGTCACCCCGTGCTCCGCGAGCGCGTCGAGCACCTGCTGCGCGAGGAGCTGAGAGCTGGATGCCGCGGGTGAGGGCTTGAGCGTGCAGTTGAGCGCGAGCGCGGTGACCATGGCGTGCCTTTCGTCGACGATGGTCGCAGACTACGAGCCCGGCGCGCCGACCCCCGAAGGGTTGACAGGCGCACGATCGGCCCCTCCCTCCGCGTGCCGATCTAGGGTGAGATCATGGCTCGCCCTCGCCCCGAACCCACCGCCCCCGGCCAGGAGTCCGTGTGGGACTATCCGCGCCCCCCGCGTGTCGAGCGTCGGGATGTCCGCGTCGTCGTGCGCTTCGGCGGCGCGGTTCTCGTCGACACGACGGACGTGGTCCGGGTGCTCGAGACGAGTCATCCGCCCGTCTACTACCTGCCCGTGTCCGCGTTCCGCGCCGGCGCCCTCGTCCCCGCGGCGGGCGGCTCGTACTGCGAGTTCAAGGGCTCCGCGGTCTACTTCGACGTCGTGGGCGGCAACGGTGCGACTGCTGCGCGAGCCGCCTGGAACTACCCCGCGCCGCAGCGGGGATTCGAGGCGCTGGCCGAGCGCGTCGCCCTGTACGCCCGGCCCATGGACGAGGTGACGGTCGACGGCGAAGCGGTCGTCCCCCAGCCCGGCGGGTTCTACGGGGGGTGGATCACGTCGGCGGTGGCGGGCCCGTTCAAGGGCGTGCCGGGATCGATGGGGTGGTGAGGCGCCGCCCCACCAGCCGATAGCGTGTCCCCAACGGAAGCCGGGGGTCGCGCATGGTGGTCGCAGTGGTCGTGCGCGCGGTCGACCTGCTCGTGCAGCTCGGGCTCATCGGCCTCGGCGCGGCGCTCCTGTTCACCGAGGACGACGCCGCGACGATCGAGGTGCTCTCGCTCTGGTGCCTCCTCGGGACGCTGTACTGGCTCGCCGCCGTCATAGCCGTCGGCGTCAGCGTGCGCCGGGGCCCGGATCGTGCTCCGCGATGGCTCCGGCACGTGGACGTCCACCCGATCATCGCGGTCGTGTCGACCACAGCCACGTTCGCCGCGAGTCTGGTCGGCATCGTCGCCGCCAGCGAGCTCCTGCTCCTGCGTGACGATCCCGACTGGGCGGACTGGGTCGACGCCGTCGGCGTCTGGGCCATGCTCCTGTCGTGGGCGCTCTTCCACTGGGGCTATGCGCGCATCTACGACCGTCGCTTCCGACTCGCTCCGTCGCCGCCGCCGCTCGTCTTCCCCGGCACCGATCGGCCGCGCCTGGTCGACTTCGTCTACTTCTCCTTCACCAACGCGACGACCTTCTCGGTGTCGGACGTGCTCGTCCAGACGAGCCGCATGCGGTGGACCGTCGTCTGGCACACGACCTTCAGCTTCTTCCTCAACGCCCTGATCATCGTGCTCGCCTTCAGCACGATCCTCGACGCCTGACGAGGCATCCGACACCCGCGTCGGCGAAGACCGCAACCCCTGACGCGGCATCCGATACCCGCGTCGGCGAAGACCCGCAACCCCTGACGCGGGGCCGCCCGCCCGGCATACCGTGGACAGCACCCATCGGTCGGAGGACGGTTCGCGATGCCCGAGAACACGACACACCACGAGATCCTGGTGATCGGCGGCGGCAACGGAGGGATCTCGGTCGCCGCGCGCCTGCGCCGGCTGGGCATCGACGACATCGCCATCGTCGAGCCGCGGGAGCAGCACCTCTACCAGCCGCTGTTCTCGCACGTGGCGGGAGGCACCGCTCGCGCCGCCATCACGGTGCGGCCGCAGCGCGACGTCATGCCGAAGGGGGTGGAGTGGATCCGCGGCCGCGTGTCTTCGATCGACCCCGACGCGAGCAGCGTGACCCTCGAGGACGATCGTCGCGTCACCTACGAGCACCTCATCGTGTGTCCCGGCATCCAGCACGACTGGGACAGCGTCCCGGGGCTGCAGCAGGCGCTCGCGGCGCCCAATGTCGCCTCTCACTACGAGCACGATCTGGCGGCCAAGGCGTCGCTCCTTCTGCGCGACCTCCGCTCCGGTACGGTCGTCTTCACCCAGCCGCCCGGCCCGGCGTCGTGCGCGGGCGCCTCGCAGAAGCCGATGTACCAGGCGTGCGACTACTGGCGGGCCACCGGCGTCCGCGACGGCATCCGGGTCATCATGGTCGTCCCCACCCACACCGTGTTCGGCATCCCGGCGTTCGATCGGGAGCTCGAGCGCAAGATCTCCGAGTACGGCATCGAGCTGCGCACCGACAGCGAGCTGCTGGAAGTGGATGCCGAGTCCTCCGAGGTCGTCATCGGCGGTCCCGAGGGCACCGAGCGCATCCGCTACGACGTCCTGAACGCTGTCCCACCGCAGTCGGCGCCGGATTGGCTGGCCGCCACCCCGCTCGTCGCGCCCGGCGACGAGGGCGGCTTCGTCGAGGTCGACACGCGCACGCTCCGCCACCCCCGCTACGGCAACGTGTGGGCGCTCGGGGATGCGGCGGCCACGACGAACTCGAAGTGCGGCGGCGCGCTGCGCAAGCAGACCTACGTCCTCGCGAAGAACCTCGCCGCGGTGCGTAAGGGGCAGCAGCCGCGGTGGGAGTACGACACCTACTCCGTCTGCCCCTTCACCGTGTCGCGCTCGACCGTGGTGTGGGCGGAGTTCGACGCTCAAGGGCAGCTCAAACCCACGATCCCCTTCCTCAAGACCATGTACCGCGAGAACCGGCTGGCCTGGATCGCCGATCGCCACGTCCTGCCCTGGGTGTACTGGAACCTGATCCTCAAGGGCCTCGTGTGACCCGCGGCATCCGTCCCTCAGCCGTAGCGGTAATGGTCGGACGACGTGTTGATCCACGCGGCGAACCGGCGCGCCTCTGACGCGTCCTGCGGCGCGACCGGCGTCAGCCACAGCTGCCCGCCGCCCTCGACGGCGAGGAACACCGCCTGCCGGTCCATCCGCCCGAACTGGCGCGGTGTCAGGGGACCCTGCGGCGTGAAGAGGGCCCGTGCCCGGACGGCCTCCGGCAGCGACGGCCGTCGGGCGAGGTCGGCGACCGTCGCGACCACGGCCGTGAGCCCGCCGACCGGCTGACTCAGATCTCCCAGGTGGATCCACCGCCCGTCCACGACGATGCCGCCGAACGCGTCCTCGCCGCCGCTGAACCGGGTCTGCCTGGTCCAGCGCCGGCCGTCCCACCACCGCTGCCGCCCGCGACCGTCGTCGTACCAGCCGGCTGCGACCGGCGTCGAAGACGGGGGAATCGCGTCCGAGCGCACCTCGACGCCGAACCCGCCGAAATCGGCGTAGTCCTGCGTCCAGCGCGCGCCGTCCCACCAGCGCAGCTTGCCGGTGCCGTCGTCGTACCAGCCGGGTTCGGCCTCGGTGCCCATGGCGACGAGGCTACCGGGGCCCATGCCGAGCGGGGCAGGCGATCGCGGGCCGCCATGCCCACGCCGATTGCTAGAGCAGGAGAAGGAGCGAGAACAGGACCTTTCCGACCTCGAATCGCCTGTTCTCGCGTCTTCTCCTGTTCTCGAGCCGGCAGCCCTCGCAACGACGGCGGCTCGGGACGGGGGCTCCGACGATCAGGTGGCGCTCGGCTCGGTCGGCGAGGGGGCGGGAGTCTCGTCGGGGCTGGGGGCCAGCGGTTCGTCCGGGGACGGGATGCTCGGCTCCTCCGGATTGGGTGCGAGCGGCTCCGCCGGGTTCGGCGCTGCCGGCTCAGGCGTCGTCGGATCGGTCCCCGGGGTCGCGGGCGTCAGCGGCGCACCGGGACCGGAGGGCGCCTCGGGAGCTCCGGGCACCTCGCCGGGCGGGGGACCGGAGGGCCCAGGGCCGGGGTCGCCGGGCAGGGGGACGCCGGGAAGTGTCTCGCTCATGTGATGCTCCACCTCGTTCCGCACCGGGCGGGCCGGCACTCCTCGAGCCAGCATGCGGCGTCAACCCAAGCCGGCATAGGGCTTGACGGGCTCTGCCGCGCCGATTAGTCCCGAGCCGGCGGGCCCCCCTGATGCCGTCCGCCCGATCCGGCGATGACGCGCCGCCGCGGAGTGTGCCACGCCCGCCGTGTCGCCCGCAGCTCGTGCGGACGGCATCGCCGGTGGGGGATCGACAGACGACGGATGCCGCGACCCGGGGGCCGCGGCATCCGTCGTCCTCTCGTGCCTCAGGCCGTGGCGCCGGCCTCGCTGCGCCTGGGCAGCACCCATCCCGCACGAGGGAAGTGGCAGGTGTAGCCGTTCGGGTACTTGATGAGGTAGTCCTGGTGCTCCGGCTCGGCCTCCCAGAACGGGCCTGCGGGCTCGATCGTCGTGACGGCACGGCCAGGCCAGAGCCCGGAGGCGTCGACGTCGGCGATCGTCTCGCGGGCGACCCGCTCCTGCTCGGGGGAGAGGGGGAAGATCGCCGAGCGGTAGCTCGTGCCGATGTCGTTGCCCTGACGGTTGAGAGTCGACGGGTCGTGGATCTGGAAGAAGAACGCCAGGATGTCGCGGTACGACGTCGTGCTCGGGTCGAACACGATCTCGACCGCCTCGGCGTGGCCCGGGTGGTTTCGGTAGGTCGCATGGTCGTTGCGGCCCCCCGTGTAGCCCACGCGCGTGCTCAGCACGCCGGGCTGGCGACGGATGAGATCCTCCATGCCCCAGAAACATCCGCCCGCGAGGACGGCCGTCTCGGTGCCGGGGTTCTGGGTGACGGTTCCGGTGTCGGTGGGTCCGCTGGTCATGATGCGTTCTCCTGCGAGTGGGTGTCGGTGGTGTCGAAGAGGCTGCGGTACCGGCCGTAGCCCTGGTCGTCGAGCTCGGCGACGGGGATGAACCGCATCGAGGCTGAGTTCATGCAGTATCTCAGGCCGCCGGCATCCCGAGGGCCGTCGTGGAACACGTGGCCCAGGTGACTGTCGGCGCCCGAGGAGCGGACCTCGGTGCGGGGGACGAGGAGCTTCCAATCGGTCTTCGTCGTAACGGCGTCCGGCTCGATGGGACGGGTGAAGCTCGGCCATCCGGTGCCGCTGTCGTACTTGTCGTGCGATGAGAACAGCGGCTGGCCGGACACGACATCGACGTAGATGCCGGCCTCGTGATTGTTCCAGTAGGCATTGCGGAAGGGCGGCTCCGTGCCGTCCTCCTGCGTCACGCGGTACTGGGTGTCGGTGAGGCGGCTGACCGCCTCGGGGGTCCTGCGGTAGTCGTGGTCTCCCACGGTCTCCTCCTTACTCGGCGTCGCTGGCTGCGGCGTCACTGGGAAGAACGGATGCCTGCCCGGTTTTGGTCCCGCGAAGCTGGGAGCGCGCCGTGAGTTCTCGCCCGCTCCCGCCGACGGGGCCCTGTGGGCCACGACGTCACTGCCCGGCGCTGCTCAGCACGTCGGTCTCGGCGATCTTCAGCACGCCGCCCTCGTCGACGAAGCGGTAGCTCGTGACCTCCTGAACGGTGCGGCCGTCCCGGAAGGTGTAGGTGAGGGTCGCCTGGCCGCGATCGGCACCGGTCGCCGAGACCTCCGCGGCCGAAACCGCCTCGACCTCCGACCAGAACGCCTCGTAGCCGCCGCGGCCGCCGGCGTGGTTCTGCTGGTAGTCGGCGGTCATGAGCGGCCACGCGCTGTCGCGCTGGCCGGGCATGAGGGCGTAGTAGGCGACGATCGTCTCGACGACGCGCTGCTCCGGCAAGGCCGGTTGGGGAGCGGGCGTCTCGTCCTCGACCGGCGGCGCGGTCGTGGTCGACGGCTCTTCCGTCGGCGTCGCCTGCGCGGGTGTGCTCGGCGGGGTCGGTGCCGCGCTCGACGCCGTCGGTCCTTCGCCCAGCGCCTCCGGCCGCAGCATATCGGCGAGCATCCAGGCGCCGGCGGCGAGAGCCACGAGGAGGATGAGCGCCCCGGCCACGACCCACAGGCGTCTGACGCGGGTTCGGGGCGAGGCCGGGGCCTCGTCGGCCGGCGCGGTCGGTGCCGGCCTGGACGGTACCGTCGTCGCGGTGGTATCCGTGGGCGCGGCAGCGACGGACCGGCTCAACGGCTCGGTCTCGGCGGTCGGAGGTTCGTAGCGGGTCGGCTGATCCACCCGCAGGGTCTCGGCCGTAGGCTCCGCCGGCATGACGGCGGTCAGCGGGGGCTCGGAAGACGCGATGGTCTCCCGCGTCGGCGGCTCGGCTGCGGCATCCGTCCCCGTCGTCGGCTCGGCGTCATCCCCCGCCGGCGGCTCTCGGTGACCCGCCGCGTCCGGGTCGTCCGCCTGCGCAGGCTCGAGGCGCTGCGTCGTCCAATCCTCGGGGACGGGAGGCGTGGACGCGAGGACAGCCCGCGGCACCTCGAGGGGTCCCTGCTGGAGTCCGCTGAGCGCGTCGACGACCGACGCCATGGTGGGCCGTCGCTTCGCCTGGGTCGCGAGCATCCGGCGCAGCAGCGGCGTGAGCGGGCCGGCATTCTTCGGCGCGGGATAGCCACCGCGGGCGACCCGGTGAAGGAGTGCGATCGGATTGCTCTCGGATCCGAAGGGCGGTTTGCCCTCCGTCATCGCGTAGAGCGTCGAGCCGAGTGAGAAGACGTCGGAGGCGAAGCTCATCGGCAGGCCGCGCGCCGCCTCCGGCGAGAGGTAGGCCGGTGTGCCGTGGACGAGCCCGGTCGTTGTGATGGTGGTGTCGCCGAGGGCGTGCGAGATGCCGAAGTCGCTGATCAGCGCCGAGCCGTCCGCTCCGATGAGGATGTTTCCGGGCTTCACGTCGCGGTGCACGATCTTGAGCGCGTGGGCCGCGGCCAGGGCCGATGCGACCTGGGCGCCGATGCGGGCGGTCTCGGACGGCGAGAAGGTCCCGTGCTCGCGCAGCAGCACCGACAGCGGGGTCGATTCGACGAGCTGCATGACGATGCAGGGCTGGCCCTCATGCTCGACGACGTCGAAGACCGTGACAGCGTGGGGATGATGCAGTCCTGCGGTGATGCGCGCCTCTCGCATCGCGCGATCGGTGGCGGTCTGTCGCTCGGCGTCGGTCAGCTCGGGCTGCGCCCGGAGCATCTTGAGCGCGACAGTGCGATGGAGCTTCTCGTCCCACGCCTCCCAGACAACCCCCATTCCGCCCGCGCCGAGGAGCCTGACCAGCCGATAGCGGTCGCTGACGAGGGCGGGAGGGGTGCTCATCGGGGTTTCCGCTCCTTGTGGTTCGTCCCGATGCTCTCGCGTGCGGGACGACCGCATGAGGGGGTTGCGACCCACGCGCCGGTGTGGAAGACCGGTCCCCGACGCGACGTTCCGGTCCCGCCCGCGACCCCGTCCACCAGCCGCGCGCCGGCTGCGCCTGCGCGAGGGGGAGGATGGAGGCATGGCTGCGGCATCCGCCCCTCCCGGTCCGGGGAAGACGTCATCATGGGGTGGAACCCCGGCCTGTGGAACGAGTGGCCGGGCGGCTACGCCGCCGTGGTGCGCCGTGTCGCGGGCGGCACCCCCCACCTGACGCAGTGGTCGGTGGGCGCTCGCCGCGAGGTCGAGCCGGGAACGGATGCCTGGCTCCTGCGGCAGGGCGGCTCCTACGGCATCATCGGCCGCGGCGTGATCCTCACGCGCGCGGCTCCGCGGCAGACGACCGGTTACCGCAGCTCCGCGGCAGACGACCGGTCACCGCAGCTCGGCGGCCACCTCGAGGACGTGGGGGATCGCGCGCTCGATCGTGTCCATGGTCGCCGTCAGGGACACCCGGAAGTGATGTGGCTGGTCGAAGAGCGTTCCCGGCATGAGATAGACGTTCCGCTTCTCGAGAGCGGCGCAGAACTCCCGGGCGCTTCCACCGGGCGCGCGGCCCCACAGGTAGAAGGTGCCTTCCGGCTTGGTGATCTCGACGCCCGCACCGCTCAGGGCGCTGTACATGCGGTCGCGCTTGCGCGTGAGCTCCGCCATGTCGAGCGACACCGTCTCCAGCGCCGGCGCGGCGTACTGCATGATCGCGTCCGGGAAGCCCCAGCCGACGGCGAGCCCGATCGGCATGAGGGCCGCCCGCAGCTCGGCGCGCTCGGCGGCCGGCAGGAGCGGCGACAGCGCGAGATACCCGAGGCGCTGTCCGGGTGCGAGCATGACCTTCGCGTAGCTGTAGTCGATCGCCGTCGAGGCATAGAATCCCGCGGGGCTTTCGAACCCGACCCCGGGAAAGCGGATCCGCCGGTACGGCTCGTCCGAGAGGATCCAGATGCGGCGGCCGTTCGCCTGCGACGCCCCTTCCAGCACGTCGGCCAGCGCCTCCCACGCCGCCCGGGGATAGACGCGACCGGTGGGGTTCGCGGGAGAGTTGACGATCACGATGCGCGTGCGCGGGGTGATGGCGCGGGCGATGGCCTCGACATCCAGGTCGAAGCTCCCCTCCGCGAGGGCGGCCCGCACCGGCACGAGGTTCGCCGCATGCAGCATCGGCTCGTAGCAGAACCAGCCCGGCACGGGGATCACGACCTCGTCGCCGGCGTCGGCGAGCAGCGCGAAGGCGAGTGACATCGCGCCGAAGGCGCCCTGCGTCATCGCGATGTCGTCGGCCTGGAAGGGGAGGCCCAGCTCCTCTCGAAGGCCCGCGGCGACAGCATCCTGAGCGCCCCGCTCGCTCGTCTTGTACGCGAACCAGTCGACCGATCGCGGGTCGATCTGCGCGCGGATGGCGGTGGAGAGCGCTGGGAGGGGGAACTCGTGCGGATTGCCGAACGTCATGTCGAGCGCGTCGGGATCGGCCGTCAGGGCCTGCATGCGGGCGAGGTAGTCCGTCACGACGTCGACCGAGGCCTTCGCCGCGGTCGCGCGCATCGACATCACCATGGCAATCACCCTCGTCCCAAGAAAGGATGGCAAGCGATGCGGTCAGGATCCCAGCGGCGACCGGCCTCGTCAACAGGCCCTTCTGCGGTGAGGCGAAGACGAAGGGGTGCTTCGCCGGCGGGAAAGCGGCGAAGCACCCCGATGGCGGAGATCAGAACGTGTAGACCTGACCGGCCGTGAGCGAGTGCAGGATGCCGTCGCTGTTCACGCCGGAGCCGACCGATAACGCGACGCCGTTCACCTCGGCGTCCGGGAAGTTCGCCCCTGGGCGATGCCGCCGCATGAAAGGAAGGGGACGGATGCCGCAGCATCCGCTCACAGCCTCTGTGCGCGCGGTGCGAGCGCCGGGCGGGGAGGGCCAGGGTGCCGGGTGTCGGCAGTCGCGTCAGGATGCCGCGGGGCCGCGCAGCGCGGTCGCGAGCTCGGTCCGCGAGGAGATGCCCAGCTTGGTGTACACCTTCCGCAGGTGGTACTCCACGGTCTTGGGACTCAGGAACAGCGCGGTCGCCGCCTCGCGCGTCGTGCGGCCGTCCGCCAACAGGACGCTGACCTGGAGCTCCTGGGCGGTCAGGGCGGCCAGCGGGTTCGATCCCGCCGCCCGCACATGCTCTCCCGTGGCCGCGAGCTCCGTGGCCGCGTGATCACGCCAGATGTGCGCCCCGAGCTCTGCGAAGGCGTCCAGCGCGGAGCGCAGCGGGATGCGCGCGTCGATGCGTCGGCCCGCCCTCCGCAGCCGCGACCCGAAGGCGAGTTGCGTCCGCGCGGTCTCGAATCGGTCGAGGGTCCGATCGTGCCACGCCAGGGCGGACTCGAACCAGGCGTCGACGTCGGCGTCCCCAGCCAGGAGGCCCACGCTTCGATCGGCTCGCGCTCGGGCCCAGGGCTGCCCCTTCGCGACAGCCCGTTCGCGGTAGGTCCGGGCGACCTCCTCGGCCTCGGCGCGGCGGCCGAGCCGGAGGAGCGCGTCGGTCAGCTCCGGCCCGGGGGCGAGGTCGACGTCGTCCAGGGCCAGCCGTTCGAGCAGCGCACCGAGTCGCGTGAGCTCCCGGGCGGCCTCCTCCACGCGCCCGAGCGACAGCTCCAGATCGCCGGTCGCGAGTGAGACCCAGACCTCCCCGACGTGGATGTCGCGCGCGATGCACAGCTCCCGTGCCTGCGCGGCGTGGACGCGACACGCCTCCGCACGCCCTGCGCGGGACTCGAGCCACGCGAGTCCCGCGAGCGACATCGCGAGCTCGGTGGTCTGTCGTGTCTCGGTGGCGAGACGGATGGCCTCGGTGTAGTCCGCCTCGGCGCGCGTCCACCGTGCGTCCGTCGTGGACTCGTCGCGCGCGACGTGGAAGAGAACGGCGGGAAGCGCCCCTATGCCCGCGGCCCCGCGGACCTCGTCGACGAGTGCGCGCAGCCGCGACCCGCTCGTGGAGTCGCGGAGGAACAGGGGCGCCAGCAGCAGCCACGACAGGCGGCGCGGATCGTGCGCGAGGTCGGGATCGGACTCGAGGAGAGGGACCGCGGCGCGGATTTCGTCCGCGCCACCCTGACCGGCGAGCGTCCGAGCCATCCCCGTCGCCATCAGCGCGAGCGTGCGCGACCGCGGCTTCAGCACTCGGCCACGAAGCGCCTCCAGCCGGTCGGCGAGACGAGCGGCCGTGTGCGCGTCCCCGAGGTAGTAGGTCGCGTGGACCGCGTCCGCCAGCGCGACGGCCTCATCATCGGGGTCGCCGACGGAGTCGGCAGCCGCGACGAGCAGTTCGAGCGCTTCCCGGAGCGAGCCGGACCGCGCCGCGATCGAGGCGCGGAGCTCGATCGCGTGCACGTCGCGGCTGGGGTCCGCGGCGCCCGCCACGCCATCCCGCTGCTCCAGAAGCGCCAGCGCGCGTTCGCCGTCTCCCGCCGCCCAGGCGGTGTCGGCCGCTCGCAGGAGCCGGGCCTCGCGGGTCGGTCCGTCAGGACTGACTCGCGCCGAGCGCTCGAAGGCGCCGGCCGCCACGGAGTACGCACCGCGCAGGACAGCGTGCTCCGCCGCGGTCGCGAGAAGGTCAGCCACCTCGCCATCAGGCTGCCAGACCGCTTCCGACAGGTGCCATGCGCGCCGGTCGACATCATCTCGAGGCGTGGCGTCCGCCGCGGCGCGGTGCGCGGCTCGTCTCTCGTCCACCGAGGCCGCCGAGTACGCGGCGGCGCGCAGCAGGGGATGCCGGAAGTCGACGCGTCCGCCTGCAACGGTCACGAAGCCCGAGTCTTCCGCCTCACCGAGCCTGCCGACATCCAGTCCCAGCGCCGCGCACGCATGCGTGATGAGCCGGAGGTCGGCGCCGCAGACTGCGGCCAGGAGCAGGACGGCTCGGCACTCGCCATCCAGACGCCCCAGACGCCTGCCGAACGCGCGTGTCACCGCCCGAGGCACACGCAGCGGCATGCCTGCCTCGACGCCCTCCAGCGACGTCGGATCGGCTGCCCCGAGTTCGAGCAGGGCGAGCGGATTGCCGGCGGTCGCGTCGTGAAGGCTTCGCACCTGCTCCTCGGTGGCGTGGCCGCCGCGGGTTCGTGCGATCAGGAGACGCGTCGCATCGAGATCGAGCCCGGCCAGCACGAGCCGAGGGAGGCCGGCGACAGCGTCGTCCCCGTCGGGACTCCGCACGCCGAGCAGGACCATCACCGGGTCGGCGGACAGCCGGCGTGCGGCGAAGGCGAGCGTGCTCGCGGAGGCGGCATCGGCCACCTGGAAGTCGTCGACCATGACGGCAACCGGTCCGTCCTCCGCGTAGCGGCAGAGAAGGCTCAGCACCGCCGCGCCGATCGTGAAGCGATCGCGACCGTCGGCGATCGGCGAGCCCGGGAGCGCGGAGCCTTCGTGCCGCGACAGCGCGAGCGCCGAAGCCAGGGCCTGCGCCTGCGCGCGGGGGATGCCGTGGAGCGAGCCCAACGCGGGGCGCAGCAGCTGCAGCAGGGTACCGAACGGGATCTCCCGCTCGGTCTCGAGGCCGGTCGCGCGCAGGATACGCATGCCGTCCAGGCGGGTGACGGCGTCATCGATCAGGGCCGTCTTGCCGACCCCCGCCTCGCCCAGGATCGCGAGCACGCCGCTCGTCCCCAGGCGAGCCCCGGCGACGAGCTGGTCGATCGCCCGCTGCTCGGCCTGCCGACCCACCAGCATGTTCCGAGCATAGGCCGGAGCGGGGCCGTCGCCCAGGCCGAGCGGCGGTCGTGCGGATGCACGGTGCCGCCCGTCCCGATCCGCGCCGGAAAGACCAGGGGGGTCCCCGGATGCGGCGCTCAACCGCCCCCTCCTAGCGTCGAGGAATCCAGGACGGAACCCGACGAAGGAGAATCCCATGTCACTGACAACCGAAGTCCGAAGCGACCAGCCGCAGGGGCCCTCACCGATCGACACCGACAAGCTCATGGGCTTCGTCTTCCGAGCGGTCGACGAGGTGGGTGCCACGCTGAACGCGGCCCTCGTCGTCATGGGCGACAAGCTCGGCTATTACCGCGACCTGGCCGCCCACGGGCCCACCACTCCCGCACAGCTGGCCGAGCGCACCGAGACCGCCGAGCCCTACGCGCGTGAGTGGCTCAATGCGCAGGCGGCCGGCGGCTATGTGACATACGACCCCGAGACGAGGCGCTACACCCTCCCTCCCGAGCATGCGCTCGCGATGACGGATGCCGACAGCCCGGCCTTCCTTCCGGGCTTCTTCCAGATCGCCCTCGGTACGGTGCACGACACCCAGCACATCGTCGACGCCGCCCGAAGCGGCGCGGGCTACGGCTGGCATGAGCACGACACCGACGTGCACGTCGGATGCGAGCGGTTCTTCCGGCCGAGCTACCACGCCAACCTCGTCGACTCGTGGATCCCGGCGCTGGACGGCGTCCGGTCCAAGCTCGAGCGCGGCGCCCTCGTTGCCGACGTCGGGTGCGGGCACGGCGCATCCTCGATCCTCCTCGCACAGGCCTTCCCGAACTCGCGATTCATCGGCTCGGACTACCACGCAGCGTCGATCGAGACCGCCCGGGCACGAGCGGCCCAAGCCGGCGTCGAGGACCGTGTCACGTTCGAGGTGGCCACGGCACAGGCGTTCGGCGGGCGCGGGTACGATCTCGTCGCGATGTTCGACTCCCTTCATGACATGGGCGACCCCGTCGGAGCTGCCCGCCATGTGCGGGAGGTCATCGCCGACGATGGGACGTGGATGATCGTCGAGCCCATGGCCGGCGACAGCGTCGAGGAGAACTTCACCCCGGTCGGCCGCGCCTACTACGGATTCTCGACATTGCTGTGCACGCCCTCGTCGCTGTCGCAAGACGTCGGCCTCGCGCTCGGGACGCAGGCGGGGCCGGCGCGGATCCGCGACGTGACGGCGGCAGGCGGATTCACCCGATTCCGCAGCGTCGCAGAGACGCCGTTCAACAGGGTGCTCGAGGCACGCCCCTGACGGTCGCGCGGCGGGAGGAGCAGACTGGGGGCATGGCCACGATGGGGAAGAGCCATACGTGGGTGCGGGCCCAGCGTCGGCCGAAGCGGGCGCTGTTCCTCTCGTCCCCGATCGGGCTCGGTCATGCCCGGCGCGACGTAGCGATCGCGCGGGAGCTGCGTGCGATCCACCCCGACCTGCGGATCGACTGGCTGGCGCAGGATCCCGTCACCCGCGTCCTCGCGGACGCCGGTGAGTCGGTGCATCCGGCATCCGCGTGGCTGGCCAACGAGTCGGCGCACATCGAGGATGAGTCCGCCGACCACGACCTTCACGCCTTTCAGGCGATCCGTCGCATGGACGAGATCTTGGTCAGCAACTTCATGGTCTTCAACGACGTCGTCGACGAGACCTACTACGACCTCGTGATCGGCGACGAAGCGTGGGACGTCGACTACTTCCTGCACGAGAATCCCGAGCTGAAGCGGTTCGCATTCGCGTGGCTGACCGATTTCGTAGGGTGGCTGCCCATGCCCGTCGGCGGGGCTGCCGAGGCCGCGCTGACGGCGGACTACAACGCCGAGATGCTCGAGCAGCGGGCGCGCTATCGGCGCCTGCGCGATCGCTCGATCTTCGTCGGCAACCCCGACGACGTCATCGACGAGTCGTTCGGTCCTGGGCTGCCGCGCATCCGGGAGTGGACGGAGGCGAATTTCGACTTCGCGGGATACGTCACGGGATTCTCGCCTCCGTCACCCGACGAGCTCGCTCGGGTTCGCGACGACCTGGGACTCGACGGCGGCGAGCTGCTCTGCGTCGTGACGGTCGGCGGATCGGGAGTCGGAGAGGCCCTGCTGCGGCGCGTGCTGGATGCGGTGCCCGAGGCGCGGCGCCGAGAGTCTCGGCTGCGGTTCCTGGCCGTCGCCGGTCCGCGCATCGACCCGGCATCGCTCCCGTGCCCGGAGGGCGCCGAGGTTCGCGGCTTCGTCCCCGACCTCTACCTGAGCCTCGCCGCGTGCGACGTCGCCGTCGTGCAGGGCGGGCTCACGACGACGATGGAGCTCGCCGCCGCCCGCCGGCCGTTCCTGTACGTCCCGCTCGAGAATCACTTCGAGCAGAACTTCCATGTGCGGCACCGGCTGGAGCGCTACGGCGCCGGACGCCGTATCCGGTACGCGGAGGCGAGCGATCCCGATACGCTGGCCGGGGAGCTCGTCGCGGAGGCGGGACGCGAGGTCAGCTGCCGGCCGGTCGAGACCGACGGGGCCGCCCGCGCCGCGGCGCTGCTGGGGGAGCTTCTCTGATGCGCGCCGTCGAGCCGTCGGCGTCGGGGTGGGTCGACCGGGGCGCGGGCGACCGTGTCCGGTATGAGGTGTACGGCGAGGGCGAGCCGACGGTCTACCTGCTGATGCCCGACACGATCGTGCAGAGCCGCGCGTGGAAGGCTCAGATCCCGTTCCTCGCACGGTTCTTCCGGGTCGTCGTGAGCGATCCGAGAGGCAACGGCGGGAGCACCACCCCCCGGAGTGCGGAGGGCTTCGAGGACAGGCTGATGATCGACGATGCCTGGGCGGTGCTCGATGCCGTCGGGGCCGACCGGGCGGTCCTGGTCGGCCTGTGCACGGGCGCCGGCTACGTCGTGATGATGGCGGCGGAGGCCCCCCAGCGGGTGCTCGGGATCTGCTCGATCAACCCCGGCCTGCAGCTGAGCCCGCCCCTGCCGCACAAAGTGCGTTTCGACTTCGACGAGGCGCGCGAATCATACGACGGGTGGGAGAAGCTCAATCGTCACTACTGGCTCGAGGACTGGCCGGGTTTCGCCGAGTTCTTCTTCGGCCAGCTGCTCCCCGAGCCGCACTCCACCAAGCAGCGCGAGGACTGCGTCGCGTGGGCGCTGCAGACCACTCCCGAAGCGATGCTGCTGGCCGGCTATTCACCCCCGTATCCCGGCGACGAGCAGCAGACCATCACCGCCGCGCGGGCTGTGCGATGCCCGGTCCTGGTGATCACCGGCTCCCTCGACATGTGCCAGAACCCCGAGCGCGGCCGCCGTCTGGCGGAGCTGACGGGCGCCCAGCACGTCGTGATCGAGGGAGGCGGACATCTCCCGCAGGCGCGCGACCCGGTGAAGGTGAACCTGCTGCTGCGGGAGTTCGTCTTCCGGGCCGCGGCGTCCGGCCAGCGCTGAGCGCCTTCGTTCACGAAAGCGGGGGACGGATGCCGCAGCATCCGTCCCCGAAAGTCTCAGGTGCGAGAACTCAGTACCAGCCGGTCGACTGCGAGTGACCCCACGCGCCGCACGGAGTGCCGTAGCGCCCCTGGATGTAGCCCAGACCCCACAGCACCTGCGTGGCGGCGTTGGTCTGCCAGTCGGCTCCCGCCGAGCCCATCTTGCTGCCCGGGAGGGCCTGGGGGATGCCGTAGGCGCCGCTGGAGCGGTTGTACGCCTGGTAGTTCCAGCCCGACTCCTTGTTCCACAGCGCCACGAGGCAGCCGAACTGATCGTCTCCCCAGCCGCGGCCGGCGAACTGGGAGTAGGCGAACGCCTGAGCGCCGCTGGGGCTGTTGTCGCCGTTGCCGTTCCCCGAGGGGATCGGCACGCTGGGGGCCGAAGCAGAGCGCCCCGACGAGGAGCCCGACGACGAAGAGCTCTCCGCAGCCTCGGCGGCCTTCGCCTCGGCCTCGGCCTTGGCGCGGGCCTCCGCTTCCTGACGGGCCTTCTCCTCCGCCTGTCGCTGCGCCTCGGCGGCGATCGCCGCGTCGAGGCTGCCGCGGAGGCTCGCGACCTGCTGGTTGGTCGCCGTCACAAGATCGGTCACATTGTCGGTGACGTCGGGGAGCAGCGCGTCGGGCAGGTGGTCGATGCCGATCTCGAGACGGTCGGCCGCCTGCTGGAGGTCGGCGGTGTCCACCGTCGTCTCCGCGACCCCGATGTCGAGACCCGAGGCGGCGATGTCGGACGTGACAGCCTGAGCGGCCGTCACGGCGGCGGCAGCGGCCGTGACCGCTTCAGCGGCGGTGCTCGTCGCACCGTCCTCGCCCGTCGCGGTCGTCGCCGTCGTCGTGGCGGGGATCGTGTACGAGGCGGGCACGAAGGTCACCGACGATCCGGATGCCTCGGCATACGACACAGGGACGGCGCCGACGAGCCCGACCATCGTGGCGACGGCGGCGGCTACTCCCGATGCGACGACGAGCGGACGGCGTCGGGTGCGGCGTTCGGACAGTCGGCGAGTACGGCGGGCGGAAGGAGGAGACGTCTTCGAGCGCATGGATTCGGGTTTCGTGTCGGGAGTCCGCGCCGGCGTTTCGACGCATCGCGGCCGCTCTTGCGGACACAAAACCCTGATCCTGCACGTCTTTTCTGAGCGTTATCTGGACGTTACCTGGACGGCGGCGTCCCGCGCGCCGTTCTTGCGGCGCGCCGAGGGGGCTCGGGGGCCGCACCCGAGGACGCGGGATCGCGCCCGCCGCGACGTTCTCAGCGAGTGGAGGGGGTGCGGTTCTCGGCGCTTACCATCCACGCGAACTGCTCGAGCGACTCGAGGATGGCGTGGAGGATGTCCGCGGAGGTGGGGTCTTCCTCATCGACATCGTCGTGCACTTCGCGGCACGTGCCGATGGCGGCCTCGAGCCGTTCCGTGATGAGATCGACGACCTCGGAGGTGTCGATCTCGCCCTGCGGGAACTCGGGCAGGGTCGTCGTCTCCGACACGGTGTCGCTGCGGCCGTCGGGGAGCGCGTGCAGGGCGCGCATGCGCTCGGCGACCGTGTCGCTGAAGCCGCGGGCCGCCTCGATGATCTCGTCGAGCTGCCGGTGCGTGTCGCGGAAGTTCTTGCCGACGACGTTCCAGTGCGCCTGCTTGCCCTGGCTCGCCAGCTCGATGAGGTCGACCAGCACGCGCTGGAGGTTCTCGCTCAGCGACTCGGACGCCTGGAAGCCGCTCTCGGCGTTCTGCTCGTTCGTGAGCATGGCGCCACTCCTCGCGGGACGGCGGCGGTTCTTCGTCGCGGTGCCTCCCGACGAGGAGGTCGAGCTCTTCTTGGTCGCGGTGTCAGCCATCGCTTCGCCTTTCGGTCTCATGGTCGGGGATCGTCTCGACGGTAGGCCCAGTCGGCGCCGCGCGGCGCGGGATTGTGGGCATGCCGTCGCCGTGGTACGCGGCGACGGATGCCTCGAACGCCGCGTGTCCGCCATCGGGCGTACCCTGATCCGGTGCGTGCCGATCCCACCTCGCTGAGCGCGCGTGCCGAACTGACGGCGCTCGCCCACGCTGCCGCCGCCGGTGACGAGCGCGGATCCCGCTGGGTCGCGAGCCTTCCGCCGGCGACGGATGCCCGCGCCGCCGCGGTCCTGATCCTCTTCGGGGTCCTCGACGGGCTGGCAAGCGATCACGACGCGCAGGCCTCCGCGGTCTCGCGCGACCTCGACGTCCTGCTGCTCGCCCGGGCGACGACCCTGCGCTCGCACCCCGGCCAGGTCGCCTTCCCGGGCGGACGCGTCGACCCGGGGGATGAGGGCCCCGTCGCCGCGGCCCTCCGGGAAGCGCGGGAGGAGACCGGGCTCGATCCGGCGGGCGTCGACGTGCTCGGCGTGCTGGAGAATGTGCCACTGCTGTACTCGCAGCACCTCGTGACTCCCGTGCTCGGGTGGTGGCGGCATCCGTCGCCCGTCGGGGTGGTCGACGTGGCCGAGTCCACCGACGTCTTCCGCGCCCCGGTCGCCGACCTGCTCGCGCCGGCGAACCGCGGCGTGACCGTCATCCGGCGCGACGGTCAGGAGTGGCGCGGGCCGGGTTTCCTCGTCGCGCAGGACGGCCGCGAGCACCTCGTGTGGGGCTTCACCGGGATGCTGCTCGACGCGCTCTTCGACAGGCTCGGCTGGGCCGAGCCGTGGGACGAGCAGAAGGAGCTGCCCCTCGAGCTCCCCGACTGACGCGGGACTTCAGCGGAGCGCGCGCATCCGCTCGAGAAGCGGCTCGGCCACCTCGGCGAGGAACTGATCCTGCCTCTCGTCTCCGACCTGGACGACGGCGACATCGGTGAAGCCGGCCTTCAGGAACGGGTGCACGCTCTCCGCCAGCTCGTCGAGATCGGGGCCGCAGGCGATCTCCGCGGCGACGTCCTCCGGACGCACGAACTGGCTCGCGGCGGCGAATCCCGCGGGCGTCGGCAGCTCGCTGTTGACGGCCCACCCGCCGGCGAACCACCGGAACTGGTCGTGGGCGCGCTCGATCGCGGCATCCCGGTCGGGATCCCAGCAGATCGGCACCTGACCGATCTTGCGCGAGCCGCCCTCGTGCACCTCGTCCCACTTCTCGACGAGGTCGCCCTCCGGCTCGACGGCCACCATGTGCTCTGCGAGGGGCGCGAACGACGAGATGGACTCGTCCCCGGAGACGGCGACGGCGATCTCGACCGGCACGTCCGGCACGTCCCAGATCCGGGCCGAGTCGACGCGGAAGTACTCGCCGTCGTACGTCAGGAGGTCGCCGCTGTGCAGCTCGCGGATGATCTCGATGGCCTCGACGAGCTTGGACTGCCGGGTGTCGACGCTCGGCCAGCCCTCGCCGACGACGTGCTCGTTGAGGCTCTCGCCCGAACCGACGCCCAGCACGAAGCGGCCCTCGCTGAGGATCTGCAGGGTCGCCGCCTTCTGGGCGACGACCGCGGGGTGATACCGGGTCGTCGGGCACGTGACGTAGGTCATCAGGTCGACGGACGACGTCACCTGCGCGACGGCTCCGAGCACCGTCCACGCGTACGGGGAGTGGCCCTGGCTCATGAGCCACGGCGTGAAGTGATCGCTTGATACCTCGAAGTCGAAGCCCGCGTCCTCGGCGGCCTGGGCGTATCGGACGAGCTCACGCGGCCCGCTCTGCTCTGTCATCAGGGTGTATCCGAATCGCGCCATCATTCCTCCTGTCGGCGGCGTCCGGCATCGCCCGAACGCGATGTGGGGGACGATACGGCGTGGCGGCGGGGCGATCGAGGGATTGGCACCCGTCCGGTGACCTGCTACGCGGGTGCGGCGACGCCGCGGGAACCGCCGCTTGCCCGCTGCATCCGCGACCGCCAGAGTGAGGGCGACGAGAGAGCGAGGGCGCGATGGCGGGATTCGCCGTGGAGGACGACTTCTTCGACGGGCAGACGCTGCGCGCCGCCGGCACGGCGCCGTACGGCGGCGCCGACGTGTTGGAGTGCATCGCGATCGCCCGCCGCGTTAAGAAGCGTGATCTGGACAGCTGGCACGACGAGTGGGCGGCGGCGGGGCGGCGGGCGTTCGCGCTCGGTGAGGAGGCCGAGGCCTCCGCCCGGGCCGACACCGCGAAGCGCGCGTTCCTGCGTGCCTGCACATACTTCCGCACGTCGGGGATCGCCTTCCTCGGCAGCCCGGTCGACCCGCGCCTGCGCGAGAGCCTGGTCCGGCAGCGCGAGGCGTTCCGGCGGGCGATCCCGTATCTCGGCGCGCACGTCCAGATCGTGGAGATCCCGCTCGGGAAGATCACACTGCCCGGCTACTACTTCCGCGTGGCCGACGACGACCGCCGGCGTGCCACGGTCATCCTCACGAACGGGTACGACGGCACCGTCGAGGAGATGTACTTCGGCAACGCGCAGGCGGCCCTCGATCGCGGCTACGACGTCCTGGCTTTCGACGGGCCGGGGCAGGGGGCGGTGCTCATCGAGCAGGGCGTGACGCTGCGGCCGGACTGGGAGAACGTCGTGCCCACGGTCGTCGACTGGCTGCTCGAGCGGCCGGGCGCCGATCCGGAGCGCATCGCGCTGATCGGCTGGAGCCTCGGCGGCTTCCTCGCGCCGCGGGCCGCGAGCGGGGAGCACCGCCTCGCGGCGTGCATCGCCGACGCGAACTTCTACGACCTGTTCGATGCCGTGCTCGACCGGCTCCCGATGCCCGTGCGGGCGCAGATCCCGGACGGCAACGAGGCCGCGGTCGCGATCGTCCAGTCGCGGATGGACAAGCTCATGAAGAAGCCGACCGAGGGATGGAGTCTGCGCCGCGGGCTCTACGTCAACGGCGTCGGATCGATGATGGACTATGTGCGCGACGCGCGGCGCTACACGCTCAAGGGGCTCGCGGACAGGATCACGTGCCCGACGCTGATCTGTCACGGCGAGCTCGACCCCATCGCATCGCAAGCGCCGCTGACGTTCGCCGCGCTCACCTGTCCGAAGGAGCTGATCACGTTCCTCGCCGTCGACGGCGCCGGCGACCACTGCGAGGTCGGCGCGCGCCAGCACTACCACGCCCGCTCGTTCGGATGGCTCGACAGCATCCTCGAGCCCACTCGGCTCTCGTGAACCGATGCGAGTGTTCGCGGTCACTCCGCCCGTGTAGGCTCTGAGGCCCCGGAGTCCGCACGGCCGGGGGGTTCGTGCGGGCTCCGGCTTCGACTCGTTCGCATCGGCGCGATCGCACGTGGCCGTCGCACCCGTCCCAGGTGGTGAGCCGAGCATTTCGGCGGCCGCTCGACCCGACGTGAATTCCTGATCACAACGCTGGACACTCCGGTGAGAGCGCTCCTATCCTGACGACTGCGTCCGGCACAGCACTCGGGGCGCGATCCATCCTTCACAAGCCGCGCGACTGCGGCCGAAACGATCGGAAGTCAGCATGCCGGACAGCAAGCCCACCCTCGTCCTCGTCCATGGCGCATGGGCCGACGCCTCGAGCTGGAACGCGGTGATCCCGCCACTCCAGGACGAGGGGTTCGTCGTGCTGGCGCCGCCCAACGAGCTGCGCGGCCTCGAGTCGGACGCCGCCTACATCGCGTCGTTCCTCGCTCAGCGCACCTCGGGACCCGTCGTGCTCGTCGGCCACTCGTACGGAGGCGCCGTCATCACCAACGCCGCGCTCGGCGGCGGCGACGTGAAGGCGCTCGTGTACGTCGACGCATTCATCCCGGATGAGGGGGAGACGGTCGTCGGCCTTCTCGGCGGGTCCGGATCCGCGCTCGCCGTCGAGGATCCCACCACAGTGCTGGATCTGGCAGGGTACCCGGGCGCACCCGATGGTGCGGCGGACGCCTATCTGAAGCCCGAGACCGTCCACGACTCGTTCGCTCAGGACCTCCCGGAGCCCGATCGCCGGCTGATCGCCGCGACGCAGCGACCAGCGTCGCTCGTGGCGAATGTGACGCCTTCGGGCCCGCCGGCGTGGCGGACGATCCCCAGCTGGGCGGTCCTCGGCACGGAGGACCGGGTCATCCCCATCGCCCTCAAGCGGACGATGGCCCAGCGCGCGGGAGCCACGATCACCGAGGTGGATGCCTCGCACGTGTCGATGGTCTCGCACCCCGAGGTGACGCTCGACGCGATCCGCGCCGCCGCGGCCTCGGTCGGCTGACTCCGCCGCGCGGCGGCGGCCCCGGCGCCGCGGCGCCGCGGCCGACCTAGGGTGGGAGGATGACCGAGTTCCTGGCGATCACCGGTGGCTACGTCGTTCCTGTGATCGGCGATCCGATCGAGAACGGGACGGTGGTCGCCACGGACGGAGTCATCTCGGCCGTGGGCGGACCCGGTACCCCCGTCCCGGACGGCGCGCGCATCGTGGAGGCGCCGGGAAGCTGGGTGCTCCCGGGCTTCGTCGAGTCCCACGGGCATCTGGGCGTGCACGAGGAGGGCGAGGGCTGGTCGGGCAACGACACGAACGAGATGACCGACCCCAACGGCGCCCGGTTCCGGGCGCTGGACGGCATCGACATCGAGGAGGTCGGATTCCGCGACGCTCTGCGCGGCGGCGTGACCACCGCTGTCATCAAGCCCGGTTCCGGCAACCCGATCGGAGGGCGGACGGTCGCGATCAAGACGTGGGGCGGCCGCACCGTCGACGAACAGGTGCTCGCGCTCGACGTCTCGGTCAAGTCCGCCCTCGGTGAGAACCCGAAGCGCGTGTACGGCGACAAGAAGCAGACGCCGTCGACGCGGCTCGGCGTCGCTGCGGTGCTGCGCGAGGCGTTCGTCGGCGCTCGCAACTATGCCGAGAAGCGGGCTGCCGCGGCCACCAAGGGCGAGCCGTTCGATCGCGACCTCACGGACGAGACCCTGGCGGCCGTGCTGGACGGAGTGCTGGTGTGGGACCAGCACTGCCATCGCCACGACGACATCGCCACGGCCATCCGCCTCGCGGAGGAGTTCGGCTACTCGCTCGTCGTCAACCACGGCACCGAGGGACACAAGATCGCCGACGTGCTGGCCGAGAAGGGCATCCCGGTCATCTTCGGTCCGCTGCTGACGTCGCGGTCCAAGGTCGAACTCCGCGACCGGGCGATCGGCAACCTCGCGCTTCTCGCGCGCGCCGGCGTCACCGTGGCCATCACGACCGACCACCCCGTCGTCCCCATCGATCAGCTGCGACTGCAGGCGATCCTCGCGGTGCGGGAGGGCCTGCCCGCGCAGACGGCGCTCGAGGCGCTGACGATCAACCCGGCATCCATCCTCCGGCTGCAGGCGCGCGTCGGAGCGCTGGAAGACGGACGGGATGCCGACATCGTCGTCTGGTCGGGCGATCCGCTGTCGGTCGGCTCCGAAGTGGAGCGGGTGTTCATCAACGGTCGCGCCGTCGTCGAACCTGCGGCCGGCGACGATCGCACGCCTCGGATCGTGGAGCGCTGGGAGCGATTGGGCCGAACGTCCTGGAAGGGCTGACCCGTCCCGAAGTATCGTTCTGAGCGGAGCATCCTCCAGCCGACGAATCGACGGAGATACGTCATGAACGACACGAACGACGCGGTGGTGACGCTGACCGAGGAGCAGTGCTGGAATCTGCTGTCTCGCGGCGAACTCGGCCGCCTCGCCCTCGCGGCCGACAGCGAGCCCGACATCTTCCCCGTGAACTACGTGGTCGACGGCCCCCGTCTGCTCTTCCGCACGGCACCCGGGTCGAAGCTCGCGGAGCTCACCGACAATCCGCGAGTGGCCTTCGAAGTGGACGAGTTCGACGACAGCTCCGCGGCCAGCGTGATCGTGAAAGGGGTCGCGAAGCGCCTCGAGCTGCAGAGCGAGATCGACGCAGCGGACGCCCTGCCCCTGAGCCCGTGGATCCCGACGCTCAAGTACCGGTGGGTGCGCATCGCGCCGACCCAGATCAGCGGTCGATGGTTCCGGCGGACGGCGGAGCCCGCCCGGTATCGCGCCTCGTCCGACGACTCGACGACCTGACCGCCGCGCGGCACCCGCAGCGCCGCTTCCCGGCCGCGGCTGCGCCGGACCCGGTGCGCGGCCGACCCGCCGGGCGCGACCTTCTGCCGGTTCGGGCACCGGCTCGCTAGAGTTCCGGCATGGGGGAGGACGTCCCGGCACAGGAGTTCACCCGCGCCGACCGCACGAGGCATCGTGAGAAGGTCCGGCGCAATCTCGACGTGTTCGCGCGGATGCTTCGCGAAGCGCATTTCGACACGACCGACCCGCTGACGGGCCTCGAAGTCGAGCTGAATCTCGTCGACGAGGTCGGAGACCCCGCTCTGCGCAACGCGGAGGCGCTCGAGGCGATCGCGGATGCCGCGTTCCAGACCGAGCTCGGGCAGTTCAACATCGAGATCAACGTGCCGCCCGCCCGCCTGCGAGAGGGCGGGCTCACCACGTTCGAGGAGGGGCTGCGGCGCAGCCTCAACCACGCGGAGACCCGGTCGTCGGCGATCGGTGCGCACCTCGTGATGATCGGCATCCTCCCCACCCTCGCCGAGGGCCACCTGCGACCGGACAACATCAGCGCCAACCCGCGCTATCGGCTGCTCAGCGAGCAGATCCTCGATGCGCGCGGCGAGGACATCGCGATCTCGATCGCCGGTCCGGAGCGGCTGCGGACCACAGCGGACTCGATCCTGCCGGAGGCTGCCTGCACCAGCACCCAGCTGCACGTGCAGACATCACCCGACTCCTTCGCCGCCTACTGGAACGCCTCCCAGGCCATTGCGGGCGTGCAGCTGGCGATGTCGGCCAATTCGCCCTACCTGCTCGGGCGCGAGCTCTGGCGGGAGACGCGGATCCCGCTCTTCGAGCAGGCCACCGACACCCGCAGCGAGGAGCTGAAGGTGCAGGGCGTGCGGCCCCGCGTCTGGTTCGGCGAACGATGGATCACATCGGTGTTCGATCTGTTCGAGGAGAACGTCCGCTACTTCCCGGCCCTTCTGCCGATCGTGCACGACGACGATCCCATGGCCGAGCTCGAGGCGGGCGGCATCCCCTCCCTCGCGGAGCTCCGCCTCCACAACGGCACGATCTACCGCTGGAACCGGCCGATCTACGACATCGCCGGCGGTATGCCGCACTTGCGCGTGGAGAACCGGCTCCTGGCCGCCGGCCCCACGGTCGCCGACATCATGGCCAACGCCGCCTTCTACTTCGGACTCGTGCGGGCGATCGCCGAGAACAACCGTCCGCTCTGGTCGCAGCTGTCGTTCCCGGCCGCCGAGGAGAACTTCCACACCGCGGCTCGCGACGGCATCGACGCACAGCTCTACTGGCCGGGCGTCGGCCACGTGCCGGCGACCGAGCTCGTTCTTCGACGTCTCCTTCCCAAGGCCCACGAGGGACTCGAGGCGTGGGGCGTCGAGGCATCCGTCCGCGATCGCCTGCTCGGCATCATCGAGGGCCGCTGCCTCACGGGCGTCACCGGCGCGGGCTGGTTCGTCGATCGGATGCACCGGCGAGCCGACATGGAGCGCTACGACGCCCTCCGCGCGACTCTGCTCGAATACCGCGAGGCGATGCACACCAACGAGCCGGTGCACACGTGGGAGTGACGAGATCGCGCCGCGCCCCCCGGGGCGGGTGTGCGCGATCGGGTCAGCGACCGCCCTTCTCGCCGGCCTGAGCCGCTTCGCGGACCGCGTCATCGGGGCCTCGCTGCTGGACCGCGGCCTCTCGAGCGGCATCACGCCCCGAGGACTCTCCGTGGGTCACGGCGTCCCGGGCGTTGCCTTGGCCGCCCTCCCGTCCATTCCCCGGCTCTGCGGCCGCCGGCGCGGGGGACGCGCCCGCGTCCGCCGGGGCCGGGGACGACACCGCCGGCACGTCGACGGAGGCGACCGAGGCGACGGGGTCGACGGAGGCGTGGGACGCGATCGGAGCGCGGTTCGCCGCGTCGTGCGAGATGGTCGGAGCGGCATCCGCGGTGTCGTCCGGCGTGGTCGGATCGGCATCTGCCTGCTCCTCGGAGGCGGTCGGGCCGAGGTCCGCGGCCTCGATCAGACTCGGCGCGCTGGGGAGCACGCCGGGGATCGCATACTCGACGCGAGCCTCTTCGGCGGCCGCGGATCGTGACGGGGAGGACGCGGGCCCGGTCAGCATCGTTGCTGCGCAGATCACGCCCGCCCCGGCGACCGAGGCAGCGAGAACCAGCGAACGCGAGAGACGCCGGACGCCACGACGGCGGACGGGGCGCGGCGCCGTGTCGTCGGAAAGACGGGGGGCTGCGGGCAGCGCCGTCGCCGCGTCCCGCTGTGACGGTTCTTCGCGGCGCACACTGTCAGCGGCGGGCCGGACGGCCGGTGCCGGGACCTCGGCCACGGCATGGAGCACCTCGAGTGCGCTCGGCCGTTCGGCGGGCTCGGCCGACAGCATCCGGCGCAGCAGATCGGCCCACCGCGGGTCGAGACCCGAGGGGATCTCGGGGGATTCGACGAGACGTGCGATGACCGCGCCGATGCCGGACGCGTGCGGGAACGCCCGCTCGCCCGTGATGGCTTCGAGGAGGACCAGGCCGAACGCGTAGATGTCGGCCGCCGAGCCGCACGACTCGCCCCGTACCTGCTCGGGCGCGAGATAGGCCGCGGTCCCGATCACGACACCGGGCGTGGTGAGAGGCGCTGCGTCGGCGAGCTGGGCCAGACCGAAGTCGGCGAGCTTAACGTGGAACTCCCTCGACGGCGCCGCCGACGGTGCGAGCAGGATGTTGGAGGGCTTGACGTCGCGATGCACCAGTCCTGCATCGTGGACGGCGCGCAGTCCCGCGCCGAGTTCGGATGCAAGGTGCCCCACCTGCTCCATCGTGAGCGGACTCGTGTACAGCCGCTGCGCAAGGGTCGGGCCGTCGACGAACTCCATGACGAGGTATCGCTGCCGGTCGGGTGCGATCTGGGCATCGAGGAGCGTCACGAGCGCCGGATGGGCGACGGCCGAGAGGGCGCTGACCTCGCGCTGCGCCCGAACCGGCGAAGCGAGCGCGTCTGCTTCGGACCGGAGCATCTTGACGGCGACCGTGCGGCGGAGGAACGTGTCCTCGGCCCGGAAGACCTCCGCCATTCCTCCCGCGCCCAGACGTTCGTGGAGCTCGTAGCGCCCATCGAGGAGAGCGACGGTCTCGTGCTCATCGGTGTGCTGGGTCACGCGTTGTCCTCTCCGCCCCAAGCGCGGTAGTACGGCGTTCAGTACTCCGAACCTAACTCCGGGGTGGGGTGAGCAGACGCCCTTGACAATGCGTCACTCGTATGCGGCAGCGGCGCGACCTGTCGGCGCGACCGCTCTCCGGGGGCGGAGAGCGCTGGCGAAAATGGCGGAGGATAGGGGATTCGAACCCCTGAGGGCTTTCACCCAACACGCTTTCCAAGCGTGCGCCATAGGCCACTAGGCGAATCCTCCTGGGCCCCGAAGGGCCACAGGACATCTTACCCGGTGCGGTGCGCGGCTCCGAACCACGCCGCTGCTCGGGCTGTCCGCAACGGTGGAGGGATCAGAGTCCGGCGCGCGCGCGGGCGCCCGCCCCGGCGTAGACCGAGCCGGGCCGGATGACGAGGGACTTCGGCGCGACGACCGCGAGGACGCGACGGCTCGAGCTCGCAGACGCGAACAGCGCGCTGCGCACGGCGGCCGCGGCATCCGACATCGGAGTGGACTCCCAGAGCCGGTGCCGGCCGCCCTGCGCATAGCTCGCCCGCTCGATCGCACGCACGAGCTGAGTCGTCTCGGCCAGCGGCGCACCATGCTCGTCGATCAGGCGCCTGCCCAGCGATCTCGGCGATTCGCTCGCCGGAACCGGGATGCCGAGGTCGATCGCGGCATCCATCACGATCATCCACGCGGCGACGGCGTCGCCCTGTTCCGCGGAACGGAGGAGGGCACGTGTCTGGGTCGCTCGGACGATCGAGGGGATCGCGAGGAGCAGGAGGATCGCCAGCACGATGCCGAGCGACGGCAGCGGGTTGACCGAGGTCGTCGGCGAGGACGCGTCGGTCGTCCCCGTCTCGCCGGTGTCACGCTCGGACTCGGGGAGGTTGGGCGTGGCCGAGGCGGACGGCGCGGACTGCGGATCCTGCGGGTCGTCGGCGGTCCCTGGAAGCGTCGCGGCTGGCGCGAAGGTGGTCGGGATGCCGAGACCCGTCGTCGGCTCGAAGGGCACCCAGCCGATGCCGTCGAAGTACACCTCGGGCCACGAGTGCAGCTGGCTGCTCGCGACCTCGTACACGGTCTGGCCGTCCACCGAGTCGCTGGTCGCGTTGCCGGGAAGGTAGCCGACGACGATGCGGGACGGCATCCCGAGCGTCCGCGCCATGAGGGCGAACGCCGACGCGAAGTGCACGCAGTAGCCCTCCTTGACCTCGAGGAACTTCGCAACCGCCTCCGCGCCGCTGCCGTCGAAGCCCTCCTCGACCGGTGCGTCGAGCGAGTACCGGAACTCGCCGCTGCGGAACCATCGCTGCAGGTCTGCGAGGGCGTCGTAATCGCTGCCGGCCTCTGCCGTCACCTGCTGGGCGGTGTCGCGGATGATCGCGGGAAGGTCCTCGGGAAGCAACGTCGTCTCGTCGCGGATCTGCGGACCGCCCGAGTTCGACGCCCGCATCTGCTCGAGCGTCGGCCGCGGCTGGTGCGAGACCACCTGGTACACCTGCCCCGCGGTGGAGGTCGAGCGGGAGACGACGGTGCGGTTGTACGGGACCGCCTCCCAGTCGCCTCGGAGGCCGGTCACCGCGACGGCCGGGAAGGGCACCGGGAGCCACGGCGACACGAGCTCCTTGACCTCGACCGTCGTCGTGTACTCGGCGACCCGTACGTCGGGCGCGACCGACACCTCGTTGAGCGCGAACTCGCTCCCCAGGGGCAGCGATCGCGAGCGGTCGGGCTCCCAGACCGAGCCCGTGAACTCGGACAGCGTGGCGGCGCGCAGATACGGGGTCGACGACATGTCGCTGCGCACGAGCAGCGAGATCGTCTCGCGCGGACGGCGCAGGTCGTCGCCGAGCTGGAGGGTCACATCGATGCCGGGTCCCGCGCCGATCCCCGAACCGCTCGGCTGGACGGCCGGCTGGGGCAGCAGGGGAGCGGCGACGACCGAGACGACCACCGCGATGGCGCCGATGCCCAGAGCGGTCGCGGGGACCCCTGCGGAGCGGGATGCCTCGCGCTCGCCCTTCGGCTCCCGCGAACGGGTGTCGGCGCGGATCAGGAAGAGGATCGCGCCGGCGAGCAGCACGAACGACCACACCTCGATGCCGCGGGGCACGGCGATCGACGGGATGAGCGACACGGCGATCAGGCCGACTCCGGCCAGGAGCGGCATCCTCGCGGTGAGGACGACGTGGTCGATGATGATGGCGAGCAGCGCCGTCGCGCCGACGATGAGGAACGACAGCTCCGGCCCCGCCTGGAGCGGAGCGGCGCCCAGCGCGATCTCGTTCGAGGCCACAGTGATCGACTCGGGGATCGCGCGGAACGTCGCCGGCGTGGGAAGAAGCCACAGGAGCGCTGTGTCGCGGAAATAGAGGAAGGTCAGCGCGACCGCCCAGATCGACACCTCGATGAGGCTGACGGCGACGGCCGGAAGCCGGTACAGCCGCGCGACATACCCGGCCGCGAGGATCGCGATGACGAGGAGCAGCGCGACTCCGAGCCATGGCCAGGGCCGGACCACGCCGAGCACGGGCATGAGCGCGGCGAGGATCGCCACGAGCACGCCCAGGGTCAGCGGCAGATCCGCCGGCCTGCGCAGGTCGCGATCGTCGCTGCGCCGGGGCTCCTCCGGCCGCCGCACTACCCGCTCGGTGCGCGTGGTGCGGCGCGGCTCGGCGGCGAGGGGTCGGGACTCAGCGGAGGGCACGGCTCACCCCCCGCTCGACGACCCCCGACCACGCCGCGGCGATGTCGGCATCGGGATCGATCGTGGCGACGTGCCAGCCGAAGTCCAGCGCGCGCTCCACCCCGTCGCGCGAAGGCGCCACGGCGAACAGGATGGGAAGGGAGCTGTGGTGCACGACGGGGGCGAGGGCCTCGGCATCCTGCCGGTCGAATCGGCCCACGACGAGCACGACCGGTCCCGTCATGACGCCCTGGAAGACCTTGGGCAGGCGCGGCAGGTGGTCGTCCTTGCGTGCGGTCAGCGTCGCGAAGAACGTGCGGACGTCCTCGACCGCGGTCATGTCGCCGCCGTCGATGCGCTCGGTCAGCGCGGTGCCGTCGGAGTCGATCACGTCGACGGCGTAGCCGTCGTGGACGAGCCGCGTCATGACCGAGATCGCGACCGACACGGCGGATTCGAAGCCGGGATCGGCGCCCGTCGTGGTCATCGCCTCGCTGGAGTACCGCAGGACCCCCCGGTCCAGCACGACGACGGCGTCCGGGGTCGACTCCTGCTCCTCCTGCCGCACCATGAGGTCTCCGCGATGCGCCGAGGCCCGCCAGTGGATGCGCCGCATCGAATCGCCCGGAACGTACGGCCGGGCGACGAGATTGTCCGCGCCCTGGCCCAGCTGGTTGTTCTGCGTGTGGAGCGTGCCGCCGGCGTCGCCGAGCAGGTTGGTCAGCGCCGAGAGCTCGATGATCGCCGGCGCCATCGTGATATCGGTGCGCTCCGCGAACACCGTGCGCCGCCTGGTCAGCCCGAAGGGATCGGTCGAGGTCACGACGAGGGGACCGAGCGAATGGATGCCTCGGCGCACGCCCGTGACGGCGTACTCCAGCTCGACCACCTTGTCGACGCCGGCCAGGCCGGAGCTCACGGCCGGGAACGTGCCGTGGGAGAGCCCCGTGACCCCCTTGGGCAGCGTGTCGTCCCAGGTTCCGGGCGCGGTGGGGAAGGGGGATCGCACGCCGACCCGCGCGACGACCGTCGACGGCCGCCCGACCGTGCCGACGTCGGGGGAGAGCGATCGGGTGATGCGGTCCGTGCGGCGCACGAGGTGGAGCGAGACCAGACCCGCCACGAGGATCCCGACGAGCAGCACCCCGAAGTAGAGCAGCTCGACGACGCCGATCTCGTTCGCGACGATGAAGCAGGCGATCGCGAGGACGAGCGCACCCGTCCCCCGTGCCGTGAACGGCCAGAGCCGCTTCATCCTGCTCCCCTACTGCCGGGCCGCGATGGGAACGCGGACGCTCTGCGCGATGCGCTCGAGGATCGTCGTGATCGCGTCGGCGCCCGAGCGGGCGCGCGAGCCGCCGGCCGAGCGCGTCGGGATGAGCCGGTGTGCGAAGACCGGGATGAGCAGGGCCGTGATGTCGTCCGGGATGACGAAGCCGCGGCCGTCGAGGGCGGCCCACACCTTGGCGGCACGGACGAGCTGGAGCGTCGCGCGCGGGCTGGCGCCCAGCCGGAGGTCGGAGTGGCTGCGCGTCGCCTGGGCCAGCGCGACCGCGTAGTCCTCGATCGTCGGGGCGACGTGGACGGCTCGGGCCCACGCGATGAGTCCGGCGATCCTGTCGGCCGACACGACGGACCGGATCGCGGACAGCGGGTTGACGGTGTCGCGCTGTCGAAGCATGAGCGCCTCGGACCTGGCGTCGGGATACCCCATCGAGATGCGGAACATGAAGCGGTCCCGCTGGGCCTCGGGGAGGGCGTAGGTTCCCTCCATCTCGAGCGGGTTCTGCGTCGCGACCACGAGGAACGGCTCTGGCAGGACGTGCGAGAGACCGTCGACGGTCACCTGTCGCTCCTCCATCGCCTCCAGGAGAGCGGACTGGGTCTTGGGGGAGGAGCGGTTGATCTCGTCGGCGATGACGATGTTGGCGAAGATCGCGCCGGGCTTGAACTCGAACTCCCGCTCGACCGGATTGAAGACGCTGACGCCCGTGACGTCGCCGGGGAGGAGGTCGGGGGTGAATTGGATGCGGCGGACGGTGGCGTCGACGGATGCCGCGAGCGCCCGGGCCAGCATCGTCTTCCCGACGCCCGGCACGTCCTCGATGAGCAGATGCCCCTCCGCGAGCAGGCACACCAGAGCCGAGCGCACGGCGTCGGGCTTCCCGTCGATGACGCTGCCGACGGACGCGAGGATCTCGTCGGTCGTGCGGCTGAAAGCGGCGGCGTCGATCGGCGCCGGATCCGTCGGTGCGGTCACCGAGGCATCCGTCTCCGTCACCGTCGTATCCGCCACTGGACCTCCCCGGTCGAACGCCGCTCAGGGGCGACGCCGCTCCCGTTCGTCGATCCTAACCGCGCGTCCGCGGCGGTGGGCCTGGGAAGGCCCTGACATTCGCACGACGCGGGACGGGTAGACTGTTCCCAGCTCTCCGCGAGGCGGCATCCAGGCCAACTCCCCCAGGACGGAAACGTAGCAAGGGTAACCAGGCTCTGCCGGGTTCGCGGAGAGTCTTACTTTTGCCGGGGGACGGAGGATGCCGCGCGCCGACGCGCGGCCGAGCCCGCGATCACGACGGCCGCGGCGCCGAGCAGGAATCCGATCGTGTTCGACACCAGGTCGCGCCAGTCGGCGACCCGGTCGGGCAGGAGCAGCAGCTGCACGAGCTCGAGCAGACCCGAGAACGCCGTGCCCGCGACGAGCAGCGTCCACCACCACCGGCGGTCCAGCACGGCGGTCGTGAGCGCGCCGAGCGGCACGAACAGGAGCGTGTTCGCGAAGAACTCGACCGTCAGGTAGTCGACCTGGAGGAGAAGGCCGCGCGCGTGCAGCGCCGCGAGCGCATCGTTCACGAACCGCGTCACGAAGCTGTCGCCCGGGGTGCGCGGACTCAGCGTGATGAGGCACACGAAGACCGCGTACGCCGCGAGCGCCGCGAGCAGGACGTTCCGCCGCAGGGCGCTCCCGCCCTGCCTCATCGGGCGAAGGGGCCCTCGAGCACGGCCCAATGCACCAGCATGATCGTCTTGGCGTCCTGGATGCGTCCATCGCGGATCCACGCGAGCGCTTCGCCGATGTCGAGCTCGACGAGCTCGATGTCCTCGCCCTCCTCCTCCAGTCCGCCGCGATCGTGCTGCCGCCGGGAGCTGTCATAGGGCGCTGCGAAGAAGTGAATGCGCTCGGTGACCGAGCCGGGGCTCATGTAGACGTCGTACACGTGCTCGACGTCGCCGATCTCCACGCCGGTCTCCTCCTGCGCCTCGCGCCGGATGGCCGTCTCGGCATCGTCGTCGTCGAGGAGTCCTGCGGCGGTCTCGACCAGCATCCCGTCGGGGTGGTCGTTGACGTAGACCGGATAGCGGAACTGGCGCGTCAGGAGCACCTTCCTCGCGTCGCGGTCGTACAGCAGCACCGTCGCGCCGTTGCCCCGGTCGTACGTCTCGCGCTGCTGCGTCGACCAGGTGCCCGAGGCGTCCCGGTACTCCAGCGTGGTCCGGCGCAGCACGTGCCACGCGGCGGCGAGGAGCTCGACCTCGGTCACCCGGACGTCCGGGTTGCGGTCGAGGTCGCGGCCCGTGCGGTTGAGGCCGATGCGACCGCGGGAGTCGGGGATGTCGATGCCGGGCGTCGGACACATGGCCCGGAGCCTACCGGTCCGGTGTTCCGCCTCGTCGCAGCGGCCCTCGCTCCCCGGCCGATGAGCGAGCGAAGCGAGACGGAACGCGCCGCGCCCGGCGCGTTCGCCCGTGCCGGCGACGCCTCGCCTCGGAGATATCCATGGCCGCGGCATCCACCCCGCCCATAGGCTGAACGCGTGGCGCAGAGCATCTTCATCACGTCGGCGGAGGGTCACTCGGGCAAGTCCACGATCGCGCTGGGGGTTCTCGACGCCCTGAGTCACGCGACGCCGCGCGTCGGGGTCTTCCGCCCGATCGCCCGGTCGACCGCCGAGCGCGACTACGTGCTCGAGATGCTCCTCGACCACGACGGCGTCGACCTCCCGTACGAGCTGTGCGTCGGCGTCACCTACGACGACGTGCGCCGGGATCCGGATGCCGCGCTCTCGCGGATCGTCGAGCGGTACAAGGCGGTCGAGGCGCAGTGCGACGCCGTGGTCATCGTCGGCAGCGACTACACGGACGTCGGCAGCCCCGCGGAGCTCGGCTACAACGCCCGCATCGCCGCGAACCTCGGCGCCCCGGTCCTGCTCGTCCTGGGCGGTCGCGCCGGGCAGGGGGAGCAGCTCGGCACCGCGCCGGCGCGCACTCCCGACCAGATGGGGCAGATCGCCTCGCTCGCGCTCGCCGAGCTCGCGCACGGGCGCGCGGGGCTCCTCGCCGTCGTGGCGAACCGGGCCGACCCCGAACGGCTCGCCGAAACCGTCCAGGCGATCCAGTCCGTCGTCGACGCCTCGCCCGCCCCCGAGCGTGCCGCGCCCGACCGCGCCGTGTCGGTGTGGGCCCTGCCGGAGGATCGGTTCCTCGTCGCGCCGTCGGTGCGCGGCGTCATGCGGTCGCTGGATGCGACGTTCCTCAAGGGCGATGCCGAGCTCCTGACCCGTGAGGTGCTCGGAGTGGTCGTGGCCGGCATGTCGATGGTCAACGTGCTCCCGCGGCTGTTCGAGAGCGCGCTCCTGATCATCCCCGCCGACCGCACGGAAGTGCTGCTCGCGGCCCTGCTCGCGCATCGGTCGGGCACCTTCCCGTCGCTTGCGGGCATCGTGCTCAACGGGCCGTTCCCGCTGCCCGACGACATCGACCGGCTCATCGACGGCCTGGGCGTGACGCTGCCGATCCTGACGACCGATGCCGGCACGTACGAGACCGCCGTCACGGTCATGTCCACGCGGGGCCGCCTCGCCGCCGACTCGCAGCGCCGGTACGACACGGCGCTGGCGATGTTCGACAAGCATGTCGACACGGAGGGGCTGGTGCGTTCGCTGGGCCTCGCCCGCTCGACCGTCGTGACCCCCCTCATGTTCGAGTACGGGCTCATGGAGCGCGCCCGCGCAGACCGCAAGCGCATCGTGCTGCCGGAGGGCGACGACGACCGCATCCTCCGGGCCGCGGCGACGGTGCTCTCGCGAGGCATCGCCGACGTCACGATCCTCGGAGAGGAGATCGAGGTGCGAAACCGCGCCCTCGAGCTCGGCATCGACATCCGCGACGCCGTCGTGCTGTCGCCGTTCGACGCCGTCCACGTGGACAAGTTCGCGCGCGAGTACGAGCGTCTCCGCGCGCACAAAGGGGTCACGTACGCTCAGGCCTCCGACACGGTGACGGATGTCTCGTACTTCGGCACCCTCATGGTGCATCTGGGGCTCGCCGACGGGATGGTGTCGGGCGCCGCGCACACGACGGCGCACACGATCCGGCCGGCGTTCGAGATCATCAAGACGAAGCCCGGCGTATCCGTCGTCTCGAGCGTCTTCCTCATGGCGCTCGCCGACCGGGTGCTCGTCTACGGCGACTGCGCCGTCATCCCCGACCCGACGGCGGAGCAGCTGGCCGACATCGCGATCTCCTCCGCGGCGACGGCCGCGCAGTTCGGCATCGATCCGCGCATCGCGATGCTGTCGTACTCGACGGGGGAGTCCGGCTCCGGCGCCGACGTGGAGAAGGTGCGGCAGGCCACCGCGCTCGTGCGCGAGCGTGAGCCCGAGCTTCTCGTGGAGGGCCCGATCCAGTACGACGCGGCGGCGGATGCCGCGGTCGCGAAGGCGAAGATGCCGGGATCGGATGTCGCGGGACGGGCGACCGTGTTCGTCTTCCCCGACCTCAACACCGGCAACAACACCTACAAGGCCGTGCAGCGCTCGGCGGGCGCCGTTGCGATCGGGCCCGTGCTGCAGGGCCTCAACAAGCCGATCAACGACCTGTCGCGCGGAGCGCTCGTGGACGACATCGTCAACACGATCGCCATCACGGCGATCCAGGCGCAGAGCGAGGGGAGCGCCGTATGACCGTTGTGAAACCCCGGTCGTTGAGCGAGCGCAGCGAGACGAAACGCCCGCAGCGGGCGGAGATCCTCGCTTGCTCGCGCGCCCGGCGCGTTTCGTCTCGTCGCTGCGCTCCTCGCTCGACGACCGCGGGTTCGGCCGCCGAGACCGGGGCGGTCCGATGAGCCTCGTGCTGGTGGTCAACAGCGGGTCGTCGTCGTTCAAGTACCAGCTCATCGACATGGATGCCGAGGCGGTCCTCGCGTCGGGACTCGTCGAGCGCATCGGCCAGGCGACGGGGGAGTCGACGCACACCGTGTACTTCCGCGGGGCGCAGGACGGGGCATCCGTCACCGCCACCGACGCCACCTACCGCCGCGACCTCCCCATCCCCGACCACACCGCCGGCTTCCGGGTCATGCTCGACGCTTTCGCCGAGCACGGCCCGTCGCTCGAGGATCGCCCGCCCGTGGCGGTGGGGCACCGCGTCGTGCACGGCGGTGCGCGCTTCTTCGAGCCGACGCTCGTGACGCCGCTGGTCGAGATCAACATCGACGAGCTCTCGGTGCTCGCCCCGCTCCACAACCCCGGTGCGCTCCAGGGCATCCGGGCGGCCAGAGCCGCGTTCCCCGAGCTGCCCCACGTCGCCGTCTTCGACACGGCCTTCCATCAGACCCTCCCGCCCGCCGCCTACACCTACGCCATCGACCGCGAGCTCGCTGAGGCGCACCGCATCCGCCGGTACGGCTTCCACGGCACGTCCCACAAATTCGTCTCGGAGGCGGCCGCCGCCTTCCTCGGCCGCCCGCTCGCCGAGCTCAAGCAGATCGTGTTCCACCTGGGCAACGGGGCGTCGGTCACGGCGATCGACGGCGGACGCTCCGTCGACACCTCGATGGGCCTCACCCCGCTCGAGGGCCTCGTGATGGGCACGCGCTCGGGCGACATCGACCCGGCGGTCCTCTTCCATCTCGCGCGTCGGGCCGGCATGTCCTTCGACGACCTCGACACGCTGCTCAACAAGCGCAGCGGCCTGCTCGGTCTCGCGGGCGTCAGCGACATGCGGGACATCACCGCGGGAGTGGAGCGGGGGGATGCCGCGGCCACCCTCGCGTTCGAGGTCTATGTGCATCGGCTGCGCTCCTACGCGGGGGCCTACCTCGCCGAGCTCGGCGGCGCCGACGTCATCTCGTTCACCGCCGGCGTCGGTGAGAACGCCCCCGCCGTGCGGGCCGGCGCCCTGTCGACCCTCGGCTTCGCCGGGATCGAGATCGACCCCGAGCGCAACGCGGCGCGGGGCCGCGGCATCCGTGTCATCTCGACCGATGCCTCATCCGTCACCGTCCTCGTCGTCCCGACGAACGAGGAGCTCGAGATCGCCCGTCAGACCCTCTCCGTGGCGGGCTGAACGGCGCCTCGCGGGCGGCGGCGGCATCCGTCACCCATTCCGGATGCGGCAGCGCTCGGAAGCAGGGGCGCGGCCATTACGCTTGCATGACGGCGCGACGAAGAGCCGCCTCGTCTTCGACCCGTTGACCCTCGCCCTGGAGGTTCTGTGCCCGCTGACGCCCTGCCCGACCTGACAACGTTCGACGCAGTGCTCTTCGACCTCGACGGGGTTCTCACCCCGACCGCCGAGGTGCACATGCACGCGTGGCGGACGATGTTCGAGGAGCTCTTCGCGGCATGGGGCATCCAGCCGCCGTACGAGGAGCGCGACTACTTCGACTACCTCGACGGCAAGAAGCGGTACGACGGCGTCGCGAGCCTGCTGCGCAGCCGCGACGTCGAGGTGCACTGGGGTGATCCCTCCGATCCGCCCGAGGCGGACACCGTGTGCGGCATCGGCAACCGCAAGAACGAGGTGTTCTCCCGGGTGCTGCGCGACGAGGGGATCGCACCGTACCCCGGCTCGGTCGCCCTGCTGGACGCGCTGGCTGCCGCGGGCACTCCCGTGGCCGTGGTGTCCAGCTCGAAGAACGCCGAGGAGGTGCTCCAGGTCGCGGGCATCCGCGACCGGTTCCCGGTGGTGATGGACGGGGTCATCGCCGAGCGCGACCACCTCGCCTCCAAGCCGGCACCCGACGTGTTCGTCGAGGCGGCCCGGATGCTGGATGTCGATCCGGCCCGCAGCGTCGCCGTCGAGGACGCGCTGAGCGGCGTGCAGTCCGCGGCGGCGGGTGGGTTCGCTCTCGTGGTGGGCGTCGACCGCGGTGCCGGCGCGGACGAGCTCCGTGCGGCCGGGGCGGATGTGGTGGTGACGGACCTGGAGGAGCTCGTCCCATGATCGACCGCGACCGCTTCCCCGTCGACCCGTGGCGCCTCGTCGAGACGAGGTTCAGCCCGGCGGAGTCGGGCGTGACCGAGACGCTCTTCGCCGTCGCCAACGGCTACCTCGGCATGCGCGGCAACATGCCCGAGGGCCGTCACGCGCACGAGCACGGGACCTACATCAACGGATTCCACGAGACATTCCCCATCCGCCACGCCGAGCAGGCCTACGGCTTCGCCGAGGTGGGGCAGACCATCATCAACGCGCCGGACGCCAAGATCATGCGCGTCTACGTCGACGACGAGCCCCTGTCGTTCGACGTCGCGGACGTGCGCGAGTACGAGCGCGCTCTCGACATGCGCGACGGCGTGCTGCGGCGCGGCCTCGTCTGGGTGACGCCGGCGGGCAAGGAGGTGCGCATCGACTTCGAGCGACTCGTGTCGTTCGAGGAGAAGCACCTGGCGATCATGCGCGTCGAGGTGACCGTCCTCAACGCCGATGCCCCCGTGACGATCAGCTGTCAGGTGATCAACCGTCAGGACGGCGAGGACGTGTACGGCGGTTCCCCCGCCCACACGGCCCGCGCGGGCTTCGATCCGCGCAAGACCGAGCGATTCCACGAGCGCGTGCTGCAGCCGCAGGAGTACTGGCAGGACGACACGCGTTCGGCGCTGTCGTACCGCGTCACCAACTCCGGCATGACGATCGCGGTGCTGGCCGAGCACCTCATCGAGACGGAGAACGAGTACTCGGCCCGCAGGCTCATCGAGCCCGACATCGCCAAGAACGTCTTCCGCGTGCAGGCGAAGGCCGGGGTGCCCATCCGGGTCACCAAGCTCGTGAGCTATCACACCTCCCGCGGGGTGCCCGCCCGGGAGATCGTCGATCGCTGCCGTCGCACGCTCGATCGGGCGCTCATGGTCGGCGTCGACGAGCTCATCCGCCAGCAGCGCGCGTGGCTCGACGGCTTCTGGGAGCGCTCGGACGTGCGGATCGCCGGCCACCCGGCCCTGCAGCAGGCCACCCGCTGGTGCCTGTTCCAGCTCGCCCAGGCCGCGGCGCGCGCGGACGGACAGGGGGTCCCTGCGAAGGGCATGACGGGCTCCGGCTACAGCGGGCACTACTTCTGGGACACCGAGATCTACGTCCTGCCCTTCCTCGCGTACACGACCCCGCAGTGGGCCCGCAACGCGCTGCGGATGCGGTACCTCATGCTGCCCGCGGGACGCCGCCGGGCCTTCCAGCTGAACGAGGCCGGCGCGCTCTTCCCGTGGCGCACGATCAACGGCGAGGAGGCCTCGGCGTATTACGCCGCCGGCACGGCGCAGTACCACATCAACGCCGACGTGAGCTTCGCCCTGGCGAAGTACGTGCGGGCGACGGGCGACAACGAGTTCCTCTTCCGGGAGGGCGTCGACATCGCCGTCGAGACGGCGCGGCTGTGGACGACCCTCGGGTTCTGGCGGACGAGCGACGGCGACGTCGAGGTGGAGACCTTCCACATCCACGGCGTGACCGGTCCGGACGAGTACACGACGGTCGTCAACGACAATCTCTTCACGAACGTCATGGCGCGCTTCAACCTCCGCTTCGCCGCTCGCACGGTCCGGCTCATGGCCGACACCGATCCCGAGGCCTACCGGATGATGGTCGACCGCCTCGCGCTCGACCCCGAGGAGCCGGATGCGTGGGACCGGGCCGCCGAGGCGATGCACATCCCCTACAGTGCGGCCCTCGGCATCCATCCGCAGGACGAGGTGTTCCTCGAGCGCGAGATCTGGGACCTCGAGCACACGCCGCCCGACAAGCGGCCGCTGCTGCTGCACTTCCATCCGCTGGTCATCTACCGGTATCAGGTGTTGAAGCAGGCAGACGTCGTGCTCGCGCTGTTCCTGCAGGGGAACCACTTCACCGCCGAGGAGAAGCTCGCCGACTTCGAGTACTACGACCCGCTGACGACCGGCGACTCGACGCTGTCGGCGGTCGTGCAGTCGATCCTCGCGGCGGAGGTCGGCTACCAGGACCTCGCGCTGCACTACTTCGAGCAGTCCGCGTTCGTCGACCTCGGCGACCTCCACCACAACGCCGCCGACGGCGTGCACGTCGCGTCTGCGGGCGGCGTGTGGACGGCGCTCGTCTCGGGCTTCGGCGGCCTGCGCGACCACTTCGGCGAGCTGTCGTTCGACCCGCGGCTTCCGCGGAGCTGGGATGAGCTGGCCTACTCCCTTCAGTGGCACGGCACGCGCCTGCATGTCGTGCTCACGCGCGACGCGCTGAGGATCGCGGCGGGCGAGGGCGATCCGGTGACCTTCACGGTGCGCGGCTCGAGCTACACCGTGTCGCCCGGCGACGAGGTCGTCGTCCCCCTCGCCGATCAGGGACCGGTGATCCCGGGGCGGCCCACGATCCGCCAGCTCGAGGACGTCCGGCGCGAGGACGGCACGCTGCTCGTCGCCTCGGTGCCGACGGTCACGGCGGCGATCCCGATCATCACCGACACGGGTGTGCTCGGCACGCTCCCCGAGCGCGAGGAGACGGTCGGGGCGTGAGGTCGGGGAGGTTCGGGATGCCGCGGCGCGGCGTGGTCGAGGGGCCCGGCGTGATGTCCGACCTACGCCGTAGGCTGGTGCGGTGACCACCGCTCTGTATCGCCGCTATCGTCCTGAGACGTTCGGCGAGATGATCGGCCAGGCCCAGGTCACCGAGCCGCTCATGACGGCGCTGCGCGGCGACCGCGTGGGTCACGCCTACCTCTTCTCCGGGCCCCGCGGCTGCGGCAAGACGACGTCCGCGCGCATCCTGGCGCGCTGTCTCAACTGCGCGGAGGGCCCGACCGACACTCCGTGCGGCACGTGCGAGAGCTGCATCGAGCTGGGCCGTGGCGGCGGCGGCTCTCTCGACGTCGTCGAGATCGACGCCGCGTCGCACAACGGCGTCGACGACGCCCGCGACCTGCGCGAGCGCGCGATCTTCGCCCCCGCGCGCGACCGGTTCAAGATCTTCATCCTCGACGAGGCCCACATGGTGACGCCGCAGGGCTTCAACGCGCTGCTGAAGCTCGTCGAAGAGCCGCCCGACCACGTCAAGTTCATCTTCGCGACGACCGAGCCGGAGAAGGTCATCGGCACGATCCGCTCCCGCACGCACCACTACCCGTTCCGGCTCGTGCCGCCTGCGGCGATGCTCGCCTACGTGCAGGAGCTGTGCGACACCGAGGACGTGACGGTCGAGTCCGGGGTGCTGCCGCTCGTCGTGCGGGCCGGCGGCGGCTCGCCGAGAGACACGCTGTCGCTGCTCGATCAGCTCATCGCCGGCTCGGAGGGTTCCGTCGTCACGTACGAGCGCGCCGTCGCCCTGCTGGGCTACACGCACGCGGAGCTCCTCGACGAGGTGGTGGACGCCTTCGCGGCGACGGATGCCTCGGCGGCCTTCGCGGCGATCGACCGCGTCGTGCAGACCGGCCAGGATCCGCGGCGCTTCGTCGACGACCTGCTCGAGAGGCTGCGGGATCTCATCGTCGTCGCCGCGACCGGGCAGGGAGCCGCGGCGGTCCTGCGCGGAGTCTCGGCGGAGGACCTCGCGCGCATGGAGCGCCAGGCCGACGCGTTCGGGTCGGCGCGCCTGTCGCACACCGCCGATCTCGTGATTGCGACGCTGGACGACATGACGGGAGCGACCTCCCCGCGGCTGCAGCTCGAGCTGATGGTGGCCCGCGTGCTCGCCGCCGGCAGCGGAGCCGCGGCACCTGCGGCGGCGGCGGCTCCTGCGGTGGCGGCTCCTGCGGTGGCGGCTCCGGCGCCTGCGGCGACGGTCCCGGCAGCCGCGCCCGAGCCCACGGCTCCTCGCCCGGCCGCCCGATCCGCGGATTCCGCGGATCTCGCCACGGCCTCCACGGTCGCCGAGCGGGCCGAGCGAGGGGAGGCGGCGACGCCGGACGTGATGACCCCTCGCGCGGCCGCGGCATCCGTCCCGCCCGCCGTCCCCGCCCCGCTCGAGCCCGCTCCGTCCGTTCCCACGGGGCCGGTGTCGCTGCAGCGGATGAGAGACGCCTGGCCCGAGGTGCTCGGCCGTCTCGAAGACATCAGCCGATCGTCGTGGCTGGTCGCCTCCGCCGCCGACGTCGTGGGGCTGAACGACGACGTGCTCACCCTGAACTTCCGCAGCCAGGCCGATGTCGCCAAGTTCAAGCAGCTCTCGGCGGGGGCCGGTCCCAGCGAAGATCTGCGCTCGGCGATCCTGGCTGTGCTCGGCATCCGGGTGAAGTACATCGCCCGGCACGACGCCGACGGCGGCCACGGCGGTCGGCCGGACGCGCCCACGGCTCCGCCTGCTCCGCCCCGCGCGCAGCGGGAGGCGCCCCGCGCCCCGGCTCCCGCCCGGGCGGCCGCGGCACCCGTGACGGAATGGGCTGTCGCGCCCATCCCCGACGCTTCGACGGCGCGGGACGACGGGCCGGCCCCGGTCGTCCCGGAGGCTGCCACGCCCTCAGGCCCCGCCGTCGCGCAGTTCCCGATCGACGACGAGCCCGAGGAGGCGGCGTCCGCAACCCTGCGGCAGCGCACGGCGACGCTCGCCCCGCCGCGCGAGGGCGATGTGCTCCCGAGGGAGGACGTCGAGCCCTCGATCGAGCACGACGGCGACGACGAGGAGGATCTCGAGATCGCGGCATCCGTCGATGCTCCCGTCCCCCCGTCGATCGCGCCGCCGCTCGCCGTTCCGCCGCGCCAGGTCGGTGTCGGGCGCGAGACCAGGTCGGCGCACGCCGGTGTGCAGCGGTACGGCGAGGCCGTCGTGCGGCAGGTGCTCGGCGCGACGTTCCTCCGCGAAGAGCCCTACGAACCGCCGACGAGGTTCAGCTAGCCCATGTACGACGGCATCGTCCAGGACCTCATCGATGAGTTCGGGCGGCTTCCGGGCATCGGCCCGAAGTCCGCCCAGCGCATCGCCTTCCACATCCTGCAGACCCCGAACTTCGACGTCTCCCACCTCGCCCAGCTCCTCGCCGAGGTGCGGGAGAAGGTGCGCTTCTGCGAGGTGTGCGGCAACGTATCCGAGCAGGAGCGCTGCTCGATCTGCCGCGACCCGCGCCGCAATCCGTCGCTCATCTGCGTGGTCGAGGATGCGAAGGACGTCGCGGCGATCGAGCGCACGCGCGAGTTCCGAGGGCTCTATCACGTGCTCGGCGGTGCGATCAGCCCCATCGCCGGCATCGGTCCCGATGACCTGCGGATCGCCCAGCTCATGCAGCGCCTCGCCGACGGCACCGTGCAGGAGGTCATCCTCGCCACCAACCCCAACCTGGAGGGCGAGGCGACCGCCACGTACCTCAGCCGGCTGCTCACGACGCTCGAGATCACGGTGACGCGCCTGGCCTCGGGCCTCCCCGTCGGAGGCGACCTCGAGTACGCAGACGAGGTGACACTCGGGCGGGCGTTCGAGGGCCGGCGCACCCTGTGAGCGGGCCGGCGGTCGTGGCGGCTCCGTCCCGGTTCACGACGCGGGGTTGGGTGCTCTTCGCCGTCATGGCGCTTGTCTGGGGCGTGCCGTACCTGTTCATCAAAGAGGCCGTCGACTCGTACTCGCCCGCGGCGGTCGTCGCGGGCCGCACGCTCATCGGGGCGGTCATCCTCCTCCCGCTCGCCATCCATCGGGGCGCACTGCGCCCCGCCCTTCGCCTGTGGCCCTGGGTGCTCGCGTTCGGCGCGATCGAGATGGCCGGGCCATTCCTGCTCCTCGGACACGCCGAGCAGACCCTTCCCTCGGGGCTCACCGGACTGTTCGTCGCGACGGTGCCCCTCTTCGCCGCGGCCATCGCGTTCACTCGCGGCGATCGGGGGATGCTGCGACCCGTCCGCGCCGGAGGGCTTGTCGTCGGGTTCGTCGGCGTGGGGATCATCGTCGCCGGTCCTGGGCTCGCAGCCGGCGGCACGACGAGCCTCGTGGCGATCGTCGAGGTGCTGCTGGTCGCGGTCTGCTATGCCATCGCCCCGTTCATCGTGGCGACCAAGCTGAAGGACGTGCCCTCGCTCGGCACGATCACCCTCTCGCTCTTCGCCGTCGGGCTCTTCTACCTGCCGATCGGGCTGCTGACGCAGCACGAGGTGCCGACGATGCGCAGCACGGTCTCGCTCGTGGCGCTCGGCGTCATCTGCACGGCGGTCGCTTTCATCGCGTTCTTCGCGTTGATCGCCGAGGTCGGTCCGGCCCGCGCGCCGCTCTTCACGTACGTGAATCCCGTGGTCGCGATCGTCCTGGGCACCCTTCTCCTCGGCGAGGAGCTCAGCGTCGGCCTGCTCGTCGGCTTCCCGCTCGTCATCCTCGGCTGCTGGCTGGCGGCGACCGGCGGCCTGGTCCCTCGCCGGGCGCGGCCGGGACCCCCGCCCCTCGGCGGAACGCGCAGTCCTTGAGCAGCCGACCGCGCGTCACGACGGACCCGACGGCGTCGAGCGGACGTCGGCGACCGGCGGCGTCAGCGCAGGACCTCGACGAGCGCGATCCGCGAGATGAGCACCGCGGCGACGATCGCCGCGATGGAGCCCACCGCGAACCACGTGACGCCCGGCAGATCGAGCACGGGCAGGATGCCGCCCAGGAGGTAGGCGACGGGCGAGACGAACGCGATCGCGGACCTGGCGAGCTTGGCCCGGTTCGCCGGGTGCGTGTCCTGGTGCCTGCGCCGCGCCGCCTGCCCGCAGAGCGCGTCGCTTGCGGCAATTTGCCTCTGCACACGACCAATCGGCGCAAGTGAACGACGACGCCCGAGTCCACCTGCGGCGAACTGCTCCTGCGACGACCGATCGCCGCAAGCGAGCGGCCGACCGCGCGCGGTCACATGGTCGGGGCGGCATGAGGCCGTCCGTAAGATTGACCTTCGGGCGCGGCATCCGTTCGCCCTCCGCCGGTCGGAGACATCGCACGTCGAGGGGACCGGCGGCGCATCCCGGGGAGATCCAACGTGGCGCTGATCGTCCAGAAATACGGCGGGTCGTCCGTCGCCGACGCGGAGAGCATCAAGCGGGTCGCCAAGCGCATCGTCGACACGCGCCGCGCCGGCCACGAAGTCGTCGTCGCCGTCAGCGCCATGGGCGACACCACGGACGAGCTGCTGGACCTCGCGAACGAGGTCTCACCGATCCCCGCGCCGCGCGAGCTCGACATGCTGCTCTCCAGCGGCGAGCGGATCTCGATGGCCCTGCTGGCCATGGCGATCCACTCGATGGGCTTCGAGGCGCGCTCGTTCACGGGCAGCCAGGCCGGCATGATCACGACGGCCGACCACGGCTCGGCGCGCATCGTCGATGTCACCCCCGTGCGCCTGCGCGAGGCGCTCGACGAGGGCGCGATCGTCATCGTCGCGGGTTTCCAGGGCTTCAACCGCGACACCCGCGACATCACCACCCTCGGCCGCGGCGGCTCCGACACGACGGCCGTCGCCCTCGCGGCGGCGCTCGACGCCGACGTCTGCGAGATCTACAGCGACGTCGACGGCATCTTCACCGCCGACCCGCGCGTCGTGCCGAAGGCGCGCAAGCTGCACGTGGTCTCGGCGGAGGAGATGCTCGAGCTCGCCGCGAACGGCGCGAAGGTGCTGTACATCCGCGCTGTCGAGTACGCCCGCCGCCACGGCGTGCTGATCCATGCCCGCTCCACGTTCAGCTCGGGCGTGGGGACCTACGTGCTCGGCCAGGGGATGAGCCTGCCCGACGGCCAAGAGGGAGAAGAGATGGAAGAGCCCATCGTCGCCGGCGTCGCCACCGACCTGAGCCAGGCGAAGATCACCGTCATCGGCGTGCCCGACGTGCCCGGCAAGGCCGCCGAGATCTTCAAGGTCGTCGCCAAGTCCGGCGCGAACGTCGACATGATCGTGCAGAACGTCTCGGTCGCGGCGACCGGGCGCACCGACATCTCGTTCACGCTCCCGAAGACCGACGCCGCCACGGCCCTGAAGGCTCTGGCCGCGGATCAGTCCGAAGTGGGCTTCGAGAGCCTCGTCCACGACGACCAGATCGGTAAGCTCTCGGTCGTCGGTGCCGGCATGCGCACCCACTCGGGAGTGTCGGCGACCCTCTTCGAGGCGCTCTCGGTCGCGGGGATCAACATCGAGATGATCTCGACCTCCGAGATCCGCATCTCGGTCGTCGTGCGCGGCAGCGACCTCGCCGAGGCCGCGCGGGTCGTCCACACCGCCTACGGCCTGGACGGCGACACGGAGGCCACTGTCTACGCCGGATCGGGCCGCTGAGCCGAGTCGCCTGCGTCGATCTGCCCGGCCCGCCGCCGGTCGCGGCAACTCCGCCTCCGACGCGCGCGACGGCGCTCGCGGCATCCCTTCTCTGCCCGGCGCCTGCGACCCCGACGGTCGCGCCGCGGCGTGGCGCAACGGAGGAGATCGGCCGATGCGAGGGCCGGAACCCCGGGTCCGCTCCTCCGTTGCGCAGATCGCCTCAGCAGCGCCGGGCCTGAGGGCGGAGAGGAAGGATGCCGCAGCCACGCGCGCGCCCGACCCCGCGGCCCCTTTCTCCCCGCGCCCCGCTTGATCAGTCCGGCGCGCCCCGCACGGCGAGGACGGCATCCCAGACCGCGTCCGCGACCTCGCGCTTGGTGCCGGATGCCTCGGCCACGACCTGGTCGTCATCCCCGACCACGATGATGCGGTTGTCGGTCGACTCGAAGCCCGCACTCCAGCCCACCTCGTTCACGACGAGCAGGTCGACGCCCTTGCGACGGCGCTTGCGGCGCCCGCGCTCCAGCAGATCCGCGTCGTCGGCCGGCGTCTCCGCCGCGAACCCGACCACGGTCTGCCCCGGCGAGCGGCCGGCGACGAGGCCGGCCAGGATGTCGTCGTTCTGCACGAGTGCGAGCGTCTGCAGCGGCCCGTCCTCCTTGCTGAGCTTGCGGTCGGCGACCTCGGCGACGCGATAGTCGGCGACCGCGGCCACCATGACGACCGCGTCGGCGTCCGCGGCGGCCTCTCGCATCGCGGCCGCCAGCTCGCTCGCGGTGCCGACGCGGGTGATCTCGATCCGGGGATGGACGGATGCCGCGCCCAACGCCCCCTCGTCGACATGCGCGGCGATCAGGCGCACGGATGCTCCGCGGTCCGCCGCGGCCAGGGCCATCTCGGCGCCCTGCCTCCCGCTCGACCGGTTGCCGATGTAGCGGACCGGGTCGATGGGCTCGCGGGTGCCGCCCGTCGATACCGCGACCCGCACGCCTGCCAGATCTCCGCCGGCCGAGACCACGGCGAGGGCGGCGGCCGCGATCTGCTCGGGCTCCGTCATCCGTCCCGGCCCGCTGTCACCGCCCGTGAGCGGCCCGTCCGCCGGGCCGACGATGTGCACGCCACGGCGCCGCAGCGTCTCCACGTTCGCGGTCGTCGCCGGGTGCTGCCACATCTCCGTGTGCATCGCGGGGGCGACGACCACCGGCGCCGAGGTCGCCAGCAGCGTCGTGCCGAGAAGGTCGCCGGCGAGCCCGGCCGCCATCGAGGCCAGGGTGTGCGCCGTCGCCGGCGCGACGATCACCAGATCGGCCCGCCGGCCGAGAGCGACGTGCCGGACTTCGGCCACGTCCTCGTGCACCGACGTCGTGACGGGGTTCCGGCTGATCGCCTCCCAGGTCGTGATGCCGACGAACCGCACGGCATCGGCGGTGGGGATGACGTGCACATCGTGTCCGTCCGTCACGAGGAACCGCACCAGCTGCACCGTCTTGTAGGCGGCGATGCCACCCGTCACCCCGACTACGATGAACATTCCCCGATCCTCCCATGCTGCGCCGACGCGCGTCCCGGCCCGGGTCGCCGGTGCGGCGCGAGCGAGGACCGCGGAGAAAGCGACGGCAGCCGATGTGCACCGTGATCGTCCACGTGCCCGCGAGCGTCGGCGAGCCCCTGCGACTGCTGGCGGTGCGCGACGAGGACCCCGCCCGCCCGTGGGACGCGATCGGCCCCTGGTGGCCCGAGACGTACCCGGGCGTCGTGGGCGTGCGCGACGTCCGGGCAGGCGGCGCGTGGCTCGCCGCCGACCCCGACGAGGGCCGGCTCGCGGTGCTCCTGAACCGCGCCGACGTCGAGACGATCCCCGACGATGCCGTGCGATCGCGCGGGGGACTCGTCCTCGAGTCGGTCGCCGGCCGTTCCCCCGGCGAGCATCCCCCGACGCACGGGTTCAACCTCGTCGAGGTCGCCGGCACGCGGGTGTCGGTCACGACGTGGGACGGCACGGACCGGCGGGCGGTCCAGCTCGGACCGGGCACCCACATGATCGCGCACGACGATGTCGACGACGCGGCGACGCCTCGCATCGCCCGATGGCTCGCGCCCTTCACCGAGGCTCACACCGCTCCGGCCACGGATGCCTCGGCTCCGGCCGTCGCCGACCTCGACGAGCCGGCTGGAACGCCGCCGGGGGACTGGTTCGCTCCGTGGCTCGCGCTGCTCGAGGCATCCGCGGATCTGCCGCCCACCGACGACGAGGCGATCATCCGCGACAACCGACCGCACGGCTATCCCACCCTGTCGCTCCTGGTCTGCACGGCGACGATCGGACCGGACGGGGTGGAGTTGGCCTACGGCGCCTTCGACGAGCCCGGAAGATGGAACCGCCCGGATCTGGCGTGAATCGCACGGTGGGCGACCGTCTCGCCCACCGTCATGCGGTCGGGCCGCGCAGCCGGCGCCGGTAGAATCGGCGTTCACACCCGCCCTACCTCGAGGACGTTCGTCATGACCCGCATCTCAGATTCCGGACTCTCCGTCGCCGTCGTCGGCGCCACGGGACAGGTCGGCGCCGTCATGCTCGAGATCCTCGAGCAGCGCGACTTCCCGGTGCGCGAGCTGCGCGCCTTCGCGACCGCGCGCTCGGCCGGAAGCGACGTCGTCTTCCGTGGGAAGGCTGTCATCGTGGAGGACATCGCGACCGCCGACCCCGCCGGAGTCGATATCGCCCTCTTCTCCGCCGGCGCGACGGGCAGCCGCGCGCACGCGCCCCGCTTCGCCGAGGCAGGCGCCCTCGTCATCGACAATTCCAGCGCCTGGCGCATGGACCCCGAGGTGCCGCTCATCGTGAGCGAGGTCAACCCGCACGCGATCGCCGCGGCGCACAAGGGGATCATCGCGAACCCCAACTGCACCACGATGGCCGCCATGCCCGTGCTGAAGGTGCTCGACCAGGCGGCCGGTCTCGAGCGCCTCATCGTGTCGACGTACCAGGCGGTGTCGGGGTCGGGACTCGCCGGCGCTCAGGAGCTCCTCGGACAGGTAGAGGGCGTGCTCGCGCAGGGCGACACGCTCCGTCTCGTGCACGACGGCTCGGCGGTGGACTTCCCCGAGCCCGAGAAGTACATCGCGCCGATCGCTTTCGACGTCATCCCCTTCGCGGGCAACCTCGTCGACGACGGGCTGAACGAGACCGACGAGGAGAAGAAGCTCCGTAACGAGAGCCGCAAGATCCTGGAGCTGCCCGACCTCCGCGTCGCCGGCACGTGCGTGCGCGTGCCGGTCTTCACCGGCCACTCGCTGAGCATCAATGCCGAGTTCGCGCGCGAGATCACGCCCGAGCACGCGCGCGAGCTGCTGGCCGGCGCCCCCGGCGTGCGGCTGGAGGAGGTCCCGACCCCGCTGCAGGCGGCGGGAAGCGACCCGAGCTACGTCGGTCGCATCCGCGCGGACCAGTCCGCCCCGGAAGGCAGGGGACTCGTGCTCTTCATCTCCAACGACAACCTCCGCAAGGGCGCCGCGCTCAACGCCGTGCAGATCGCGGAGCTCGTCGCGGCCGAGCGCACCGCCTCCGTCAGCGCCTGACAGCGACTTTCCGCTCCGGCAAGAACCGCGGAGTTTGCCGTGCCGAGGCATCCATCCCGGCATGAGCGTCCCGCCGCGGCGCCTAGAATTGACGGGTGACCGAGACCGTAGACGTCGTGCTCATCGGTGGCGGCATCATGAGCGCCACCCTGGGTACCCTCCTCTCCGAATTGCAGCCCGACTGGAAGATCGTCGTCTACGAACGGCTGAGTGACGTCGCGCTCGAGAGCTCCAACGCATGGAACAATGCCGGCACAGGCCACGCCGCCCTGTGCGAGCTCAACTACATGCCGGAGGGGCCCGACGGGAAGCTCGACCCGGCCAAGGCGATCTCGATCAACGAGCAGTTCCAGCAGAGCCGTCAGTTCTGGGCGTCGCTGGTCGAGAAGGGCGTCCTCGACGAGCCGAAGACCTTCATCAACTCCGCTCCGCACATGACCTTCGTGCGCGGCGAGAAGGATGTCGCGTACCTCCGCAAGCGCTACGAGGTGCTCAAGCAGGAGCCGCTGTTCGAGGGGATCGAGTACAGCGAGGACTCCCGCGTCATCAATCAGTGGGCTCCGCTGCTCATGCAGAAGCGGCCGAAGGGCGAGCCGTTCGCTGCGACCCGCGTTCCTGCCGGCACCGACGTGGACTTCGGCGCACTCACCCACCAGCTCTTCGACGGGCTGAAGGAACGCGGCGCTCAGGTCATCACGAACCGCGAAGTGCGCAAGATCAAGAAGCTGCGCGACGGCACGTGGACGCTGAAGTGGCGGGACACGATCGGCCGCACACCCGGCTACACCAACGCGCGCTTCGTCTTCGTGGGCGCGGGAGGGTGGGCGCTCAAGCTCCTGCAGCGCTCGGGCATCCCGGAGATCTCCGGATACGGCGTCTTCCCGATCGGCGGCCAGTGGCTGAAGACGACGAACCCCGCCCTCGTGTCGCAGCACAAGGCGAAGGTCTACTCGCAGGCCTCGGTCGGTGCTCCGCCGATGTCGGTTCCCCACCTCGACACGCGCGTCGTCGACGGTGAGGCATCCCTGCTGTTCGGTCCGTTCGCGACCTTCAGCCCCAAGTTCCTCAAGAACGGCTCGTGGTTCGACATCGTCGGCCAGGTGCGGCCGGGCAACATCGGGCCGATGCTCAAGGTGGCCTGGGACAACCCGGGCCTCATCAAGTATCTCGTCGGCGAGCTCCTGAAGAACCACGCCAAGAAGGTCGACAGCCTCCGCGTTTTCATGCCGAGCGCGAAGGACGAGGACTGGGAGTTGCTGCAGGCCGGCCAGCGCGCGCAGGTGATGAAGAAGGACCCGAAGAAGGGCGGCGTGCTGCAGTTCGGCACGGAGGTGGTGACGTCGCAGGACGGAACGATCGCGGGTCTGCTCGGCGCGTCGCCGGGTGCCTCGACGGCCGTCTCGATCATGCTCGGGCTCTTGAAGACCTGCTTCCCCGACCGGATCGGGGAGTGGGAGCCGGCCCTCCGGGAACTCATCCCGAGCTACGGCCAGACCCTCAATCCGCGCCCCGAGGCGGCCGAGGAGACGCTCACCGAGACCGCGGAGGCGCTCGCGCTCACGGCCTGACGCTCGCGCGATGAGGCTGTGGTCGCTGCACCCGTCGATCCTCGACCGCGTGGGTCTGGTCGCATGCTGGCGCGAGGGGCTTCTCGCGCAGAGGGTTCTCGCGGGCGGGACGAAGGGGTACACGCGGCATCCTCAGCTCGAGCGGTTCCGCACCGCATCGGACCCGCTCGATGCGATCGGGCACTACCTCGGCGAGCTGGCGCTGGAGGCGACGGTACGCGGATACCGGTTCGACCTCACCCGCGTGCTGCGCACGCACGCCGTGCCTCCCGGCATCCCCGTGACGCACGGCCAGCTCGCGTACGAGCTCGCACATCTGCGCGCGAAGGTTTCGGAACGGGATGCCGCGTGGCTCGCGCGCCTTCCGGAGGTCGCGCTCGCGGCACCGTCCTTCACCGTCGTGGACGGTGGCATCGAGTCGTGGGAGCGGCCCTGACCGGCCGCTTTCCGGCCCGCCTCTAGACTCGCTGGGTGGCCAAGCTCTACTTCCGCTACGGAGCGATGAACTCCGGCAAGTCGACGGCTCTGCTGCAGGCCGCGTACAACTACGAGGAGCGGGGCCAGCACGTCCTCCTGGCGAAGCCCGCCATCGACACGAAGGGCGCCGACGAGATCTCGAGCCGCCTCGGGGTGACCCGCGCGGTGGACTTCCTCGTCGCCCCCGACGACGACCTGCGCGCGGTCTTCGCCGAGCACCGGAAGCGTCTCATCCGCGAGGCGGCCGCCACCCTGGTGCCGGAGACGAACGACCATCCGGTCGACGTCGCGTGCCTCCTCGTCGACGAGGCGCAGTTCCTCACGCGCGAACAGGTCGACGATCTTCTGCGCATCGTCGTCCTCGACGGCATTCCCGCGCTGGCATACGGCATCCGCACCGATTTCCAGACCCGTGCCTTCCCCGGCTCGCGCCGACTTATGGAACTCGCTCACAGCCTCGAGGAGCTGAAGACGATCTGCCGGTGCGGGCGCAAGGCGCTCTTCAACGCGCGGCTGGTCGGGGGCCGTTTCGTGTTCGAGGGCGACCAGGTCGCGATCGACGAGCTGTCGACCGAGCGCGTCACGTACGAGGCGCTGTGCGCGGAGGATTACCTCCGCGAGTCCGGAGGCCGTCTCGGCTGAGACGCGCTATGCCCTCGCCTCGGCGGCGCGTCGTCGTCGGGGCGGCAGCGGGATGAGCATCGAGGTCGTGCGGCGATACTCGGCATAGGCGGGGTACTTCGACGCCGAGATCGACTCGGTGAAGATCGTCGAGCCGACGAAGAGCACGGAGAGGAGCGCCGCTCCGAGGATCGTCCAGTTGAGTGCGCCGCCCCAGAAGCCGAGTCCGGATGCCACGGCAGCCGTCGCGCCGAGCGCGTAGAACACCCACCACTGCGCCTGTTCGAAGAAGAAGTTGGGGTGGCGGCTCCAGCGGAAGAGTCCGGTCGTGACGAAGCCGGGCTCGAGGTGCCCGCCCGCGGCCCGCTTCGCGCGGTGGAAGTCCCACTGCTGCTGATCCGCCACCGTCTCGCCGATGAGGAAGGCGACGAAGAGCGCCGAGAACGCGGCATCCCCTCCCGTGAAGGACGACGGAGCCTGCCAGGCCACGTATGCGGGAAGGGTGATGAGCACGAGGAGCGCGTTCTGGTAGAGCACGATGAAGAACAGGTTGAAGAGCTGGAACTGCCAGCTCTTCATGCGGGCGCGCAGGATCGCCCAGCGGTAGTCCTCCATGCCCGTGTACCCGCCCTTCCGAGCGAAGTTGAACGTGAGCCGCACGCCCCACGCCGTCACGAGCACCGCCATCACGAGAAGCCGGACGGGGTCGTCGCCGTCGAGGACCGCCGAAGCGGCGAAGATCCACACGTAGACGACCGGGACGATCGACCACATCCGGTCGACCCACGACGTGTCGTGCGTGACCAGCGATGCGATCCAGGAGAAGGCGCACGCGACGGCGGCGACGGCCAGGACAAGGGCGAGCGGGTCCATGGCGATCAGACTACGACCCGGCCCGATCCCGCGGTGGGTGGACTCCCGCGTCTCCTTCACGAGGACTGACCGCGGGTGTAGTGTGGTCGGACCACATCGACGAGGAGCATCCGTGGAGGCACACACCGACATCCCGCCCGCGCGGGCGTGGCGTGTCGTGCTCGAGAAGATCGAGAGCGATCTGCTGGACGGACGCCTCGCGCCGGGCGACCGGCTGCCGCCGGAGCGCGAGCTCGCCGCGACGCTCGGCGTCGGCCGATCGAGTGTCCGCGAGGCTCTGCGCGTGCTCGAGGTCATGGGCCTCATCCGCACGGGGACGGGTTCGGGTCCGACATCGGGCGCGATCATCATCGCGACGCCTCGAGGCGGTCTCGCCGCGCTCCTGCGGCTGCAGGTCGCTGCCCAGGCGTTCCCGCTCTCCGATGTCGTCGCGACGCGTCTCCTCCTCGAGCAGTGGGTCGTCGCCACTCTCGCCACCGACGGGTCGCATGACCTCTTCGATGTGCGCACGACCCTCGCGGCGATGGATGACTCCACGCTGACAGCCCAGGAGTTCCTGGCGCTTGACGCGCAGTTCCACCTGGGCCTCGCGGAGGCCTCGGGCAACGCGGTCGTCGCGGCGTCGATGGCCGGGCTGCGCACCGCGATCGAGACGTACGTCCAGGCCGGTGCGAAGCGCATCGAGGACTGGGATGCCGCGGCCGACGGACTCCGGCGGGAGCATCGCGCGATCCTTCAGGCGGTCGATGCGGGCGAGTCCGATCTCGCCCGCTCGCTCGTCCACGACCACATCACCGGCTACTACGCGGCCGCGGGTCTGACCCGCAGCTGACGGAAGGACTCCCATGGTTCAGCGACAGCTGCCCGTTCCGTCCGAGCTCTTCGAGCTTCTGAAGTTCAAGGCGCCCGACCTCAACGGCAAGCGGCGCCGATTGGCCGGCGCCCTGACGATCGCCGATCTGCGCCTCATCGCCAAGCGCCGCACCCCCAAGGCGGCCTTCGACTACACCGACGGGGCCGCCGAGGGCGAGCTCTCGCTTGCGCGGGCCCGCCAGGCCTTCGAGGATGTCGAGTTCCACCCGAGCATCCTCCAGCCCGCCGAGAGCGTCGACACGTCGACCACGATCCTCGGCGGCCCCTCGGCCCTTCCCTTCGGCATCGCGCCCACCGGGTTCACGCGCCTCATGCAGACCGAGGGCGAGATCGCCGGCGCCTCTGCCGCCGGCGCCGCCGGCATCCCCTTCACGCTCTCGACGCTCGGCACGACCTCGATCGAGGACGTCCGGGCGGCCAACCCCACGGGACGCAACTGGTTCCAGCTCTACGTCATGCGGGACCGCGACATCTCGTACGGACTCGCCCGCCGGGCCGCCGCGGCCGGCTTCGACACGATCATGTTCACCGTCGACACGCCCGTCGCCGGGGCTCGCCTGCGTGACAAGCGCAACGGCTTCTCGATCCCGCCGCAGCTGACGCTCGGCACGATCGTCAACGCGATCCCGCGGCCATGGTGGTGGTTCGACTTCCTCACGACACCGAAGCTCGAGTTCGCGTCGCTCTCGTCCACCGGCGGTACCGTCGGGGAGCTGCTGGATGCCGCGATGGACCCCACGATCAGCTACGACGACCTCGCCGTGATCCGCGAGATCTGGCCGGGGAAGATCGTCGTCAAGGGCGTGCAGAACGTCGAGGACTCCCAGCGGCTGGTCGATCTGGGCGTCGACGGCATCGTCCTCTCCAATCACGGCGGACGGCAGCTCGACCGCGCCCCGATCCCGTTCCACCTCCTGCCGAACGTCGTGCGCGAGGTCGGGAAGGACGCCACGATCATGGTGGACACCGGCATCATGAACGGCGCCGACATCGTGGCATCCATCGCGCTCGGCGCGAAGTTCACGCTGATCGGCCGCGCGTACCTCTACGGCCTCATGGCGGGCGGTCGCGCCGGCGTGGATCGCACGATCGAGATCCTCCGGGGTGAGATCGAGCGCACGATGAAGCTCTTGGGCGTCGCGTCTCTCGAAGAGCTCGCGCCGAAGCACGTCACGCAACTCACGCGCCTTCTGCCGCTGGCCGGCGCCCCGGCCGAGGCGACCGCGGGCGGCGCGCCGCGCGTGCGGGCCTGAGCGCCCTGCGCGTGCCGCGCTGTGCGCCGAGGACCCTCGCCGGCCCGAGCGCCCTCGCACGCCCGCTGCTGCGCGTTCTGCGCCGAGCACGCGCACTCATGCTCGAGACCGCGGATTCGACCAGGCTCGATGTGCGAGTCGGCGCAGCGATGTGCGGTTTCGCGGTCCGGAGGCGGCCCGGGCGACCGGCCGAGCGTCCCGCCGACGGGGGAGCGGCGGTCAGGCGGCTTCGTGTGCCCGATGCGGGAGGGTCGGGATGAGCGCGTCGAGGAAGTCGGCCGTGTCTTCCCAGCCGTCGACGGCCTGGCACTCGACGCCCATCGCCAGGACGGGGTAGTCGTTGCCGTCCGGGTCGAGGCGGTCGCCGACGAAGAGCATGTCGTCGAGGGGGATGCCGGTCTGCTCGGCGAGCTGGCGCATGCCGTAGGCCTTGTCGATGCCGCGGTGCGTGATGTCGACGCTCGTCGACCCGCCGGAGCGCACCTCGAGATCGGGGATGCGCTCCGCGATCGCCGCCCGCAGGGTGTTCTTCTTCTCGCCCGTCGGATCCCATGCCTTCTTGGCGTCGAGCGGAGCGCGCTGCCCCAGCGCCGAGAAGGTGATCTGCGATCCGCGGTCCTCGAGGATGTCGCCCCAGGTGTCGGACTCCCAGAAGCCGAGCCGTCGCGCCTCCTCCTCGACAGCGGCGAGGGCGCGGGACTTCTCGTCGTCGGTGAGGGAGTGCGCGTACACCGTGACGACGCCCTGGGGCGTCAGACGGTAGTACTGCGTGCCGCAGGTGGGCAGCAGGTGGAGGTGGGCGAGCGTTTCGGGCGAGGCATCCGGCAGCCTGTCGACGACCTGTGCGGTGAACTGGGCGAGCTGCCCGCCGGAGATGATCGCGACCTCGACACGCTCGGCGAGGGCGAGGAGCAGTTCGCCGATGCGGGGATCGATGACGCTCTTGGACGGCGCGAGGGTGTCGTCGAGGTCGAACGCGACGAGGCGGGGGTGCGGCATTCGTTCTCCAGTCTCTTCTTCGGCTTTTACAGCGAGAGGCTCCACCACAAGTGGTGGAGCCTCTCTGCGGTCGGGGTGACAGGATTTGAACCTGCGGCCTCTTCGTCCCGAACGAAGCGCGCTACCAAGCTGCGCCACACCCCGTGGCAACCCTCCTAGCCTACCTGATGCGCGGCGGTCCTCCGAACCGGGCGCCGCCGCAGGCGGGCCGAGAGCGGGCGGTCACGTCTCGGGGAGAAGGGTGAGGAGGGATGCCTCGGGAAAGCACGCGAAGCGCACGGGAGCGTAGATCGAGTGCCCGAGGCCGGCGCTGACGTTCAGCGGGATCGTCCGGCCGCCGCGCGACCACTCGCTGAGGCCGCGCGCCTGGCGGAGCGGGATGTCGCAGTTCGCCACGAGCGGGCCGACGCCCGGGATGCGCAGCTGACCGCCGTGGGTGTGGCCGCCGAAGATCATGTCGGCGCCGAGCGCCGTGAACGAATCGAGCACGCGGCGGTAGGGCGCGTGCGTGACGCCGATCGTGAAGTCCGGCTCGTGCGACCGCGCGTCGCGCACCTCCTCGATCTGGTCGGGCAGGGCGTCGAGGCGATCCCAGTGACGGTGCGCGTCGCTCACACCGAACGCGTCGATCCGGACCCCCGCGACATCCAGCGACGTCGCCGCGTTGTTCAGCTCGGTCCAGCCGAGGTCGTCGGTCAGGTACGAATCGAGCGCCTGCGTGTCGAGCGGCTCGGCGGTCGGCCTGTGCTTCGACGGCCCGGTGAAGTACTTGACGGGATTGCGCGGCGACGGCGCGGTGTGGTCGTTGGATCCGTGTACGTAGACGCCCGGGATGCCGCGGAACGGCGCGAACGCGCGGCGCAGGCCGCGCAGGCCGTCTTCGTGGCCGAGGTTGTCGCCCGTGTTGACGATGAGGTCGGGCGCGAGTTCGGCGAGGCCGGCGATCCATCGCTGCTTGCGGCGCTGCCACGGCGCCATATGGGCGTCGGACAGGTGCAGGAGACGGAGCGGGGAGGAGCCGGCGGGCAGGACGTGGAGCTCATGGCGCCGGAGGGTGAACAGGTAGCGCTCGATGCCGATGCCCCAGACCGCCGAGCCGACGGCGAGCGCCCCCACCGCGCCGAGCGCGGTGAGGGCGGCGCGTGGACCACCGCCGGTGGTCACCGGCTGCAGTTCTCGCTCTTGTAGTCGACGACGATCGGCGAGTTCCGGTTCACGGCGGAGCTGGCCGGCGGGTTCGTCCCGGTCGCGATTCCGTTGCCCTTGACGCCCTTCTCCTCCGCACAGGCACCCGGTTGCACGTTGCCGAAGCCGAGCGACCTCAGGTAGCTGATCGCCTCGCTGACCGATCTGCCGGCGACGTCGGACGGGACGGTGACGCCGGCGCCGTTGCTCGGATAGATCGTGACGGTGGAGCCGCCCGCGACCCGTCCCGCGGCCGGATTCTGCGCGGCGACGGTTCCCTCGGGCTGCGAGGAGTCGATCGGATCCCCGACGGTCACATCGAAGCCGCCGGCCTGGATCTTCGCCGTCGCCTCGTCGATGGACAGACCCACGACGTTCGGCAGGTCGTAGAGCACCTGTCGGATGAGGTCCTGCTTCGGGCGCGGGAACTCGTCGCCGCCGTAGATCTCGTTCACCGTCCGCATGATCTGCTTGTTGATCCCGTAGCGGAGGTTGTTGAGGGACTTGCCGTTGTACCAGCGCTTCGCCAGCGGTGCCTCGCCCTGCGAGTTGCCGACCCAGACGGCCGTGGTGACCTTCGAGCTCGACTCGACGAGCCACGTCTGCCAGGCCTCGTGGGTACCGGTCTTGCCGAGCATGGGCGTGCCGTCGAACGGGTTTCCGTCGGCGCCGGTGCCGCCGCGGGCCATGACGCCCTGCAGCGCGTAGGCGGCCGTGGCGGCGATGGTCGGGTCGAGCACCTGAGTGCAGGACTTCTGCGGGGCGAACTCGCGGCCATCCGGGTCGACGACCTTGTCGATCGCCTTCGGCTCGCAGCGGATGCCGTTGTTCGCCACCGTCGCGTACGCCGAGGCCATCGCGAGCGGGGAGACGTTGTCGGAGCCGATGACCTCGGAGGCGACGGTCATCTTGATGGGGACCATCTTCTTCTCGTCGAAGCTGTAGGTCTGAACGCCGAGCCTCTCCGTGACCTTCGCGATGTCGCAGAGGTCGAGCTTCTCGGCCATCGCGAGGAAGCCCGAGTTGAGCGAGTCCTTGGTGAACCGCATGGGAGTGCCGACGTAGCCGCCGACGTTGTTGTAGTTCCCGATCTTGGCCTTCTCGAAGTTCACCCAGTTGCCGTAGCAGGAGTTGGTCATCTTCGGGAAGACGCGGTTGACGCCGTTGAGCGTCTCATTGAGGGACTTGCCTTTCTCGATCCAGTCGAGGAGCGTGAAGAGCTTGAAGGTCGAACCGGCCGGGAAGCCGATGGATCCGCCATATGTGCTGTCACCGGCATACACCAGCGATGAGAAGTTCGGGTCGCTGGCGAGACTCGCGTCCTCGCTGAAGTTGGTGTTCTGCGCGATGCCGAGGATGCGTCCCGTGGATGCCTCGAGGCTCACCGAGGTGGAGCCGAACATCATGCCCTCCATCGACGTCGGGCTGTTGTCGCTGATGGCGGCCTCGTTGACCTGCTGCACGCGCGGGTCCATCGTCGTGTAGATCTTCAGTCCCCCCTGGCGGAGAGCCCGGGTGCGGTCCTCCTGCGTCGCGCCGAAGGCGGGGTCGTTCTTGACGATCGAGACGACGTACTGGCAGAAGTACGCGGCCTTCCCCGTCGAGGCGCATCCCTTCGACGGCGGCACGATGTTCGGGGTGATGGGCTCGGCGACCGCCGCGTCGTGCTGCTCCTGCGTGATCTTGCCGTCGGCGAGCATGCGGTCCAGCACATACACCTGACGGTCCTTCGTCCGGGCGTACCCGTCGGCCGCGCTGTTGACGAGGTTGCCGGCCTGGTCGGTGATCGAGCCGTTCGGCATGTCGATGCGGTACGCGTTCGGGTTCTGGACCATGCCTGCCAGCGTCGCCGCCTGGCTGAGCGAGAGGTCCTTCGCAGCGACGCCGAAGTAGTAGCGGGATGCCGCGTCGACGCCGTAGTTCGTGCCGCCGAAGCCGGCGATGTTGAGGTAGCCGAGCAGGATGTCGTTCTTCGAGTACTTCTGCTCGAGCGCGATCGCGTAGCGCATCTCCTGGAGCTTTCGCTGCAGGCCCTTGTCACCGGTGGCCGTCGTGGCGTCGGTGTAGCACTTCTGCAGCTCCTCGTCCGACTTGGCGTTGCTCTCGCAGCGCTGGACGAGGATGTTCTTGACGTACTGCTGGCTGATCGAGGAGCCACCGCGCGTGTCGCGTCCGCGGACGTTGTCGACGACGGCGCTCACGGTGCCGACGAGGTCGATGCCGCCGTGCTTGTAGAAGTTCTTGTCCTCACTGGACAGGACCGCGTCGTACATCACCGGCGCGATCTGGTCGAACTGGACGGGCGACCGGTTCTGGTCGTAGAACTGCGTCCACTCGACCTCCTGACCCGAGTTCGGGTCGATGTAGATCAGGCTCGAGGGAAGCATGAGCTTCTCGATCTCGAGCACGCTCGGCAGGTTGTCGAACATGGTGATCGCGCTGGAAGCCGCAGCCCCGGACAGGGCGATGGCGGGAGTCACGGTCGCGGTCACGAGGACACCGGCGACAGCGCTCAGGCCGACGAGGCCGGCGAGACCGCCGAGCACACCGCTAGCCGTCCGTTTCGTATCAGGCATAGGGTTGATCGTAAGGGAACTACCTGGCAGATCCCTTGACGGAACGCCCTGCCGCGGCATCCGATCAGCGCGTCATCAGGGCTTTCCTCGTTCATGCACCTCGACCCCGGCAGGAGCCGCAGATGACCACGTGGGAGTACCTCACCACCCCTCTCCTGATCCACAACACCGCCGCGATCCTCAACAACTGGGGCAAGCAGGGGTGGGAGCTCGTGCAGGTGGTGCAGGGCCCGGAGGGCGGCCTGGTCGCGTACTTCAAGCGCCCCGTCGGCGGCGGAAACGCCAACGCGGGTCTGGATGCCGCCGCCGTCGCTGCGAAGCAGTTCGAGGCATGAGCGGCGGAACCGTCTCGGCCCGGCTGGCCGAGCTCGGCATCGACCTGCCGGAGGTCGTGCCCCCGGTCGCCGCCTACGTGCCGGCCAAGGCGCACGGCGATCTCGTCTACACGGCGGGCCAGCTTCCCATGGTCTCGGGCGCGCTTCCCGCGACGGGCAAGGTCGGCGAGGGCCACGGCCTCGTTCCCGGGGCCGACGCGAAGGACTACGCCCGCCAGTCGGCGCTCAACGCGATCGCCGCCGCCGCGGCCGCCGTCGGGGGAGTGGACCGGCTCACCGGGGTCGTGAAGGTCGTCGGGTTCGTGGCATCCGTCCCGGAGTTCACCGGGCAGCCTGGCGTCATCAACGGCGCGAGCGAGGTGCTCGGCGAGATCTTCGGCGACGCGGGCCGCCACGCCCGTTCGGCGGTCGGGGTCCCGGTGCTGCCGCTGGACAGCCCGGTCGAGGTCGAGGTGGTCTTCAGCTTCGCCTGACCCCCGGCCGCGGCCCGCGAGACGCGGGATTGCGCGGACGACGGGATGCCGGGGGCCGGCGTCCGCCTACTTCACCTGCGCGCTGATCACCGACATCACGGCGGTGTCGGCCAAGGTCGTGGTGTCGCCGACTTCACGGCCCTCCGCGACATCGCGCAGCAGGCGCCGCATGATCTTCCCGGAGCGGGTCTTGGGGAGCTCGCCGACGATGTAGACGTCTCGCGGGCGGGCGATCGGGCCGATCTGCTCGCCGACCCAGGAGCGCAGACCCTGCGCGAGGCCCTCGGCCGAGTGCTCCTTGAGGTAGCTCTCCTTGATGATGACGAAGGCCACCACCGCCTGCCCCGTGGTCTCGTCGGAGGCGCCGACGACGGCCGCCTCGGCCACCGCCTCGTTCCCCACGAGCGACGACTCGATCTCGGTCGTCGAAAGCCGGTGACCCGACACGTTCATGACGTCGTCGACGCGGCCGAGCAGCCACACGTCGCCGTCGTCGTCGAGACGGGCGCCGTCGCCGGCGAAGTAGTAGCCCTGCGAGGCGAACTTGTCCCAGTACGTCTCCTTGAAACGCTCGGGGTCGCCCCAGATTCCGCGGAGCATGCTCGGCCACGGCTCGGTGACCACGAGCAGTCCGCCGTTGCCGTTGCCCACGTGCTGCCCGTCCTCGTCGACGACATCGACCGAGATGCCGGGAAGCGGCACCTGCGCGCTGCCGGGCTTCGTCTCCGTGACCCCCGGAAGCGCCGAGATCATGATCGCGCCGGTCTCCGTCTGCCACCACGTGTCGACGATCGGGGCCGTCTTGCCGCCGATGATCTTGCGGTACCACATCCACGCCTCGGGGTTGATGGGCTCGCCCACCGAGCCGAGCAGGCGCAGCGACGACAGGTCGAACTGCTTCGGAACGGAGCGTCCGATCTTCATGAAGGAGCGGATCGCCGTCGGGGCCGTGTAGAGGACCGTGACGCCGTACTTCTGCACGATCTCCCACCATCGGCCCGGATGCGGCGTGTCCGGCGTGCCCTCGTAGATCACCTGCGTCGCACCGTTCGCGAGAGGTCCATACGTCACGTAGGTGTGACCCGTGATCCAGCCGATGTCGGCCGTGCACCAGTAGACGTCGCTCGCCGGGTGGATGTCGTGGACGACCTGGTTCGTGAACGCCGCCTGGGTGAGGTAGCCGCCGGAGGTGTGGAGGATGCCCTTCGGCTTTCCCGTCGTGCCGGACGTGTACAGGATGAAGAGCGGGTTCTCGGCGCCGAAGGCCTGCGCCTCGTGCACGCTCGACGCCTGCGGCACCACATCGTGCCACCAGATGTCGCGGCCGTGGGTCCACTCGACGTCGTTGCCGCCGCGCTTGACGACGAGGACTTTCTCGACCGTCTCCTGAGCGCCCGAGCCGTTCCGATCGGCGAGGGCGAGGTCCACCGCCGGCTTGAGCGGCGAGACCTTGCCCTTCCGGTACCCCCCGTCGGCGGTGATGACGACCTTCGCGCCGGCGTCGTCGATGCGGAAGCGCAGGCTGTCGGCCGAGAAGCCGCCGAAGACGACGGAGTGGATCGCGCCGATGCGCACGACGGCGAGCATCGCCGCGATCGCCTCGGGGATCATCGGCATGTAGATCGCCACGCGGTCGCCTTCGCCGACGCCGAGGTCTGTGAGCACGTTCGCCAGCCGCTTGACCTCGTCGGTGAGCTCGGCGTACGTCACGCGGCGGTCATCGCCCTGCTCGCCCTCCCACAGCAGCGCGATCCGGTCGCCGTGGCCCCCCTCGACATGACGGTCGAGACAGTTGTAGGCGATGTTCAGCTCTCCGTCGGCGAACCACTTGGCGAAGGGCGGAGTCGTCCAGTCCAGCACTTCGGTGAACGGCGTGTGCCAGTGCAGGAGCCGCCGCGCCTGATCGGCCCAGAACGCCTCGCGATCCGCCTGAGCCTCCTCGTACAGCTCGGCGGTCGCCACCGCGTCGGCCGCGAACTCCGCCGGGGGTGCGAAACGGCGGGTCTCGTCGAGGAGGTGGTCGATCTGGCTGCTCATGCGGCGCGCTCCTTTGCGGGATGGGACGGAGGGTCGGATGCCGCAAGCAATCTACTGGCGGCCGGGAGGTCCCACTACCTCCGACAGAAGGTGACCCGAAGATGTGAGAACTCTCATCGATATATCACGCGGACCGCGATCGGGTTTGTTTGGAAGGTTGCGTCGAGTTGCGTATGCTCATCCACGGCCGAACTTCGATTCTGGCATTGCGGCACCCGACGCACCCCCCGAACTGCGGTGTCGCGCGCGGCGGCATCCCATTCCCCCCATGGGATGCCGCCCCTGTTTTCGGCGGGTTCACGCTCATCGGCGACGGGCCGTCCTCCACAACCACAGGCTCCGAACCGGTTCTGCACCGTTGCAGCGGAGGCGCCGCTCCTCCGCCGGCGACACGCATAGCTTCGTGCGCATGCCCCCGCCGTTCGTCGTCTCGCCTCGCACGCCGGCGTCCTCGGACGCCGCCCGGGAGCCGAGCTCGACGGCGACGCCGGCTGCCGCGGGGGAGCGGTTCGCCGTGCGCCGGTCGCCGGATCGCGGCGGCGATGGGGGTGAGCGAGCGGGTGGGAGTGCTCCACTGCCGATCGGCGACCCCCTGCCGGCACTTCCGCTGGCCGACCCGCCGAACGGTCCGGCTGACCTCGCTCCGGCTGCGGATCGCGTTCAGCCGTCAGCCCTCGGCCGGATCGCCGATGCGGCCCTCATCCCCGCCTTCCAGCGCGTACTCGACCCGGCCCTCGACCCGGTGGCCGCGATCCTCCAGGACCCGCGGGTCACGGACCTCTTCATCAACGGCGATGCCGGCCTCTTCGTCGATCGCGGCGAGGGCGCCGAGCGCGAGGCGGCCTGGCGGGCAACCGAGCCGGAGGTGCGCGAGCTGGCCGTCCGACTCATCGGGGCGGGCGGCCGTCACCTCGATGACGCCGCCCCCTGCGTCGACGTGCGGATCGACGGCGGGATCCGCATCCACGCGGTGCTGCCGCCGGTCTCGCCCTCGGGCACGCTCATCTCCATCCGGGTGCCGCGGCTGGAGGCTCCGAGCCTCGACGAGCTCCAGTCGCGCGGCATGTTCGATGCCGCCGCCCGCCGTCGTCTCGACGCCGCGGTCCGGCGCCGCGAGAACCTCCTCGTCACCGGTGCCGCGGGGGCGGGCAAGACGACGCTGCTCGCCGCGCTGCTCGCCCACGCTGCGGCGTCCGACCGGATCGTCACCATCGAGGATGTCGCGGAGCTGCGGATCCCGCACCCGCATCATGTGCGCCTCGAGGCGCGGCAGCCGAATCTCGAGGGGGTCGGCGGCATCGGACTCGCACGTCTGGTCCGCGAGGCGCTGCGCATGCGGCCGGATCGGCTCGTGGTCGGCGAGTGCCGCGGAGAGGAGGTGCGAGAGCTCCTCGCCGCTCTCAACACGGGGCACGACGGGGGAGCGGGCACCCTCCACGCCAACGGGCTGCACGAGGTCGCCGCGCGGCTGGAGTCCCTCGGTGCGCTGGCGGGACTGGACGACCGTGCCCTCGCGCGCCAGGTCGTGAGCGCGATCGGCGTCGTGCTCCACGTCTCGCGCGTGAGCGGCGGCGCCCGCCGGCTGTCGGCCGTGGGGCGACCCGTCCTCGACAGGGCGGGACGCCTCACGATCGAGGAGGTGCAGGAGTGAGACGACGAACCGCGCGGGCCGCGCCCTCCGCCGACGAAGCCGCCTCGACCGTGCTGCGCCTCGCGGTTCTCCTGCAGGCCGGGCTGGCCCCCGCTCGGGCCTGGGCGGTCGCCGCCGACTCCGGCGACCGAGTGGCCGGACGCATCCATGCCGCCTTCCAGGACGGCGACGCCCTCTCGGCCGCCATCGCCCGGCAGGGAGGCGCCTGGACGAGCGTCGGCGCGGCGTGGACGATCGCCACGACGGTGGGGGCTCCGCTCGCGGACTCGCTCCGCTCCATCGCCGCTGCCCTGCGGGATGCTCAGGAGACGTCCGACGACATCCGCGTCACGCTCGCCGAGCCGGCAGGCACGGCTCGGCTGCTGACCTGGCTTCCTCTGGCCGCGATAGCGCTCGGGGCCGCGCTCGGCTTCGACACCTTCGCCACCCTCGTGACCGAGCCGCTCGGACTGGCCTGCCTCGCCGCCGGCGGACTCCTCCTCGTGGTGGCCCACCGCTGGACGTCCGCTCTCGTCCGCAAGGCGCAACCCGAGCCCGGGATTCCGGGCCTGGCCGCCGAGCTTTTCGCGATCGCCCTCTCCGGCGGCGCGTCCATCGAACGCGCCCGCAGCCTCGTCGCCGCTGCCGGAGCTCCGGATGCCGACTCCTCCATCGACGAGGTGCTGCTGCTCTCGCAGAGCGCCGGGGTGCCGGCCGTTGAGCTCCTCAAGGCGACAGCCGCGCTTGCCCGCCATCGTGCGCGCGTCGACGGCCGCGTCCGGGCGGCGCGGCTGTCGTCACGGCTGCTCCTGCCTCTCGGAGCCTGCACGCTCCCCGCGTTCCTGCTCCTCGGCGTCGCGCCGATGCTTCTCGGCGTCATGTCGACCATGTCGTTCTCGCTCTGACCCGCGCTCCGCGCCCCCCGCGTGCCCGTACCCATCCACCGCCCTGAAGGAGATCACATGTCGATCCCACGACTCAGCCGCCGCCGTTCCGCTCAGCTCTTCACCGACGACACGGGCGCGGCGACCGCCGAATACGCCATCGCGACGATGGCCGCCGTCGCGTTCGCCGGCCTCCTCGTCGTCATCATGCGATCCGACGAGGTGCGCGGCATCCTCACCGACCTCGTGCGCCGCGCCCTCACGGTGGCATGACGTCGTGCCGGCTCGGCGGCGAGCGCGGGTCGGTCGTCGCCGAGTTCGCCGTGGCGCTGCCGGCGGTTGCGCTCGTGCTCCTCTTCGGCCTCGGCGCGCTCTCCGCGGGGGCACGTCAGGTCCGGCTGCAGGATGCCGCGGCCGACGCGGCCCGCCTCGTGGCGCGAGGCGAGCCCGACGCGGCGGCGGGCGCGGTCGTCTCGCGGGCGGTGCCCGGTGCGACCGCTGCCGTCCACCCCGCCGGGGATCTGGTCTGCGTCACGGCCACCGCGAGTGCGGGCGTCGCGGCGCTCGAGCTGTCCGCGACGTCCTGCGCACTCGGAGGCGGGCTCTGATGCCCGGCGCGGTCCTCGCCGTCGGGATCGTCGCTTCGGCGGCGATCGTCTCCGTCGGGCTCTCCACCGTCGGAGCGGCCGCGGTCGCAGGTCAGCGGCTGGCGGGCGCTGCGGACGCGGCGGCACTGGCAGCGGCCGACGCGGCATCCGGTGCCGTGCCCGGCGTCCCGTGCGATCGGGCAGCGGAGCTGGCCGCAGCGGCGGGTTTCGGGGTCGCCGCGTGCGACCTTGACGGGCTGGTCGCGACCGTCACGGTGTCAGTGGGGTTCGCCGGCGTGACCGTCGCCGCGACGGCGCGAGCGGGGCCTCCCCCCTGACAGCGCGTCCTCGGATCGACGCGGACGGAGGGAATACCGCCACCCGGGCGCGTCGTTCCGCCTGGGAATCCTCACAGCGTCCATGCCTGGGCACGGTGTGTATGGTGTGCTTCGAAGAAAGGACGACCCACGTTGGCACAAGGCAAGAAGCTCGTGATCGTCGAGTCCCCGACGAAGATGAAGTCGATCCAGGGGTATCTCGGCGACGGCTACGAGGTGCTGAGCTCGGTCGGGCACATCCGCGATCTCGCAAGCAAGAAGGAGATTCCGGACGACAAGAAGACGGCTTACGGCAAGTACTCGATCGACATCGAGAACGATTTCGACCCGTACTACGTCGTCAACGACCGCAAGACGAAGACCGTCGCCGAGCTCAAGCGCGCCCTGAAGAGCGCCGACGAAGTCCTGCTCGCCACCGATGAGGATCGCGAAGGCGAAGCGATCGCCTGGCACCTCCTCGAGGTCCTCCAGCCCAAGGTCCCCGTCAAGCGGATGGTCTTCCACGAGATCACGAAGGACGCGATCAGGGCCGCCGCCGAGAACACCCGCGAGCTCGACCTCGCGCTCGTGGACGCGCAGGAGACCCGTCGCGTGCTCGACCGCCTCTACGGCTGGGATGTCTCGCCCGTGCTGTGGCGCAAGGTCGGAAGCGGTCGGGAGGGCTCGACGCTGAGCGCCGGTCGCGTCCAGTCGGCCGCCACGCGTCTCGTGGTGGACCGCGAGCGCGACCGCATGGCCTTCCGATCCGCTTCGTACTGGGACGTCGAGGCGCTCGCCGTCAAGGATTCCTCTTCCTTCACGGCGCGCCTGGCTCGCGTCGACGGCGCGCCCCTCGCCCGCGGAACGGACTTCGACGACCTCGGAGCGCTCAAGAAGGCGGTCCTCGTCCTCGACGAGGCGGCGGCTCGCGAGCTCGCTGACGCGATCGAATCGGCGGCCGAGGCATCCGTCTCGGGCATCGAGTCCAAGCCGGGCACCCGCAGCCCCCGTGCCCCCTTCACGACGTCGACCCTCCAGCAGGAGGCCGGCCGCAAGCTCTCGATGAGCGCCAAGCACGCGATGAGCGTCGCGCAGCGGCTCTACGAGAAGGGGTACATCACCTATATGCGCACCGACTCCACGGCGCTGTCCAAGCAGGCGGTGGAGGCGGCCCGCGCGCAGGCGGTGAGGCTGTACGGCGGGAGAGCGGTCCCGCTCAACCCGCGCACCTACCGCAACAACAGCAAGAACGCCCAGGAGGCGCACGAGGCGATCCGTCCCTCGGGCGAGGACTTCCGCACTCCGGCGTCGGTTTCATCGGAGCTCGACCGCGACGAGCAGCGCATGTACGACCTGATCTGGAAGCGCACGGTCGCCAGCCAGATGTCGGACGCGAAGTACGAGACGACCACCGTGACACTCGAGGTGCAGGCGTCGGGCAGGCGCGCCGAGATCACCGCGTCCGGGACGGTGTACACCTTCAAGGGCTTCCTCGAGGCCTACGAGGAGGGCCACGACGAGAAGCGCGGCGACGCCGACAAGGACGAGGACCAGTCGCTGCCGGCGATGACGGTCGGCGACGTCCTCCGGCTTCGAGACGTCGAGCCCAAGGGTCACGCGACAAGCCCGAAGCCGCGCTACACCGAGGCGAGCCTCGTCAAGGCGCTCGAGGAGAAGGGAATCGGGCGCCCGTCGACGTTCGCGAGCATCATCGACGTGATCCTCGATCGCGGCTACGTCAGCAAGCGGGGGCAGGCGCTCGTGCCCAGCTGGCTCGCCTTCAGCGTCGTGCGGCTCCTCGAGCAGCACTTCGCCGACCTCGTCGACTACGACTTCACCGCCGGCCTCGAAGACGACCTCGACGCCATCGCCCGCGGTGAGCAGAAGCGCGGCGCATGGCTGCACGACTTCTACTTCGGATCCGACGGCCAGGTGGGCCTGCGCAACATCGTCGAGAATCTCGGCGAGATCGACGCGCGCGAGCTCAACTCGACGAGGATCACGGATGCCGCGACCCTCCGCTTCGGGAAGTACGGCCCGTACCTCGAGGTCATCGACCCGGCGAGCCCCGACGCGGAGCCCCGGCGCGTGAACATCCCGCCCGACCTCGCTCCCGACGAGCTCACCGCCGAGAAGGCGCAGGAGCTCATCGATGCGCCGGTCGCAGGCGACCGTGTTCTCGGTGAGAACCCCGAGAACGGCAAGCTCATCGTCGTAAAGGACGGGCGCTTCGGCCCGTACGTTCAGGAGACCGAGCCGGTCGACCCCGACTCCGTCGACGAGGCCACGGGAGAGGTGGTCGAGGGGGCGCCGAAGAAGCGCGGTGCCAAGAAGGAGCCGGCGCCGAAGCCTCGGACCGCGTCGCTCTTCAAGTCGATGTCGGTCGACACGATCGACCTCGACACCGCGCTCCGGCTCCTCTCGCTTCCGCGTGTCGTCGGCACCGACCCCGAGTCGGGCGACGTCATCACCGCGCAGAACGGCCGCTACGGTCCCTACCTCAAGAAGGGCACCGACTCGCGCACGCTGCAGAGCGAGCAGCAGATCTTCGACATCACCCTCGACGAGGCGCTCGCCGTCTACGCGCAGCCGAAGTACGGTGCGCGCGGCGCGTCGAGCGCACTGAAGGAGTTCGAGGCGGACCCGACCAGCGGGAAGCCGATCAAGGTCAAGGACGGCCGCTTCGGCCCGTACGTGACCGACGGCGAGACCAACGCGACGATCCCGCGCGGCGAGAGCGTCGACGACGTCGACTTCGCGCGGGCCGTGCAGCTGCTCGCCGACAAGCGGGCGAAGGGACCCGCGCCCAAGCGCGCGACGACGCGGCGCACGACGACGCGCAAGACCGCGGCCAAGAAGTGACCTCGGCGGGGGTCCCGGCGGCGATCGCCGACGAGCGGCCGTCCGGGGGACTGTTCATCACGTTCGAGGGCGGCGACGGGGTCGGCAAGACGACGCAGGCGGCCCTCCTCGACACGTGGCTGAGCGAGCGCGGGCGCACGGTGCTGCGGACCCGCGAGCCCGGCGGCACGGAGGTCGGCGTCCTGATCCGCGACATCGTGCTGCACCATCGGGGAGACATCGCGCCCCGCGCCGAGGCCCTGCTGTACGCCGCGGACCGTGCGCACCACATCGAGACCGTCGTGCGTCCCGCGCTCGGGCGAGGCGAGGTCGTCATCCAGGACCGCTACCTCGACTCGTCGGTGGCCTACCAGGGGGAGGGCCGTCAGCTCGAGCCGGCGCAGATCCGCGAGCTGTCGCTGTGGGCCGCGGGAGGACTGCTGCCCGATCTCACCGTGCTCCTCGATCTCGATCACGGCGCGGCCCGTCGGCGCCTCGACGCCGACGACAAGCCCTTCGACCGCCTCGAGGCCGAGCGCGAGGACTTCCACGACCGGGTCCGGGACCGCTTCCTCGCGATCGCCCGGGAGGAGCCCGGCCGGTTCCTCGTGCTCGACGCCTCGCGGCCGCCCGCGAACCTCGCGGCCGCCGTCCGTGATCGAGTCGAGGTCCTCCTCGCCGGGATTCCGGGCGCTCAGGGAAGCGTCGGGGCGCGCGGTTAGGGTGGTCGCCATGGATGCCACGGCCGCCGTCGACGCCCCGCCCTGGGGCGCCGTGTGGGGACAGGACGACGCCGTCGCGGCGCTGAGGGCCGCGGCATCCGATCCCGCATCGATGACCCATGCGTGGCTCCTGACCGGGCCCCCCGGATCGGGCCGGTCGACGCTCGCGTACGCGTTCGCGGCCGCGCTGATCGCGGAGCCCGGCGACGACGCGGCCATGCGTCAGGTGCTCGCCGGCACGCACCCCGACCTGACCGCCCTGCGCACGGAGGGCGTCATCATCTCGATCAAGGATGCCCGGGCCCTCGTGGAGCGGTCCTATTACGCGCCCTCGCTCGGCCGCTACCGCGTCATCGTCATGGAGGACGCCGACCGCATGGCCGAGCGCACCTCGAACGTCCTGCTCAAGGCCCTCGAAGAGCCTCCTGAGCGCACGGTCTGGGTGCTCTGCGCCCCGAGCGACGCCGACCTCCTGCCCACGATCCGCTCCCGCGTGCGCACCCTCCGCCTGCGCGATCCGGAGGTCGCGGACGTGGCGCGGCTCATCGTGCAGCGCACGGGCGTCGACGTCGCCGTCGCGGAGCAGTCGGCGCGGCACGCGCAGCGCCACATCGGGATGGCCCAGCGACTGGCGACGGATGCCGCGGCTCGCGCCCGCCGAGACGAGACCCTGCGCGCGGTCCTGCGCGTCCGAGGCGTCGGCGATGCTGTCGAGGTCGCCGGGACGATCGTGCAGGTGGCGACCGATGACGCGAAGGCCCTCACCGCCGAGCGCGACGAGTCGGAGCGGTCGACGCTTCTGCGAACCCTCGGCATCGCCGAAGGATCGCCGGTTCCGCCGGCGGTGCGCGCCCAGCTCTCCGCGCTGGAGGACGATCAGAAGCGGCGGGCGACCCGGAGCCTCCGAGACGGCATCGACCGCGTGCTCACTGATCTGCAGTCGATGTTCCGGGATGTCATCGTGCTTCAGTTCGGGCGCGACACCGATCTCATCAACACCGAGCTCGAGGGCGAGCTTCGAGCGCTCGCCCAGGCGTGGACGCCTGCCCGCACCCTCACCGTGCTCGATCGCATCACCGAGACCCGACGCAACCTCGAGCAGAACGCGGCACCCGCCCTCGCGCTCGAGAGCATGCTGATCACCGTCGCGAGCGGAAGGACGCCGTGAACCAGACTCCCTCGCGCCGGAGGCGCCGCGCCTCGGCACTCGTCGCCGCGCTCGCCGCGGCATCCCTCCTCCTCTCCGGATGCCTGTACCAGCTGATCCCCGACGAGGCGCCCCGGTCGACCCAGAGCGCCGCTCCCGACACCGAGGGCGTCTCGGCGGACCTCCTGCCGTACTACGGTCAGGAGCTGACGTGGGAGGACTGCGGCGACGGCTTCGACTGCACGACCGTGACCGCTCCCCTCGACTGGGCGAATCCCGGGGCGGGCGAGATCGATCTCGCCGTGATCCGTCATCGTGCGACCGGCGGCGAACCCGTCGGATCTCTCCTGACCAACCCGGGCGGTCCGGGGTCGAGCGGCGTGAGCCTCATCCGCGACTCGCTGTCGTTCGCCATCGGCGAGCCGCTGCAGCAGTCGTATGACGTCATCGGCTTCGATCCGCGCGGCGTGGGGGAGTCCACGGCGGTGCGCTGCTTCGATGCCGCCGACATGGACGCCTACCTCTTCGACATCGTCCCCGACGCCCGCGGCTCGGCGGCGTGGACGGAGGATCTCCTCGACGCCCACCGCGGCTTCGCCGAGGCCTGCGACGCCAACAGCGACGGCATCCTCCCGTACATCACGACCGAGAACGCGGCCCGCGACATGGACCTGCTTCGTGCCGTGCTGGGCGACGCGAGCCTGAACTACCTGGGCTACTCCTACGGCACCTTCCTCGGTGCGACCTACGCCAAGCTCTATCCCGACAAGGTCGGTCGGCTCGTCCTCGACGGAGCGATCGACCCGTCCGTGTCGGGTCTCGAGGTCAACATCACCCAGGGCATCGGGTTCGAGAACGCGCTCCGTGCCTACATGGACTCGTGCGTCGGGGGCGACGACTGCCCCTTCAACGGCACGGTCGACGATGCGATGGCCGATCTGGGCACACTCCTCGCGAGCGTCGACCGCTCTCCGCTGCGCGGTTCCGACGGGCGCGAGCTCGGCGCAGACGCCCTCATGACGGCGATCGTCGCGGCGCTCTACTCCGAGGACAGCTGGCCGTACCTCTCGATGGCCCTCTCGGATGCGCTGCAGGGCAACCCCGACACGGCCTTCCAGCTCGCGGACTTCTACTACGGCCGCGAGGACGGCGCCTACACGGACAACTCGACCGAGGCGTTCCGGGCGTACAACTGCATGGACTACCCGGTCGACTCCACGCCGGAAGACCTCGCGGCGGCGCAGGCCATCCTCGCCGAGAAGGCACCCACCGTCGCGCCGTACTGGTTCGGCCCCGACCCGTGCGAGGTCTGGCCGTACCCGCCGACCGGCGTGCGGGAGTCCATCTCGGCCGAGGGCGCGGCGCCGATCGTCGTCGTCGGCACGACGAACGATCCCGCGACCCCCTACGAGTGGGCGGTCGCGCTCGCCGAGCAGCTCGCATCGGGCGTGCTCGTCACGCGCGTCGGCGAGGGCCACACGGGCTACAACAAGGGCAACGACTGCGTCGACGAGGCGGTCGAGGCCTACCTGCTGAACGGCACTGTCCCCGAGGACGGGCTCCGCTGCGAGTGAGGGACGACGGATGCCGCGGCATCCGTTCGTCGACTTGGCGGACTTCGTCGTTCGCGGCGCCGGGACGCGGCGATTCGTGCCAGGTGAGCGTCCGCGTGGCGAGGTGCCGCGGCATCCGTCGTCCACGTGGCGCACTCCGTCGTTCCCGGCGCCGGGATGCGGCGCTTCGCGCCGGGTGAGCGTCCGCACGACGGGGATGCCGCCGGCATCCGTCGTTCACGTGGCGCATCCCGTCGTTCCCGGCGCCGGGATGCGACGCTTCGCGCCAGGTGAGCGTCCGCCGTTCAGCGGCGCAGCACCCGGCGCGCGATCGCGTTCCCGAGGAACTGCACGCCCTGCACGATGACGATGATCACGAGCACGGCCGCCCACGTCACGACGGGGTTGAACTGCTTGAAGCCGTAGACGATCGCGAACTCCCCGAGCCCGCCGGCCGCGACCGCACCGGCGATCGCCGTCATATCCACGAGGGCGACGACGATGAAGGTGTAGCCCAGCACCAGCGGGCCGAGGGCCTCGCGGGGGATGAGGCGGAACAGGATCCGAGAGCGACTCGCCCCCGCGGCGCGCGCCGCTTCGAGGACGCCCGGCTTCACGGTCAGCAGGTTCTGCTCCACGATGCGGCTGATCGCGAACATGGACGCGATCGAGATGGCGAAGATGCCGAACTCCGGGCCGATGCCCGGGATGCCGAGGCTCCGCGCGACCGGCTGGACGGCTGCGAGGAGGATGACGAAGGGGATCGGCCGGAAGAAGTTCACGGCGATGTTGAGGAAGCCGTACACCGGCCGATTCGGGAAGAGGCTGCCCGGTCGCGTCGCGTACAGCGCCAGTCCGAGGAGGAGTCCCGCGAGCCCGCCGAAGAGGAGTGCGAGCGTGACGATGTAGAGGGTCTCCGCGGTCGCTGCCCAGAGCTCCGGCAGCAGGTCGGCGAGCCTATCCATTCTCGACCTCCTCGAGGAGAGGGGCGTGGACGGATGCCGCGTCCATGGCCCGCTGTACCGCAGACGCCTCGCCGCGCAGCGCCAGGGTGAGATGGCCGAAGACCCGCCCGCGGATGTCGTTGATGCCGCCGTGGATCAGCTCGAACCGCACATCGTGTGCCGCGAGCGCCGAGAAGACCTCCGACTGCGCGACATCGCCGTCGCGGATCGTGAAGGTCACGATGCGACCCGGGTGTCGTGCGCGGAGCGTCGCGAGCTGCTCGCCCGTCGGGACGTCTTCGATGATGCTCGCGACGAAGCGCTGCGTCGCGGGATGCTGCGGCGCCGACAGCACGTCGAAGACATCCCCCGACTCGATGATGCGTCCCTTTTCCATGACGACGACCCGGTCGGCGAGCGTGCGGATCACGTCCATCTCGTGCGTGATGACGAGGATCGTGATGCCGAGCTCCCTGTTGACGCGGCGGAGGAGGGCGAGGACCTCATGCGTGGTGTCGGGGTCGAGGGCGCTCGTCGCCTCGTCGGCGAGAAGGATCCTCGGGCTCGTCGCGAGGGCCCGCGCGATGCCGACGCGCTGCTTCTGACCACCGGAGAGCTGCTCGGGGAAGCTGCGGGCCTTGTCGGCGAGGCCGACGAAACGAAGGAGCTCCTCGACGCGGGCGGAGATCTCCGACCGCGAGCGGCCGGCGACCTCGAGCGGGTAGGCGACGTTGCCCGCGACGTTTCGCGAGTCGAAGAGGTTGAACTGCTGGAAGATCATCCCGATGTCCCCTCTCAGCGCGCGCAGGTCGCGCTCGCGGAGGCGGGTGATGTCCCGGCCGTCGATCTCGACGGTGCCGGAGGTGGGCGTCTCGAGAGCGTTGACGAGCCGCAGCACCGTGCTCTTGCCGGCCCCGGAGTAGCCGACGATGCCGCAGATCTCGCCCGCCGCTATCTCGAGCGACACGTCGTCGACCGCGACGGTCGGCTCGGCGTCCTTCGAGGGCGGCGGGAAGGCCTTGGTCACCCCGTTCAAGCGGATGAGGGTCATGGTCGCCTCCTGGCGTGCGACATGCGAGTGCGGCCCGTCGACGGGGACGGGCCGCACTCGTTCGAGCGGATCACTGGTTGGCGCGGATGTCTTCCTCGACGTCCTGAAGCGACGTCTTGAGGTCTGCGGCCGAGGTCTTCACGAAGACCGCCGTGCCCCCGGACGCCTCCTGCACGCCATCGAGAACACTCTGCGTGCTCTGGTACAGCTCGACAAGCTTCTGGTACGTCGGGTTGTCGGCATCCTCCGCCTTGGCCGCGAAGATGTTGACGTAGGGCACGGCGTTCGGGTCGCTCGGGTCGTCCTGCGCGATGGCGTCCGAGGGCTCGAGTCCCGCGTCGGCGATGAAGTCGTTGTTGATGATCGCCGCGGCGACATCGGGCAGCGACGTCGCGGTGAACGCGGCGTCGAGCGCCTCGACCTGGACCCTCGACTCCGGCAGCACGTCGGCCACCGTCGAGAGCGTCGAGCCGCCGTCCTTCAGCTCGATCAGGCCGGCCGACTGGAGCACGAGCAGTCCGCGGGCCTGGTTCGACTCGTCGTTGGGGACGGCGACGGTCGCGCCCTCGGGGATGTCGGCGACGTCGTCGTACTGGGTCGAGTACAGACCGAGCGGGTAGATCGCCGTGGCGCCGATCGGCTCGAGGTCGTCGTCGCTGTTCACGTTGTAGGTGGCCAGGTAGATGATGTGCTGGAACTGGTTGAGGTCCAGTTCGCCGGCCGAGAGCGCGGGATTGGGCTGCGTGTACTCGCTGAAGTCGACGAGCTCGACCTCGATTCCCTCCGTCGCTGCCGCCTCCTTGTAGGTCTCCCAGTACGGGTCGCCCGCGCCCACGACGCCGATGCGGACGACGTCCGGCTCGCCGCCTCCGGCGGTGCCCGCGGAGTCGGTCGACCCGCCGGCGCAGCCGGCGAGGAGGAGGGCGAGCGGGAGGGCGAGGGCTGCTGCCGTGACGAATTTCTTGGACATGGTGATGCTCCTGGTGTCGTGATCGGCACCGCGGTGCGTGCGGATCGCAGAACGCGATCATCGGACCGCGTTCGCCTCTTCGCGGTGCCTCTTCGAGGCTAGGCGCGCGGGACGAGGCATCCCGAATCGAGCCGTAACACCTCGACACGCGAGCACCGCGCGACTGACGCCGGAGCGCGTCGCGCCCGGTTCGCGAGCACTCGCGGGACCCTGTAAGATCGTTCATCGTGCCCCGCGCGAGCGGGGTGCGCCACCTTAGCTCAGTCGGCAGAGCGATTCACTCGTAATGAATAGGTCAAGGGTTCGATTCCCTTAGGTGGCTCCACATCCCGATCGGGTCGCAGCGGACTCATCCGCGATCCAGCGCATCGAGCTCGCGGAGCGCATCCTCCGCTCGTCTCCGGCGCTCCTCCTCAGGCTCGTCCCACCAGTAGGGACCGCGTTCTCCGAGTCCTCGCTTGGCGAGGCCGACCCGCACCCGCGCTGCCGCGACCGCGGCCGCGTCGCCGCCCCGCTGGGCGGTGCGCACCGCAGACCTGCCGCGTCCCAGATGCGACTTCAGCGCCTTCACCAGATCGTCGGGCAGCGACGGGTCGGTGCGGCGCCATCGTCGCCCGCCGATCACCAGCCAGCGCTCGTCGGCAGGCGTCTCGATCGACGAATCCTCTTCCCGCTCCGCCATGGTCCGACGGTACTGGCCGGCGCGCGATCGCGCGCCCACGCGCGTGGTCCGGATGCGTGCCCCGCCCCGCGTGCCGTCACGGAGCCGCTCTGTCGCCCGCCATGGCGTGTGAGATCGCGAGGAACCCCGTCACGACGGCACCGAAGGGCGCGACGATGAGCGCCGCGAGCGGGATACGCGTCGGGTCGGTGCCGGTCACTATGGGGGGAACGGCGACGGCGACGACCGCGACCGCAGCCCAGATCACGCTCACCCCGGCTACAAGCTGGCGCGCCGGCCCTCGGCGACCTGCCATCAGGACATACCCCACCGCAGCCGCGGCCCATGGCCAGATCGTCAACGCCACCAGCGGAAGGTGCTCGTGCTGGCTGCCCGTGACGAGGTCCGGGGCGAAGACCGAGGCGATGGCCGCGCCGATCACGATCGCCCCCACCGCCGTCATCGGCCGGTCCCACACGGCCCGCCACCACCGAGTGCTCCGAGTCGTCGTCGCAGTGCTGTCCATGTCGATGCCTCCACCCCTCACTTCACCGCAGCTTCACCCCGGCTGCCGGGTCGAAGGTCCCACGCGGTCCGCGATGTCGGTCGCGTGGGGACTCGGACGCGCGGAACCGCCTCCGCATCCCGAATGCCGCTCTTGCGCTGTGCCCGTGCGCGACCCGGATCCCGGGGCTACGGTGTGGGCTGGAGGCAGCGCGGAGCACACATCGTGCCGGTGCCTCGACAGGGAGGAGACTCAAGATGCGACTCGAGCCCTTGTATCGCCTCCGCTTCACCTATCCCCATGGCTGGGCGGTGGGACTGGAGGGCGGCTGGCAGCAGCACTTCTATCTCGCCGACGGCCGCTGCGAGGGCGAGATCAGCGGTCGATTCCGTGGCGCGAACTTCCCACTCCGACGGACCGAGGACGGACCCTTCCTTCCGCTCCTGCACGGCGTCATCGAAACAGACGACGAGGGCACGGTTCTCTTCGAATGCCGCGGATACGGTCGCGCCTACCCCGCGGGCAGGCGGCAGATCGTCGGCTACGTGTTCCACGTGAGCGACTATCCCCGCTACCAGCGGCTGAACGACACCGTCTGCGCATGTCTGGGTGAGGTGCGGGCAGCCACCGATCCGGGTGACTCGCCGGAACTCGTGCTGGACGTCGCTGAGTTGATCTGGGAGCCGATCGCGCCGTAGCCCGACCGGACGGAAGTGGCGGATTCCGGACGAGAGGCGGCGAGGGGTCGGGTAGGATCGACATCGCATCGCGATCATCCGGAACCAGGACGTTCCAGGATGTCGAGGCCCGCCATCCAGCGGGCCTCGCGCGTATCCGAGACCTTGCCCGCGTCGCATCCCGTGAGGAGCAGATGGACCACGCGCTGGACGCCGTGATCGAGATCTTCACCTGGGTCGGCATCGGCGCAGGCATCCTGCTCGGGCTCGCCGCCCTCATCCTCCGCCTCGCCGACGGAACGTGGCTGCCCACCCGCGCCGTCGTCGAACACGAGGACGAATCGTCGCTCGTCCGCTGGTTCGACCAGGACGGCGGTGTCAACGCCGCGTACCTCACGTACGAGCAGGCGCGCGAGCTCGCCGGCAAGGACATGGCCGACATCTACTACCGGCGGGGAAGTGCGAACCGGATGCGGCTGACACACGGCTCACCGGCCGTCCGGGCGGTCGCGCTGCTCGCGGCCGGGCTCCTCGGCCTCGGCGTAGTGGCGATGATCCTCTCCTGGGTGCTCCTCTTCGCCCGGGGCTGAGTCGTCGCGGGGGATCGTCGCCACCCGGCCGCCTCGCGGCCGGCGGCTCAGGCCAGGGCCAGCAGCGCACCCGCCGTCAGGGCGAGGGCGAGCCCCGCCCACTGCACCGCGGCGATGCGCTCGCGGAGCACGATCGCGGCGAGCAGGATCGTCCCCGCCGGATACATCGCGGTGAGCGCCGACACGATCGTCAGGTCGCCCGCGCGCAGCGCGAAGAGCATCAGGAGGTTGGCCGCGGCATCCACCACCCCGCACGCCGCGGCGAGGAGGAACGCTCCGCGCAGTCCGGCGGAGGTCCGGGTGCGGGCCGGGACGTCGGCGGCGTGCTCGAGGTCGGCGTGTCCCGTCGGGGTCGCGCCGAGCTGCGCTCCGGCTGCCGGAAGGACGGATGCCGCGCCCCGGCCGCTGCGGGCCGCCAGCACAGCGAGCACGACTACGGCTGTGATCGTGACGACGCTGCTCACGGAGCGGTTGAGGAGGAGCGGCACCAGCCCGCTGTCGTCGCTCGTCTGATCGATGACGATCAGGAAGGCGCCGATGGCCGATCCCGCCCCGATCGCGAGGAGAAGCCCTCGGAGGCTCGGGCGCACCACTTTCGCGCCGGGGATGAAGCCGACCAGGACCACCGCCACGAGCGCGATCCCCAGCCCCGCGAATCCGACCGCCGAGAGCGTCTCGCCGTCGACGACGAGGCCCCAGAGGATCGGCGCGATGGCGGAGACGACCGCCGTCAGCGGCGAGAGGATGCTCATCGGCCCGATCGCGAGGCACGCGTAGAGGAGCACGACGGCGGCGGCTCCCGTGAACCCCGACAGGACGCCCCAGGCGACGTCGGCCGGGATCCAGGCGCCGCCGACGAACGGGTACGCTCCCAGCACCAGTAGGAGCCCCGCCACCGCCGCGACCGCCGTCACGACGATCGATCGGAGGCCGCGCGCCGCGAGGCCGCCGAGGAAATCGGCGGAACCGTAGACGAGCGCGCCGGCGAGGGCGACGAGAGCGGGGATCATCCGGATCAGCCTAGAAGGCGGATGGATGCCGCGGCCCGCGCCGCCGAGGCATCCGTCGTCGCAGCGGACACGACGCGACGCTCGCGGCGTACGCTCGGAGCATGAGCAAAGCCCTGTTCATCGTCGACGTGCAGAACGACTTCACCGAGGGCGGCGCCCTCGGCGTGACGGGGGGTGACGAGGTCGCCGGGCGGATCACGCGGTACCTCGAGGGCCATGCCGGCGAGTACGCCCTCATCGTCGCGTCGCGAGACTGGCACGACGCTGACAACGACAACGGCGGGCACTTCCACCCGGAGCCGGACTACATCGACACGTGGCCCGTGCACTGTGTGAGCGGGACGGAAGGCGCGGAGTACGACGAGGGTCTCGACACGTCGTCGGTCACGCACCACGTCAAGAAGGGGCAGGGGCAGCCGGCGTACTCGCTGTTCGAGGGGACGACCGACGAGGGCGAGAAGGTGTCGGAGCTGCTGGAGGCTGCGGGAGTCGTCGACGTCGACATCGCCGGGATCGCCACCGACTACTGCGTGCGCGCGTCGGCGCTCGACGCGATCGAGCACGGGCGACGCGTCCGTGTGCTGACCGACCTGGTGGCAGGTGTCGCGGCGGCCTCGAGCGAGGCAGCGCTCGCCGAGCTCGCCCACGCGGGGGCCGAGCTCGCCGAGTCCGGGATCTGACCGCGAGCGTTCCGCGGGTCAGCCGTTGCCCCGGCTGCCACCTTTGCCGTTCCCGCTGCCCTTGCCGTTCCCGTTGTTGTTCCCCGGGCCGCTGTTTCCGTTGCCGCTCGAGCCGCCGTCGCCCGGGCCGGAGTCGTTCCCGCCCGACTCACCGCCGTCGTCGGAGACGTCGTCCGAACCTCCGCCGTCATCGTCCTGCACCGTCTCGCTCGGCGTCGGGCTCGGGTCAGGCGGCGTGGTCGACAGCGCCGCCAGATCGGCCCGCACGGCGTCGATGGCGTCCTGGATGCGCGCGGCACGCGCCGCCGTGACGAGGTCGCCGTCGATCGCGGCATCCAGCTGGGACTGCAGCTCGTCGAGTCGCGCCGTCGCGCCCGCGGTGTCGCGGTTCGCGGCGAGCTCGGCGACGGCGACGACCGTGTCCTGCATGCTCGCGCCCGCAGCAGCGTCGAGAGAAGACTGCGGGGCGCACGCGGTGAGACCGACCACGAGCAGGCCGCCGGCCACAGCCGCTGCGAAGCGGGGGGACATCATGGGGTCACCTCGTCGAGCAGATCCTGCAGGTGGGTGCCGAGCGGCTGGTCGACCACCGGGAGGGACGGGGCGGGCTCCGGCTGCGAGCCCGCGGACACGGCGATCCCCACGCCGATCGCAACCGCCAGAGCCAGCGCGACGACGACCGCCGCGAGGGCCAGGATCCCGGCGCGCCTGTGCGGGGGCTGCCGGTGCCGAGCGGGGGCGGCCGGCTGACCGGGGTCGAGCAGTTGCGTGCGGGTCGGGTCGGTCGCCGCAGGCGTCGACGCCGGCGACTGCGGCTGCGGGGTGTGTGGTGCGGCGGGGGCGACCGAGACCGGCTCGGTCCCGATCGAGTGCGGCGCGGTGTCGACGGGGTCCATGAACGCGGCGAGCACTTCGCCGGTCGAGGGTCGCGGCTCGCGCAGCTCGGTCGCAGCCAGAGCGACCTGGAGGGCCGTGGGGCGTCGCTCCGGATTGGACGCCGTCATGGCAGCCAGGAGCGCGCGCCACGTCGCTGGCAGACTCGGCGGGATCGTCGGAGAGACCGTAAGGCGGGCGACGATCGCCTCGTGGCCGACCGACTCCGCGAAGGCGCGGCGCCCGGTGAGTGCTTCGAGGAGCACGAGGCCGAGTCCGTAGATGTCGGCGGCGGGGGACGGCTTCTCGCCGCGCACCTGCTCGGGGGCGAGATACGCCGCGGTGCCGATGACAGTGCCCGGCGAGGTCACCCGGGTCGCGTCGAGGAGGTACGCGATGCCGAAGTCCGTCAGCTTCGCCCGGTACGACCGGTCGGGGAGGGGGGACGGCCACAGCAGGATGTTCGACGGCTTGATGTCGCGATGCACGACGGCCTTCTCGTGGACGACGTGCAGCGCCTCCGCGAGATCGACCGCGAGCGCCGCCACCTCATCCGCCGGCAGGGGGCCCTCGTCGAGGCGGTCGCGCAGGGTCTTGCCCTCGACGTACTCCATCACGAGGTAGCTGGGCTTGGTCGTCGAGATGTGCGCGTCGTAGAGGGTCACGAGAGACGGATGCCCCAGGGACGCCAGGAGCGTCGTCTCGGAGCGCACGCGATCCGGAGTGGGGCTGCCCTCCGTGGGTCCGCGCATGACCTTGATCGCGACGGTGCGCTGAAGCGCCATGTCCTCCGCCCGGTAGACCCGCGCCATGCCGCCTTCGCCGATCGTCTCGTCGAGGCGATATCGACCGTCGAGGATGCTGCCTGTGCCGACGTCGGTCGAGGTGACGTTCATCTTCCGTCGATGGGTCCAGAGGGGGGTTCCGGTCGGGCACCGGTGCGGGGGGTCATGACGTGCAACCTACCCCTCGGTCCGTGTCGACGCAGGCGCTTGACTTGCCTGCCGGTTAGTGGCACGTCGTGGCGGACGCTGGGGTTCATTTCCGTTATGTGCGTTTGGGCCGGGTTCTCGACGACACGGGGCGCATGAAGGAGGAGAGGCGCCCGCAAGGGCGCCTCTCCTCCTTCGTGGGCCCCGTGGGGCTCGAAGCTGTGCTTATAAGGCTGGGTTCTCGACGACACGGGGCACATGAAGGAGGAGAGGCGCCCGCAAGGGCGCCTCTCCTCCTTCGTGGGCCCCGTGGGGCTCGAACCCACGACCCGCGGATTAAAAGTCCGATGCTCTACCGACTGAGCTAGAGGCCCGCGACGTACAAGCCTACTTGGCGCGCGAACCCCCGACCCCGCTCAACGCAGCGCCAGCGGGACCACCGCCAGCCCGACCGCGAGCGGCGCGGCGACGAGGCCCAGCAGCGCGAAGCGCATCCACGACACGGGGACGCCGGCGGCGGTGAGCCGGCTGTGCCAGAGCAGCGTCGCGAGCGAGGCCCAGGGAGTGACGAGGGGACCGGCGTTCACGCCGACCAGCAGCGCGCCGAGCCGCGCGGGAGAGTCGGCCACGCCCTCGAGCGCGAGATACGCGGGGAGGTTGTTCACCGCGTTGGCGCCCAGCATCCCGATTCCCGACAAGCGCCAGAGGGCGACGAGATCGTCGCCCGTGCCGCTGAGCGTCTGCAGGATCGCGGGCGCGCCGAGCGACTCGAGCACGCCGACGGAGAGGAACAGGCCGGAGGCGAAGAGGAGGAGCTGCCACGGCACGAGGGCCGGGCGCAGCGCTCGCGGGAAGCGCCACACGAAGACGATGACGAGGACGACGGCAGCGGTCAGGGCGGGGACCCACGGGGGTACGCCCGAGACGAGGAGCGGAAGCAGGATGACGACGACCGCGCCCGCCAGCCACGACAGCGTCCGGTCGCCGATCGCGGGTGGCGCTGCCGGGGTGAACCGGCCCCGGAGCGCGCGACGGAAGACGGTCCACAGGATCCCCACCGAGATCGCGATCGCTATGAGCGCCGACGGCCCGAGCAGCGCGAGGAAGGTTCCCGCGCCGATCCCGAGCGACTCGACGGCGAGGAGGTTCGTGAGGTTCGAGACGGGGAGCAGGAGTGATGCCGTGTTGGCCAGCCAGACCGTCGCAAACGCGAAGGGCAGCGGATCCAGACGGTGCGCTCGCGCCACGGCGACGACCACCGGCGTCAGGAGCACCGCTGTCGTGTCGAGCGAGAGGAACGCCGTCGACAGGATCGCCAGGCCCACCACGAGCAGCCACAGCACCCCCACGCGCCGCCGGGAGGTCCGGGCGAGAAACGCGGATGCGAGATCGAAGACGCCCGCGAGGGCGGCGAGCTCGGCCACGACGGTGATCGCGAGGACGAAGAGCAGGATCGGCCACACGCGGTCGGCGATGGCCAGCACCTCCGACATCGGCATGATGCCGGCCGCGACGGCGCCGGCGCTGAGGAGCAGGAGGACCGCTCCGATGACGGCGATCGGCACGTCCTCCATCCTGAGCCCACTCGCACCGGTGCGACGCCGCGGCGCACGGAAAGGGGCGGCCTCGGACAGCCGCCCCCTTGCACCCCCGCTTACTGGGCCGGAGGCATCAGCACCGTGTCGATGAGGTAGACGACGGCGTTGGCGGTCTGCACGCCGCCGCAGACGACCATGGCGTCGTTGACCATCAGCTCATCGCCGCTTCCGGTCACCTCGAGGTCGGCGCCCTGCACGGTGGCGTGCGTGCCGACGATGTCGTCCGGCTGGATCTGGCCGGGCACGACGTGGTAGGTGAGGATCGACGACAGCGTCGCGGAGTCGGTCTTGAGTGCCTCGATCGTCGCCGGGTCGATCTTGGCGAAGGCGTCGTCGACGGGAGCGAAGACGGTGAACTCGCCGCCGTTGAGCGTGTCGACGAGGTCGACCTCGGGGTTCAGCTGTCCGCTGACGGCCGAAACGAGCGTCGTGAGGAGCGGGTTGTTGGATGCCGCGACCGCCACGGGATCCTCCGCCATGCCCGCGACCGAGCCGTCGCCGTCCGGCACGGCTTCGGCGTAGTCCTGGCAGCCGGGGCCGACCAGGTTGGCCGCCGGGTCCATCATGTCGTCGGTCATCGCCGACTGCGTGGGCTCGGAGCTCGGCGCCGTCGACTCCATCGAGTCGTCCGAGGTGCCGCCGCTCGAGGAGCTGCAGGCCGAGAGGGCGAGAGCCGCCGCGAAAGCGAGTGAGAGTCCTGCGGCGAGGTGGGTCTTCTTGGTGAGCATGAGTTCCTCCGTTGTCGAGGGCCGGTGCGACCCCTGTGGACACCCCGGTGCTGCGGGTGGTGCGCCGGAAGCGGCGTACACGGGCTGTTCGAGGCATCCGTCCGAACGGATTGGATTCCGCCGCGAACACGGGTCCGCCCGCGCGCGCGGACCAATCCGACCGGCGCGCGGGCACGAACACACCGACAGACGCAAGCCCGACGCGTCGACTAGGGCGGAAGGATCGGCTAGGGCATGCTGAGCAGTGTGGTGATTGACGACGTGGACGTGCCCGAGGACGGCCCTGGGCGCATCGACCACGTCGGCGACCTGCTGGGCCGCATCTCCGACGGAGACCAGGCCGCCTTCGCCCGCCTCTACGACATGCTCGCCTCCCGGGTCTTCGGCCTGATCCTGCGTGTGCTCGTCGACCGCGCGCAGAGCGAGGAGGTTCTGCAGGAGGTGTTCCTGGAGGTGTGGCAATCCGCTGACCGATTCGCTCCGAAGAAAGGTCAGGGGAGGGCGTGGGTGCTCACGATCGCGCACAGACGTGCCGTCGACCGCGTGCGGTCGGCGCAGGCCAGTGCCGATCGCGACGTCCGCGTCGGCTTCCGTGATCTCGACGTCGCTCACGACGGAGTCGCCGAACAGGCGGAGCTTCGCATCGAGGGACTCCGGGTCGCGAAGGCCGTCGCCGCTCTGCCGGAAGCGCAGCGCGAGGCCATCACGCTGGCCTACTTCGGTGGGTACAGTCAGAGCGAGATCGCCGCGCTGGTCGGCGCGCCCCTGGGAACGATCAAGACGAGGATGCGCGACGGCCTGTCGCGCCTGCGCACCGAGATGGGGGTGACACCGTGAACGTGCAGGAGTTCGCCGAGCTGGCTGCCGGGCATGCCCTGAACGCGCTGTCGCCGGACGACCAGCGCGCCTTCCGCAACGCTCTCGCCGAGCATCCGGAGTGGGCCGCCATCATCGATGCCGATGTCGCGACCGCGGCCCAGCTGGGTGAGACCGTGGATGCCGTGACGCCCCCGGCAGCGCTCCGCGGAGAACTCCTCTCGCGGATCGCCGGCGGCCCGATCACCGACGAGCGGCCGCCGCAGCTCGGGCGCTCGGCTTCCCGGAAGCAGAGAGCCGACGGCTCCGACCCGCTCGCGCCGGGCGCTGCCGCCTCCGACCCGCTCACGACGAAACCTGCCGCCGCCGAGCCGCTCGCGCCGGGCGCTGCCGCCGCCGAGCCCTCCAAGCCGGGCGCTGCCGCCGCCGAGCCCTCCAAGCCGGGCGCTGCCGGCGCCGAGCCCCCCAAGCCGAGCGTTCGCGCTTCCGACGTCGTCGAGCCCCTTCCCGGGCTCGTCGCGCCGCTGCGCTCCGCCGACGATCCGCGTCGTCGCGACGAACCGCCGCCGACCACCGAGGCGGTCCAGACCGTCGCGCGGCGCAACTGGACACGCGGACTGCTCGCGCTCGCAGCATCCTTCGTGCTCCTCATCGCCCTCGGCACGACCGCCGTCGTCATCGGCGACCGCCTGCGCGAGCCGGCGTCGGTCGCCGCCCTCAACGAGATCGAGGACGCGCCGGACGCGCAGGTGGCGACCGTGGAGGTCGACAGCGGCGGCACCGCTACCGCGCACTGGTCGGAGTCGATCGGCAAGGCGGTGCTCGTGACCGACGGCGTCGCCGAGCCGGCCTCCGGCAAGACGTACGAGCTGTGGTTCGTCCGGGGCGATACCCCCGTCTCCGCGGGCCTTTTCGACACGGACGACGCCGGGCGGGCGACGGCGCTCCTCGAGGAGCCCATGCAGACCGGCGACGTCATCGCCGTCACCGTCGAGGATCGGGGCGGCTCCAAGACGGGGCAGCCCACCTCGGACCCGATCTTCACCATCCCCACGGCCTGAGCCGGGCGAGCGCCGGCGAGCCCGGGTAGCCTCGGACCGTGGCATCCGTCCGCTCGGCGCAGACGCCGCAGACGCTGGTGCATCTGCGGCGCGCGCGGGACCTCATGGACAGGGACTACGCGCAGCCGCTGGATGTGCCGACGATGGCGGCGAAGGCGCTCATGTCGCCCGCGCACTTCTCGCGGGAGTTCAAGGCGGCCTACGGCGAGACGCCGTACGCCTACCTCATGACGCGCCGCATCGAGCGCGCGATGGCGCTGCTGCGGGCCGGCTCATCGGTGACGGATGCCTGCACCGCGGTCGGCGCGACCTCCCTCGGCTCGTTCAGCTCGACGTTCACCGAGATCGTCGGCGAGACGCCGAGCGCCTACCGGGCACGTCCGCACGAGGCGGCGGAGGCGATGCCCCTGTGCATCGCGAGACTCCTGACGCGGCCGGCGCGGTACGCCTGAGCGCCGGCCGGCGCGGTACGCCTGAGCTCCGCTCGCCTGCACTCCTCCGCCCGGCGGAGGTCTTCAGGTGAAGGGAGGACGGATCCGGCCGCATCGACCTCCGCTCGCCTGCACTCCTCCGCTCGGCGGAGGTCGACATCATGCGAGAGCCCGATCGAGCAGGATCGGAGAAGCGCGGTCTCGCACGCTGCCCTACCGTGGCAGCCATGACCGACATCGCACTCGCCTACAGCCCCATCACCGTCGACGACGTCGACGCGGCGATCCCCTTCTACCGCGACGGGCTCGGGCTCGAGATCGTCAACGACGTGGCCTACGACGGGCACCGCTGGGTCAGCTTCGGATTCCCCGGCCAGCCGGGCCTCGCCCTCGTCGTCTCGGACCCGACCGCCGGGCGATCGCCCGAAGACGGCGACGCGCTGGAGCGCCTCGTCGTGAAGGGCTCGGGACCGGGGCCGTATGTCTTCACGACGCGGGACCTCGACGCCACCTTCGAGCGCCTGCGGGCTTTCGGCGCCGAGGTGCTGCAGGAGCCGATCGACCAGGGGTGGGGAGCTCGGGATGCCGCGTTCCGCGACCCTGCGGGCAATCACATCCGCATCAACCAGGCCTGACGGCGGCCTCACGGTCGCGGACGCGCGATGTGCCTGCCGTGGATGACGGCCGAGCGCAACGGGGGGACCGCGCTCGTGGCCGCGAGTAGCCTTGGGCGGGTGACTGACGGATCGAGGGACTACCACAAGCCCGTGCGACGCCCCGCCGAGCTGTTCGACCGCCTGTTCTCGGCGGAGGATCCCGCCGAGGTCTCGCGCGTCGCCCACTCGACCGCTCAGGCTCTGCTGTCCCGCGTGCGCGAGGACCGCAGCGCCGAAGTCATCGACCGTCTCGTCGCCTTCACGACCGAGCACGGCATCGACGACATCGCCGAGCTGTGGTCGCGGTCGCCGGCCAAGACGCTGCCGGGGGCGCTCTGGCGCCTGTATCTGCTCCAGCTGATGATCCACGACGATCCGCAGACGGCGGCCCTCCTCTACGAGCGCGGGAGGACCGAGCTGCACTCGGCGGACGCCGTCGTGGCGGGCGCTCCCGTGCCGGCCGGTCCCGACGAGCTCGTCACCCTCATCGACACGATCCTGCGCGGGCTCTTCGAGGGGGACTTCGCCGTCGCCCTCGATCGCGCGGCGGCCTTCTGCCGGGTGCAGGCCTCGGGTGCGACCCATCTCGCCGACGACTACGAGCCGACCGAGCCCCAGCGGGCGTCGGCGTTCACGACGCGCGCCCTGCGCCTGTCGGACTATGCCGGCGACCTTGCGGCCTGCGCGGCGCTGTGGCGCCGCGACGCCCTCACCTGAGGTCCGGGAACGCACTCCACTGCGGCATCTCGGCTCGGACGGGCGAGATCGGGTCTCCTGCGCCGCCGGCCGACGCAGCTGAGCCGGGTGGGATGGCACGGGCGGTCCGTCCGGACATCGGGTTGAAGACGCCCGGACATGCAAGTGCCGGGCCGCAGAACGCCTCTCGGCGCAAGGCCGCTCGCGGCGGCAGAAGATGGAGCCCGGGGTTACTGCGGCCCGGCCATGACAGTGTAACCGAGCGACGGGGGCGGCTATTCCCGCGCGTAGGCTTCGATGCATGGCTTGGCGCTACGCCCTCATGATCGACCCCGCGGCATCCGAGGATCCGCGCACCGACTTCTCCGGCACCTTCACCGTCGTCGATCCGACCACACCGGCCCTCAGCGTCGGCGAGCTCAGCACGCAGCGCGGCGACGGCATCTTCGAGTCGATCGGCGTCGTGAACGGTCACGCGCAGGAGGTCGGCCCGCACCTCGACCGGCTGGCGCATTCGGCACGGCTGTGCGACCTGCCCGCGCCCAATCGCGAGCAGTGGCGTCAGGCCATCCTCCGCGCGGCGGCTGAGAGCCGCGCCGAGGGTGAGGGCGTCATCAAGCTCATCCTCAGCCGGGGCGTCGAGCACGGACCCGCCCCGACGGCCTGGGTCACTGCCGCGCAGGCGCCGGACAATTCGGCGGCGCGCACCCGCGGCATCCGTGTCGTCACCCTCGACCGTGGTTACGACAGCGGCGCGCCGGCCCGCGCGCCGTGGCTGCTGCTCGGAGCCAAGACGCTCTCGTACGCCGTCAACATGGCGGCGATCCGGGAGGCGAAGCGGCGCGGAGCGGACGACGCGATCTTCGTCTCGAGCGACGGATTCGTGCTCGAGGCGCCGACCGCGTCGGTCGTGCTGCGCTTCGGCGACCGGTTCGTGACGCCTGAGCCCTCCGGGGCGATCCTGCACGGCACGACTCAGATGAGCCTCTTCGACCACCTCCGCGAGCTCGGCCGCGCGGTCGCCTACGAGCAGATCCGGGTCGAGGATCTCTCCGGCGCGGATGCCGCGTGGCTGCTCTCGAGCGTCCGGCTGGCCGCTCCCATCACGTCCATCGACGGCGTCGCGCTCCCCGTCGACGCCGAGCTCACTGCATCCTTCACGGACTATCTGCTGAGTCCCCGCGACTGAGCCGCCCGCGGCCCGCACGAGCGGAGGAGATTCGGCGGGGGGAGGATGAATCCGGGGGAGTCCTCCTCCCTCGGCTGGATCTCCTCCCGCCGTCCGATCCGAAACGCCGAACGCCCGTCGTGAGAACGCGGGACGCCGGTCCCCGCGAGGAGACCGGCGTCCGACGCGTCGGTGCGACTCAGCCGAAGCGGCCCGAGACGTAGTCCTCGGTGGCCTGCACGCTCGGGGTCGTGAAGATCGACGTCGTGTCGTTGTACTCGATGAGCTTGCCGGGCTTTCCGGTGCCGGCGATGTTGAAGAACGCTGTCTTGTCGGACACCCGCGAGGCCTGCTGCATGTTGTGCGTGACGATGACGACCGTGTACTCGGTCTTGAGCTCCTCGATCAGCTCCTCGATCGCGTAGGTCGAGATCGGGTCAAGGGCCGAGCACGGCTCGTCCATGAGGATCACCTCGGGGGAGACCGCGATCGCCCGCGCGATGCACAGGCGCTGCTGCTGACCCCCGGAGAGGCCGGAGCCCGGCTTGTCGAGGCGGTCCTTCACCTCGTTCCACAGGTTCGCACCGCGCAGCGACCTCTCGACGAGGGCGTCGGCGTCGGACTTGGAGATGCGCTTGTTGTTGAGCTTGACTCCCGCGAGGACGTTCTCCTTGATCGACATCGTCGGGAACGGGTTCGGACGCTGGAACACCATCCCCACCTGACGGCGGACCTGCACGGGATCGACGCCCGGACCGTACAGGTTGTCGCCGTCGAGCAGGACCTCGCCCTCCACGCGCGCACCGGGGATGACCTCGTGCATGCGGTTCAGCGTCCGCAGGAAGGTGGACTTGCCGCATCCGGACGGGCCGATGAAGGCCGTCACGGTGCGCGGCTCGATGTCGAGTGAGACGCCCTCGACGGCGAGGAAGTCGCCGTAATAGACGTTCAGATCGTTGACTTCGATGCTCTTGGACACGGATTCCTCTTGTTTCGGGAAGGGGAGAAGGGATGCCTCGGCTCAGCGCCCGAGCTTGGGCGCGAAGAGCTTCGCGACCAGGCGCGCCACGAGGTTCAGGACCATGACGAAGACGATGAGCAGCAGCGCGGCGGCCCACGCGCGCTCGATGTACGCCGACGCCGGGATGCCCTGATTCATGTACTGGGTATAGGCGAAGACGGGGAGGGTCATCATCCGGCCCTCGAAGAGGTTGTAGTTCATGGATGCCGTCACCCCCGCCGTGAGCAGGAGCGGCGCGGTCTCGCCGATGACGCGGGATATCGAGAGCATGATGCCGGTCGTGATGCCGGCCATCGCCGTCGGCAGCACGACCTTCGCGATCGTGCGCCACTTCGGCACGCCGAGGGCGTAGGCCGCTTCGCGCAGCTCGTTGGGGACGAGACGCAGCATCTCCTCGCTCGAGCGCACGACGACCGGGATCATGAGCACCGAGAGCGCGATCGACCCCATGAACCCCATGCGGATGCCGGGACCGAGGAAGAGGGCGAACAGCGCGTAGGCGAAGAGGCCGGCGACGATCGAGGGGATGCCGGTCATCACGTCGACGAGGAACGTGATGCCCTGGGCGATCGGCTTGCCCGCCCCGTACTCGACGAGGTAGATCGCCGCGAAGATGCCGATGGGGATCGAGATGATCGCCGCGGCGAGCGTGATGAGCACCGTGCCGACGATCGCATGCAGCGCACCGCCGCCTTCGCCCACCACGTTTCGCATCGAACTGCTGAGGAACTCGGCCGACAGGCCGGCGATGCCGTTCACGAGCACCGTGTAGGCGACCGACACGAGCGGCACCATCGCGATGAGGAACGCGATCGTGACGACCCCGGTCACGAGTCGGTCCACGGCCTTGCGGCGGCTCTCGACGATCGCCGAGGCGACGGTGATCATGAGCAGGTACAGGATGGCCGTCACGACGGCCCAGCCGGCGAGGTTGAAGCCGTCGCCGCCGGCGACCGAGAGCAGGAGGAAGACGATCCCGCTGAGGAGGGCCGAACCGGCCAGGACCGCCCAGGGCGTCAAGCGGGGCAGCTGACCCGTGGTGAGGCTCGGCGCCTGCGAGGTGGGCGCGGGGGACGGGGTGCGCGTCGGTGTCGTCGTGATCGCCATGTCAGTTCGCTCCCGAGAATTCCTTGCGCCGGCTGACGATCCAGCGTGCGATGGCGTTCACCACGAAGGTGACGATGAAGAGGACGAGGCCCGTCGCGATGAGGACGTTGATGTTCGTGCCGTAGGCCTCGGGGAAGGTGAGCGCGATGTTGGCCGGGATCGTGCTCGGGTTCTCGGACGTGAAGAGCTGGAAGGTCACCACTCCGGTCGCGGAGAGCACCATCGCGACGGCCATCGTCTCGCCGAGGGCACGGCCGAGCCCGAGCATCGCGGCGGAGACGATTCCGCTGCGGCCGAAGGGGAAGACGGCCATGCGGATCATCTCCCAGCGGGTGGCTCCGAGGGCGAGCGCCGCCTCCTCGTGGAGAACGGGCGTCTGCAGGAAGATCTCACGGCAGATCGCCGTGATGATGGGCACGACCATGACGGCGAGGACGATAGCGGCGGTGAAGATCGTGCGACCGGTCGCCGACACGGTGCCGCCGAAAAGGGGGAACCAGCCCATGTTGGCGTTGAGCCACGCGTAGACCGGCTGCACCGCCGGCGCGAGCACCATGATCCCCCACAGACCGAACACCACCGAGGGGACGGCCGCGAGCAGGTCGACGATGTAGCCGAGCGACTGGGCGAGTCTCCGGGGGGCGTAGTGCGAGATGAACAGGGCCACGCACACGGACAGCGGGACCGCCATCAGCAGCGCGAGGAACGACGACCAGAGCGTTCCGAATGCCAGCGGCCACACATACGCCCAGAAGTTCGAGGACAGGAGCGACGCCGTGTCGCTCGTCGCGGTCACGCCCGGAATCGACTGGATGATGAGGAAGATCGCGACCGCCGCGAGGGTGACGAGGATCATCGACCCGGCGAAGAGTGCCGTGCCCGAGAACCAGCGGTCACCCGCCCTCTGCTTGACCGGAGTCCTGGCCGGCGCCGTTGTGGTGGTCATGTGGTCCTGTCTGGGGTGTTCGGGTGGATCTCACGAAAGTACCCGGCGCGACCTCACGAGGAAGCCGCGCCGGGTATCCGTGGCCTTACTCCTGACCGATCAGGGCGATCGCGTCGTTGATCTGGTCGCGGAGGGAGTCCGAGATCGGCGCGCTGCCGGCAGCCTCCGCCGCCGCCTGCTGGCCCTCGGAGCTCGCGATGTACTCGAAGAACGCCTGGACGACCGGGGTCACCGACTCGTCGACGTACTGCTGGCAGCCGATCATGTAGCTGATGAGGACGATCGGGTAGACGCCCGCGACCTCGGTGGTGCGATCGAGCGCGATCGCCAGGTCGCCGTCGGCACGGCCCTCCTCGAAGGGCGACTCGTCGACGACCGCTGCCGCGGCTTCGGGCGTGTAGCTGACGAACTCGTCGCCGACCTGGATGGCGGCCGTGCTCAGGCCCTCCTCCGCGGCGCGCGACGCGTCGGCGTAGCCGACGGTGCCGTTGCCCCCCGCGACGGCCGCGACCACACCGGAGGTGCCCTGTGCGGCCTCACCGCTCTGCAGCGGCCACACGCCATCGGGCTCCTCGGTCCAGACGTCGCCCGCGGCCTGGTAGAGGTAATCGGTGAAGTTCTCGGTCGTGCCCGAGTCGTCGGCGCGGTGCACCGGCGTCACGGCCGTGTCCGGCAGCGTCACGTCGGGGTTGAGGGCGACGATCGCGGGGTCGTTCCACGTCGTGATGGTGCCGGCGAACAGGCCCGCGAGGGTCGCGGGGTCGAGGTTGAGCGAGTCGACGCCCTCGATGTTGAAGATGACCGCGATGGGGGAGATGTAGGTCGGAAGCTCGACGATGCCGGTGCCCTCGACGCAGCCGTCGAACGGCCCTGCCTCGATCTCCTCGGGCGTGAAGGCGCGGTCCGAACCCGCGAAGGCGAACGCGCCCGCCTGGAAGGACTCGCGGCCCGCGCCGGAGCCGGCGGGGTCGTACGTGATCGTCACGTCGGGGTTCGCCGTCTGGAAGCCGGCCGTCCAGGTCTGGACCGCGACCTCCTGGGACGAGGCGCCGCCGCCGGCCACCTCACCGGAGAGGTCGGACGCGGGAGCGCCGCTGGCGTTGCCGCCACCGCCGCCCTCGTTCGCGGCGCAACCGGCGAGAGTCAGAGCCGCGACCGCGGCGACAGCGCCCAGCTGGGCGATGCGAGAGATCTTCACTGTGTGGATCCTTCGGGTGTCAGGGTGAGAACCCGGTGCAGGGTTCGACCTGACGGTAGACAGCGACCCTTAAGAGAGTGCTCTACGCAGGTGAACGCGAGGTGAACGAGGAGGAGAATCCATTCGCTCGAATGAGCAGCGAGGATGCTCCGCGCTCCCGCCCGTTCACTGTCGACGACTAGGGTTTCGCCATGGCGAAGACATCGAAACGCGAGCGCAAGGCGATCGCCGCGCTGGAGGACGCCGCCGCCGCGGCCAAGTTCGCGAAGCAGGTGTCCAAGACGCTGCCCGGCAAGCACGCCGAGAAGCTCCGCGCGGCGGCGGACGAGGCGAAGGGCGCAGCCGACGTCTCGAAGAAGGCTCTCCGCAAGCATCCGAAGAAGGTCACCAGGCGCGCGGACCGGGCCGCCGACGCCGCGCTCGTGGCGACCGAGTCGGCTTTGGAGCGCGAGCAGAAGAAGGCCGCGCGGAGGGCCGAGAAGGCCGCCGCGCGACAGGACGCGGAGCGCCGCGCCGCCGGGAAGGCGGCGAGGAAGAAGGAGGGAACGACTCCTTCGCTGAAAGAGGACCTCTCGACGACGGACCCGTCCCCGGCCGCGCCGGCGACGACCGGATCCGAAGGGCCTGCGCTCGACGAGATGACCGACCTTGCCGCTCCCGGCGAGCTCGTGGAAGCGGTCGTCGAGATCGAGCCCGCAGACGCGCCCGGCCCTGGGCCCGCTGACGCCCCCGGCCCTGGGCGCGGCGACAGCCCCGACCCGGAGGTTGCCGACAGCCCCGCCCCGGACCGCGCCGGCGACTCCGCCTTCGGTCCCGCCGCCGACGAGGCGGGCCAGGACGAGCCGTCGCTCGCCCTCGACACCCTCACCGTGGCGGCGCTTCGCGAGCGGGCGAAGAGCCAGGGACGTGCGGGCTACTCGCGGCTGACGAAGGCTCAGCTCATCGACCTGCTCTCCTGACCCGTCGGTCGCCCCCGCCAACCGCGCCACTCGACCGCTCGGGCTCGACGGCCGAGCGAGGGGAGTACGGGTCCCGCCGCGACATGGCGCCACGCGATCCGCACTCCGGCGGCGGCCGTCGTCACACCTTCGGCTGGTGGGTCTCGATCGCGACGATGCCCGATCCGGGATTCGTGGCCGAGAGGTGCACGACCGAGAACGCCCCGGGCTCCAGCGCCGACGCGCTTCCGAGGTAGGAGCCGCGCAGGGTGCCGGTGGCGAGCGCGATCTCGGTCAGGAGCTCGGGAAGCACCGGGCCGTGGCTGCAGAGTACGGCGGTCTTGCGCGAGCGCACGCGCTCGCCGACGATGCGGCGCGCGTCGGACTTGCCTTCCTCCCAGGCGTCCTGGCTGATGAGCGCCGACTCCTCGATGCGGCGGCCGAGCGTGGACGCCAGCGGTGCGACGGTCTTCACGCACCGCACCGCCGGGGACGACACGATCCGGCGAGGGCCGAAGGCGACCAGCGGTCCCACGACGGCGTTCGCCTGCCGCTTTCCGCGGTGCGCGAGCGGGCGCGCGGCATCCTTCCCCTTCCACTCCTCGCGGGCGACCGCTTTGGCGTGCCGCAGCACGATGAGGGGGAAGGTCGCCAGCACTCCGTCGTCGACGAACCGGAGGAAGTTCTCGAGGATCTCGACGTCGACGGGATAGCTGAGGCGCTTGATCGCCTTCTTGGGCGAGACCCACTCGAGCGCGGCGATCTCGCGGTTGGGTACGAACGCGGACGTGCGGATCGCGGCGTCGGTCGCCTCGGCCGACCAGTAGTGCACGATCTTCTGGCGCTTGTTCGGCATGCGGTAGCGCGACACGCCCACCGGCACGCCGAGGCACACCCGGATGCCGGTCTCCTCGAAGATCTCGCGCGCTGCGGTCTCGGCGAGGGTCTCGCCCGGATCCACCTTGCCCTTGGGCAGCGTGACGTCGCGATAGGCGGTGCGGTGGATGAGCAGAACGGAGAGCTTGCCCTCCACCAGGCGCCACACGACGCCGCCGGCAGCGTAGACGGCGGTGTCGGTCATCGCACCGCCCGCGCGCGCCGGCGGCGCTGCACGTTCGACATCGTCTTGTCCTGGATGTCGACCAGCGGCCTGCCCTCGTCGTCGAGGCTGTGGCGGGTCCACTCGCCCTCCGGTCCCAGCCACCACGAGCTCGTCGTGTCGGCCATCGCGAGCGAGAACAGGTCGAGCAGCTCCTTGATGTGCGCCGGCGCGATGACGCGCACGAGCGCCTCGACGCGGCGGTCGAGGTTGCGGTGCATCATGTCGGCGCTGCCGATGTAGACCTGCGGGTCGCCGTCGTTGTGGAAGGCGAAGATCCGCGAGTGCTCGAGATAGCGGCCCAGGATGCTGCGGACCGTGATGTTCTCGCTCATGCCCTCGACCCCCGGCTTGAGCGAGCAGATGCCGCGCACCCACACCTCGACGGGGACGCCGGCCTGGCTCGCGCGGTAGAGCGCATCGATGATCTGCTCGTCGACCATCGAGTTGACCTTGATGCGGATGTGCGACGGCTTGCCCTCGAGCGCGTGCCGCCGCTCGCGATCGATCTGGCGGAGGAGTCCCTTCCGCAGGTGCAGCGGGGCGACGAGGAGGCGCTTGAACTTCTTCTCGATCGCATAGCCGGACAGCTCGTTGAACAGCCGCGTGAGGTCGCGGCCCACCTGGTCGTCGATCGTGAAGAGGCCGAAGTCCTCGTAGATGCGGCTCGTCTTGGGGTTGTAGTTGCCGGTGCCGACGTGGCTGTAGCTGCGCAGCACCCCGTTCTCCTCGCGGATGACGAGGGCGAGCTTGCAGTGGGTCTTCAGCCCGACCAGGCCGTACACGACATGGACGCCGGCCTTTTCGAGCTTGCGCGCCCAGACGATGTTGTTCGCCTCGTCGAAGCGCGCCTTGATCTCGACGAGGGCGAGCACCTGCTTGCCGGCCTCGGCCGCGTCGATGAGCGCCTGGACGATCGGGCTGTCGCCCGACGTGCGATACAGCGTCTGCTTGATGGCGAGGACGTGCGGGTCTTTCGCGGCCTGCTCGAGGAAGGCCTGCACGCTCGTCGCGAACGACTCGTAGGGGTGATGCACGAGCACGTCGCCCTTGCGGATCGACGCGAAGATGTCGGGGCGCTCGTTGTTGTCGCCCGGCTGGAAGGCCGTCGCCGTCGTCGGAACGTGCGGCTTGTAGCGCAGGTCGGGGCGGTCGATGCGCGACAGGTCGAACAGCCCCCGCAGGTCGAGCGGCCCGGGGAGGCGGTAGACCTCCTGGTCGGTGATGTCGAGCTCCTTGATGAGGAGGTCGAGCGTGAGGTCGTCCATGTCCTCGGTGACCTCGAGGCGGATGGGCGGGCCGAATCGGCGGCGCAGCAGCTCGGCCTCCAGCGCCTGGATGAGGTTCTCGGTCTCGTCCTCCTCGATCACGACGTCCTCGTTGCGGGTGAGGCGGAAGGCGTGGTGGTCGAGGATCTCCATGCCCGGGAAGAGGTCGCCGAGGTTGTTGGAGATGAGGTACTCGAGCGGGAGGTAGCGCACCGCCTCGCCCTCGCGCGAGACCTCGACGAAGCGGGGGAGCATCGGCGGGACCTTCAGGCGCGCGAACTCCTGTCGCCCGGTGCGGGCGTTGCGGATGCGGATCGCGAGGTTGAGCGAGAGCCCGGAGATGTACGGGAACGGGTGGGCGGGGTCGACGGCCAGCGGCATGAGGACGGGGAAGACCTGGGCCTGGAAGTAGTCGTAGAGGCGGCCGCGCTCGTCGTCGCTGAGGTCGTCCCAGCGCAGGATCTGGATGCCGGCCTCGGCGAGGGCGGGCTTGACCTCGTTCGTCCAGGCGGCGGCGTGACGCAGCTGCAGCGTGTGGGCCTCCGCCGAGATGTCGGCGAGCACCTCCTGCGGGGCCCGGCCCACGTTCGTCGGGACCGCGAGGCCCGTGACGATACGGCGCTTGAGGCCGGCGACCCTCACCATGAAGAACTCGTCGAGGTTGCTGGCGAAGATCGCGAGGAAGTTCGCGCGTTCGAGCACCGGCAGCCGAGGATCCTCCGCCAGCTCCAGCACGCGCTGATTGAACGCGAGCCAGCTGATCTCGCGGTCGAGATAGCGGTGCTCGGGCAGCTGCGAGTCGAAGGTCTCGGAAAGCTCGAAGTCGTCGTCGTCGGCATCGCCGAGACCGGCGTCGAGCACCTCGTGTTCGATCATCCCCTCATCATTGCAGGGCCGTGTGACGAGCGCGTGAACCCTTCGACTCGCTTCGCTCGCTCAGAGACCGCGTCGCGGTCCGATACTAGGCGGGGGAGGGCGTGGACGACGGCGCAGGGAGCTGGTCGTCTTCGTACACGTTGAAGCGGTAGCCGACGTTGCGCACCGTGCCGATCAGCTGCTCGAGGTCGCCGAGCTTCGCGCGCAGGCGCCGCACGTGGACGTCGACCGTCCGCGTGCCGCCGAAGTAGTCGTAGCCCCACACCTCGCTCAGCAGCTGCTCGCGTGTGAAAACACGGGAGGGGTGCGTGGCGAAGAAGTGCAGGAGCTGGAACTCCTTGTAGGTGAGGTCGAGCGGCTTGCCGTGCACCTTGGCGGAGTACGAGGACTCGTCGATCGTGATCCCCGAGGTCTGGATGCGCGTCGAGACCTGCTCGGCCGACTGACGGCCGATCGCGAGGCGCACCCGCGCGTCGACCTCCGCGGGCCCCGCCGTCACGAGGATGACATCGTCGATGCCCCAGTCGGTCGAGACGGCGGTGAGGCCGCCCTCTGTCACCACCAGGACGAGCGGCGCGTCCAGGCCGGTGGTGTTGAGGATCTTGCAGAGGGATTTCGCCCCGACGAGGTCGATGCGCGCGTCGACGAAGATCACGTCGGCACTCGGTGCATTGACGAGCTGCGCCGGCTCGGCGGGGATCTGCCGCACCCGGTGGCTGAGCAGCTCGAGCGAGGGCAGGACCGGGCCTCCTCCTTGTGCGGAACTCAAGACGAGGAGCTGTGCCAAAGGGGAACCTCCCGGCGCAGGGATCGCGGCGTGAAACCTCAGTTTAGGGTGTGCGGGGAAGGGACGTGGCAGCCCGACGGTGCGTGACGCATTCGGCACGGGCAGAATGGACGCATGGCAGGACCCGCTCTCGCTCCGCGCCGCGCCACCGGCGGCGTCGTCTCGGTCTGGATCGCGGCCGCCGTCGTCGGCCTCGCGATCGGCCTGTTCGTGCCTGCGGAGTGGCGCGCGGCGTGGCTCGTGCTGGGACTGGGTGGATGCCTCATCCTCGCCTTCGTCGTCCAGCTCGCCTACGGGCGGTCGCAGGGCTACATCCAGCGGGTCGCCGTGAGCGTGCTCGGCGCGCTCCTGGTGATGGGGGTCATCAGCCTGGGTTTCGGACTCGCGTCCATCGTTCGCGGGTAGGCTGAGGCGTATGGATCTCGTCGCGCTCGAACTCTTCTACGTGGGCCTGCTCGGTCTGGCATCGCTCGCGATCGTCTTCGTCTCCGGCGTCGTGATCAAGAACCTGTACCGCGGCCAGCGCTGACAGGCGGCGCCGTGATCGAGCTGCCGACCGACCTTCCCGCCGACCTCGCGCCGCTCTCGTGGCTGCTGGGCGTGTGGGAGGGCACAGGTGTCATCGACTACGAGGCATCCGATCGCCACTTCGACGGAGAGTTCGCACATCGCGTCAGCTTCAGCCATGACGGGGGTGCCTTCCTCAACTACTCTGCGAGCGCGTGGCTGCTCGGCGACGATGCACGCGCGCCCCTGGTCTCCGAGATCGGGTACTGGCGGCTTTCGCGTCCCGCCACGGAGGCCGATGCCGGGCCCGCGCTCCTGCCGGCGACAGGGCCGGCCGTCAGCCGCACGGTCGACGACGTCGAAACCCTCCGCAATGCGGAGGGCGGGTTCGACATCGAGGCATCCATCGTCCATTCCGACGGCGTGAGCGAGCTGTACCTCGGCCAGGTGCGCGGTCCACGCATCGACATCGCGACCGACGCCGTCATCCGCACCGCCAACGCGAAGGTCTATGCGGCCGCGACCCGCATGTACGGCCTCGTCGAGGGTCACCTGCTGTGGGCGTGGGACATCGCGGCCCTCGGCGGCGAGCTGGCCTCGCACGCCTCGGCGCGGCTGGCCCGGGCGGACTGATGAGCGGCTTCGCGCTCGTTCCCGGCGCCGTGCTCGACGAGAGCGGCCTGCTGCACGTCGGCAATCCGCTCCCCGAGCAGCGCGCCCTCGCAGCCGGCACCGCCGTCGTCCCGCTCGGCGACCGGCGCGTCCTCGCCGTGCCGGGCGAGGACCGGCTCTCGTGGCTCGACTCCCTCTCGTCGCAGGCGCTCACGCACCTCGCCCCCGGTGAGAGCACGGAGCTTCTCATCCTCGACCCGCACGGACACATCGAGCACGCGGCGGCCGTCATCGACGACGGCGAGACGACGTGGCTGCTCGCCGACGCGGACGACGCCGAGGGGCTCCTCGCGTGGCTGCTGCGCATGCGCTTCCGCCTCCGGGTCGCGCCGCGGGACGCGAGCGAAGAGTTCGCGGTGGTCGGGGGGACCGCGGCGGCCGTCGAGGCGCTCGCCGTCGCCGCACCGGGGGGCGTTCCGCTCATCTGGCGGGACCCCTGGCCCGGGGTCGGCGCAGGGGGATGGGCCTACTCCGTCGTGGAGCCGCATCCCGGCGCCGACCGCGACTGGGCCGAGGCGATCGTGACCAGGAGCGAGGAGGAGCGGATCGCCGCCGCGGCTGCCCGTGGGGAGATCGCCCTCGCGGGCCTCGTCGCCGCCGACGCGCTCCGGGTCGCCGCCTGGCGTCCGCGCTGGTCGACGGAGGTCGACGAGCGCGCCCTCCCTCACGAGCTCGACTGGCTGCGCACCGCCGTGCATCTCGAGAAGGGCTGCTACCGCGGGCAGGAGACCGTCGCGAAGGTGCACAACCTCGGCCACCCGCCCCGCCGGCTCGTGGCTCTGGATCTCGACGGCAGTGAGAGCGTGCTCCCCACGCGAGGAGAAACCGTGCGACTCGGCGACGACGTCGTCGGGGTGGTCACATCCGTCGCGCAGCACCACGAGGACGGGCCGATCGCCCTCGCCCTCGTCCGGCGGACGACCCCCGTCGACGCGCCGCTGACGATCGACGCCGAGGACGTGCGGGTCGCCGGCGCGCAGGAGGTCATCGTGCCGCCCGAGGCCGGGGCGACAGCATCCGTCCCGCGCCTGACGCGGCTCTCCCGCCGCGCCCAGGCGAAATGAGCGACGACCCCGCGGCGGCGCCCGTCACTCAGGCGGTCCCCACGGGGTGGCGACACCGGCTCGACCCCCGCCCGGCCCTCGTGCGCGTGCGCGACTCGGGCAACTCGATCCTCCAGATCGTCGTGGCAGCGACCGGCGCGTACGCGTTCGCCCACTATGTGCTGGGTCACACCGCACCCCTCCTCGCCGCGACGGTCACGGTGGGAAGCCTCGGCCTCGTGCGAGACGCGCGTCCGCGCCAGGTGCTCGAGACGGTGATGGGGATGCTGGTGGGCATCCTGGTGGCGGAGTCCCTCTTCCTCCTGGCGGGCACCGGATGGTGGCAGATCGGTCTCGCACTCGGTCTCACGCTCGTCGTCGCGCGCTTCCTCTCACCTCAGCCGGGCTTCGCGATCGCGGCGGCGATCCAATCGCTCATCGTCATGGTGATCCCGTCGCCCGTGCCGTTCCTGCGACTCGTCGACGGCCTCGTGGGCGGTGTCGCCGCCCTGCTCGTCACGGCCCTCGTCCCGCGCAACGCCGTGCGCGCGGAGCGCGCCGACGCCGCGTCGCTCTTCCAGGCGCTCGACGGGGCGATCACGACGCTCGCGCAGGCGCTCCGCCGCGGCGACCGCCTTCGTGCCGAGCGGGGTCTCGAGAAGGCGCGCGCCGTGACGCCGCTCGTGGACCGGTGGCGCGCCTCGCTCGAGTCCGGGCGGTCCGTCGCCCGCATCTCGCCGTTCCTGAGGCGTCAGCGGTACGAGCTCGAGCGCCACGACCGCGTGCGCCGCTCGATGGACCTCGCCGTGCGCAACGCGCGCGTGATCGCGCGCCGCGTCGTCTACCTGTGCGACGACGGGACGCCGCGGCCGGTCGTCGCGGACGTGCTCGCCGAGACCGCCCGCGCGATCGAGGTGATCGCCTCGGCGCTCGACGACATCTCGCTCGAGCCGGCCGCGCGCGAGGCGCTCACCGCCGTCGCGGCGCGACTGGACCCGCGCACGATCGTTCCGGGCGCGTCGCTCGGCGAGCAGAACCTCGTGCTCGGCATCCGTCCCTTCGTGGCAGACCTGCTGGCGGCGGCGGGGATGTCGGAGGCCGACGCCCGGAAGGTCGCACCGCGCATTTGAGCTATTCGGTCGGGGCCACCGCGGTCCACGGCACGGTGACCTCGCCGAGGCGCCACCGCGAGCGGGCCAGGAGGGGCCAGCCCGCCGCTTCCATGGCGCGAAGGGCCGTCTGCCAGCGGTGGACGGGACCGAAGGGCGCGACCGACGCCGCGCGGGCCCACTCGTCGTCGAGGGCCGCGAGGAAGGCGTGGACGGCCTCGCCGGGGACGTTGCGGTGGATGAGCGCCTTCGGGAGCCGCTCCGCGGCGATCGACGGATGCTGGAGCCCGGCCAGGCGAAGCGACACCGTGAGCGACCGGGGGAGCGCGTCCGGGCTCACCGCGACCCACGTCACGATGCGGCCCAGCTCGTCGCAGGTGCCCTCGACGAGGACGCCGCCCGGGGCCAGCCGTCCGCACATGCGGGCCCACGCCTCGGCGACCTCGTCCTCCCGGTACTGGCGGAGGACGTTCATCGCACGGATGACGGCGGGCCGCCGCCCATCCGGAACCGGCACCTCGAACCCGCCGAGCGCGAAGGAGACGCGTGCGTCGGCGGCGAACGAGGATCCGCCCGCCTGCACCAGCGCGAGCTGATCGTTCGCCCGCGCGACGCGGGCGGGCTCGATCTCGAGGCCGCGCACCTCCACGTCCTTGCGGGTGCGGACCAGGCGGGCGTGCAGCTCGAGCGTCGTGACGGCGCTCGCACCGTAGCCGAGGTCGATGACGAGGGGGTCGGCGGCCCGCCGAAGGGCCGGATGGCGGGCGATCCAGCGGTCCACGCGCCGCAGCCGGTTGGTGCCCGTCGTGCCCCGAGTCACCTGTCCGATGGGGGAGCGGCCGGTCGCCATGAGCCCATGATGCCAGCCGGATGCCGCTTCCTCGGCCTCGGTATGCTGGCGGCATGACCGCCCCCTACACCCTCATCCTGCTGCGCCACGGGCAGAGCGAATGGAACAAGCTCAACCTCTTCACCGGGTGGGTCGACGTCCGGCTCTCCGACCAGGGGAAGGCCGAGGCCCAGCGCGGCGGCGAGCTCCTCGCCGAGGCGGGGCTGCTTCCCGACATCCTGCACACCTCGGTCCTCACCCGCGCGATCCAGACGGCCAACATCGCCCTCGACGCGGCCGACCGCGCCTGGATCCCGGTGAAGCGCTCGTGGCGGCTCAACGAGCGCCACTACGGCGCGCTGCAGGGCAAGGACAAGGCCCAGACCCTCGAGGAGTTCGGCCAGGAGCAGTTCATGCTGTGGCGCCGCTCGTTCGACGTGCCGCCGCCCCTGCTCGCCGACGACTCCGAGTGGAGTCAGGTCGGCGACCCGCGCTACGCCGACATCGACGGCGAGATCCCCCGCACCGAGTCGCTCAAGCTCGTCATCGACCGCTTCCTGCCCTACTGGGAGAGCGACATCAAGCCCGACCTGGCCGCCGGCAGAACGGTGCTCGTCACGGCGCACGGCAACTCGCTGCGCGGTCTCGTGAAGCACCTCGACGGCATCAGCGACGCCGACATCGCCGAGCTCAACATCCCCACGGGCATCCCGCTCGTCTACCGCCTGAACGAGGACTTCACGCCGGCGGGGCCGAGCGAGTACCTCGACCCGGAGGCGGCGGCCGCGGGTGCCGCCGCGGTCGCGAACCAGGGCAAGGGCTGACCGTCCGACGAACGCAGAAGAGCGGATGCCCCGTGCCGGGGCATCCGCTCTTCGTCTGTCCGGATGCGGCTACACGCCGGTCGAGGCGCCCGCGACGAAGGTGTCGTCGGGTTCGGCCGACCAGTCGCCCGTCGCGAGGTAGGTGACCTTCTTCGAGATCGACACGGCGTGGTCGGCGAAGCGCTCGTGGTAGCGACTGGCGAGGGTCGCATCGACCGTCGCAGCGGTCTCGCCCTGCCACGAGTCGGAGAGGACCTTCTCGAACACCGAGATGTGGAGCTCGTCGATCTTGTCGTCGTCGTTGCGGATCTGCTCGGCGAGCGCGAGGTCCTGCGTGCGCAGCAGCTCGGTCAGCCTGCGGGAGACCTCGACGTCGAGCTGACCCATGCGCGTGAAGGTGCTCTTGAGGCCCTTGGGGATCGCCCTCTCGGGGAAGCGCATGCGCGTGAGCTGGGCGATGTGCTCGGCGATGTCGCCCATGCGCTCCAGCGATGCGCTGATGCGCAGGGCGCTCACGACGATGCGGAGGTCCCGGGCGACGGGCTGCTGGCGCGCGAGGATCTCGATCGCCTGCTCGTCGAGGGCGAGCGCCCTCTCGTCGATGATGATGTCGGCCTCGATGACCTCTTCGGCGAGGGCGACATCGCTCGTCCCGAACGCGAGGGTCGCCTTCTCGATCGCCGTCGTGACGAGTTCGGCGATCTCGACGAGCCGATCCTGCACGTCCTCGAGCGACTGATGGAACACTTCACGCATTCGCGACACCTTTCATCTCCGCGGCACACGCTCGTGTCGCGACCCCCGCGATTGTCGTCAGCGAAGGTTAACGAACCGTGCCACGAGAGTGAATAGTAGTCGGCGCGCTTTCGCGGGGGACGGCGCAGGGCCGTTCGCTCCGTGCGCCGCCACGTAACCTGGGATGCATGCAACCGGTGCAGCTCGCCCTGCTGTCCTTGGTCCTCGGGGCAGCGATCGGGGGACTCGTCTCGACGCTGATCTTCCTCTCCCTGCGGGCGCGCGACCGGGTGCAGGCCGGGAGCAGTGCGGAGATCCCGGACGGGGTCGCGGAAGTGCTGAGCGGGATGGATGACGCGGCCGTTGTGGTCGACACCTCGTCGACGATCCTCGCCACCTCGCCCTCGGCGGCGCCGTTCGGTCTCGTCGTGGGGGGCGTCCTTCCCGGCGACGAGCTGAAGGGCCTCGTGCGCAGCGCCCGGACGGGCGACTCCGCCGCGACCGAGACGATGCGCCTGCGCCGGGGAGCGGCACCCGCCGAGCCGCGCCTGGTCGTCGTGCGGGCGACGCCCATCTCGCCGCGCCTCACCTTCCTCGTGCTGCGCGACATCACCGAGAAGGAGCGCGTCGAGCAGATGCGCCGGGACTTCGTCGCCAACACCAGTCACGAGCTGAAGACACCGGTCGGCGCCGTCAGCCTCCTGTCCGAGGCGATCGAGTCCGCTGCGGACGATCCCGAGCAGGTGCGCATCTTCGCCGCCCGCCTGACGGCGGAGGCGGCGCGCCTGGCGTCGCTCACGTCGCGGATCATGAATCTCTCGCGGCTCCAGGCCGCCGACGAGCTCCACGACGAGCGCGACGTCGCCGTCGACGAGATCGTCGCCTCAGCCGTCGAGGCCCACGCCATCCAGGCGGACTCCGCCGGCGTCTCGGTGGTGCGCGGCGGTGCGCGGGGCCTCTGGGTGCGAGGCGATCCGCAGATCCTCAGCGAGGCGGTCGGGAACCTCGTCGCCAATGCCATATCGTACTCGCCGGCGGGCTCCAGCGTCGGGGTCGGCGTCAGGTCGACCGACGGGATCGTCGAGATCGCCGTCACCGACCGGGGCATCGGCATCCAGGAGGGCGAGCAGGAACGGGTGTTCGAGCGCTTCTACCGCGCCGACCAGGCCCGCTCGCGCCGCACGGGAGGCACCGGCCTGGGCTTGTCGATCGTCAAGCATGCCGTGCAGCGGCACGGCGGCGAGGTGACGCTGTGGTCGCGGCCCGGGCGCGGGTCGACCTTCACCATCCGGCTACCGCTCGTCGATGGTCCCGTCGCCGAGCCGCCGCGCAAGAAGCGTAAGAAGAGTCGGGCAAAGGGCGCCCTGCCGCGCCCGGCCGCCACAGCCCCCAGCCCCGTGAACGGAGAAACCGCATGAGCCGCGTCCTGATCGTCGAGGATGAACCAGACCTCGCCGACCCCCTCGCCTACCTGCTTCGGCGCGAGGGATACGAAGTCGAGATCGCCGAGGACGGGCCTGCGGCGCTGTCGGCATTCCGGGAGCGCGGCGCCGACATCGTCCTGCTCGACCTGATGCTGCCCGGGATGCCGGGGACCGAGGTGTGCCGGCAGCTGCGGGCCGCCTCCGGCGTTCCCATCATCATGCTCACCGCCAAGGACTCCGAGGTGGACATCGTCGTGGGCCTTGAGCTCGGCGCGGACGACTACGTCACGAAGCCCTACTCGGCCCGTGAGCTGCTCGCGCGCATGAGGGCCGTCCTGCGCCGGCTCTCCACCGGCGATGCCGACCTCGATGAGCGGGTGCTCAACGGCGGCCGTGTGACGCTCGACATCGACCGCCACACGGTCGCGGTCGACGGCTCGGAGATCAGCATGCCGCTCAAGGAATTCGAGCTCCTCGAGGTGCTGATGCGCAATTCAGGGCGCGTGCTCACGCGAGGTCAGCTCATCGACCGCGTGTGGGGGACCGACTACTTCGGCGACACCAAGACGCTCGACGTGCACATCAAGCGGATCCGCTCGCGCATCGAGGAGAACCCGGGCGAGCCCTCGATGCTCGTCACCGTGCGCGGCCTCGGCTACCGCTTCGAGGGCTGAACGCCCGCCGAACGCGGAACGGCCCCTCGCGCGCATCAGCGCGGAGGGGCCGTTTCCGTCGTGTCAGAAGCCCGGCTCAGGGGACGAACGGCGCGAGGTACTCCAGCTCGCCGTCGAGCACGGGAACCGCGATCACGGCCCCCTCGAAGTCCCCGGACTGGAAGTACACCGGCACGTCGGCGCCGGGCATGACGTCCAGCCCCTCGACGAGGATCGGATCCTCGGTCACGCCGAGGCTGATCGTCGTCTTGGCGGGTACCCGGACCGTCTTCCTGATCGGGGACTCCTCGCCGATCTCGATGTTGAGGGTGTGGTTCTCGTCGGTGTTGTTGATGATCGCCGCGATGAAGTTGGCGTCCTCGCCGCTCTCGTCCGCGACGAAGAGGGCGTTGCGCACGAGCACGGGACCGGAGTCGGGCACGTTCACGCCGTCGGCCGGCGAATACGGGATCGTCGTGGCCTGTGTCGACAGCATGGCGCAGCCGGTCGTCGCGGACAGGGCGAGGGCGCCCAGAGCGAGAGACGCGACAAGGCGCGAGGTCCTCCGAGTGCCGGCCGCGCGGGCGCGGGAAATCGAGATCACGGATCCTCCTGGTGCGGATGACGGCTGCCCTTGCAGTCTAGAGGGTCGATCGCCCGCTCCGCCGTCGCGGCGGCGGGGGTGGGCGGCGAACCTTAGCGTATGTCGCCTGTGGTATCCTGGAGGTTGCCGAAAGGACATAACTGCATGCTTTTTGAGGTTGGCGAAACCGTCGTTTATCCGCACCACGGGGCGGCGACAATCGCAGAAGTGAAGACCCGCGTCATCAAGGGCGAAGAGAAGGTCTACCTCAAGCTTCGAGTCACACAGGGCGATCTCACGATCGAGGTCCCGGCCGACAACGTCGATCTCGTCGGCGTTCGCGATGTGATCGGCAAGGAGGGTCTCGAGCGCGTCTTCGAGGTGCTCCGCGCTCCCTTCACGGAAGAGCCGACCAACTGGTCGCGTCGCTACAAGGCCAACCTCGAGAAGCTGGCTTCGGGCGACGTGATCAAGGTGAGCGAGGTCGTCCGCGACCTCTGGCGGCGCGACCAGGACCGCGGCCTCTCGGCCGGTGAGAAGCGCATGCTCGCCAAGGCGCGCCAGATCCTCATCTCCGAGCTCGCGCTCGCCGAGAAGACCGACGAAGAGCAGGCGAGCGTCGTGCTCGACGAGGTGCTCGCGTCCTGATCCGCCGGCGCTGACCGGTCCCGGTAGCGTGGGGGCGTGACCCTCGACGACGCCGATCCCTCCGACGGAGTCTTTCCGCCGTCCCACGCCGCTTCCGAGCCGTCCTGGCGCGGGGCCCGTCCGTCATTGATCCCCGTCCCTCGCGTCGCGGTGATCGTGGTCGCGGCCGGGTCCGGCACACGCCTGGGCGGCGGATCGCCGAAGGCCTTCGTCGGCATCGACGAGCACACGATCCTCCGGCATGCGCTGCGGGGGGTGTTCGCCGCGCCGGAGGCGCAGGTGGTGATCGTCGCGCCCGCGGGACGTGAGGGCGACGCGCTCACCGAGGCCCTGGAGGCCGCCGGTGACCGGCGCGACCTCGTGTCGGTCGTGGCCGGCGGCGCGAGCCGGCAGGCGTCCGTCCAGGCCGGCATCCACGGCGTCTGGCCGGATGTCGAGATCGTCCTGGTGCACGACGCCGCGCGCGCGCTCACCCCGAGCGACGTCTTCGACCGCGTCCTCGCGGCGATCGACGCGGGCGCCGACGGAGCGATCCCCGTGCTTCCTGTCGTCGACACGATCAAGCGCGTGGAGGGGGCCGAGGTCGTCGCGGCCGTCGACCGCTCCACGCTGTCGGCGGCGCAGACGCCGCAGGGTTTCCGCCGGGACGTGCTGGATGCCGCGTACCGCGCGGCGAAGGACGAGTTCACCGATGACGCGGCTCTCGTGGCCGCGGCGGGGCATCCCGTCGCCGCCGTCGCCGGCGACCCGCTCGCGTTCAAGATCACGACGCCCGCCGACCTCGACCGTGCCCGGGGCCTCGTCGCGCCCATCGCTCCCGTCCCGATCGATCTGGACCGCCTGCCGCCCGTGCCGCGCGTCGGTGTGGGAACCGATGTCCATGCCTTCGGCGGGGAGGACGATCTGTGGCTCGCGGGCCTGCTCTGGCCTGGCGAACAGGGGCTCTCCGGGCACTCGGACGGCGACGCCGTCGCCCACGCGATCGTCGACGCGCTGCTGTCGGCGGCGGGGCTCGGAGACATCGGCACGCACTTCGGCACCGACCGGCCGGAATACGCCGCGGCGCACGCCGACGCGTTCCTGTCGCGCACCCACGCGCTCCTCGGCGAGGCCGGCTGGCGCATCGGCAACGTCGCGGTGCAGGTGCAGTCCAACCGCCCGCGCTTCGCGCCGCGCCGCGCCCAGGCCGAAGCCGTCCTGTCGGCAGCGCTGGGCGGGGCATCCGTCTCCGTCTCCGCCACGACCACCGACGGACTCGGCTTCACCGGGGCCGGCGACGGAGTCGCGGCCTTCGCGGTGGCGGTGATCCTGCCCGCGTGACGACGGGCGCGGCGGCGCCCGATCAGAGCGCCAGCGTCATGAACCGCGAGAAGGGATCGTGCGCATACCCGTCGAACGGCTCGCACGTCACGAATCCCTCGCTCTCGTAGAGGCGCTGGGCCGGCGCGAAGTCGGGCGTCGTGCCGGTCTCCAGCCAGAGGCTCGTCATCCCCTCGCGGCGCGCCTCCGCGACGATGTGCCGCAGCAGGGCGCGACCCACCCCCGCACCCCGGAACCGGTCGTCGACCCGCATGGACTTGAGCTCGCCGCGCTCGTCGTCGAGCGCCTTGAGGGCCCCGATGCCCGCGAGGTCGCCATCGATCCACGCCGACCAGAACGTGACGCCGGGCGCGCGGAGCTCGTCGACGTCCAGCGCGTGCACGCTCTCGGGCGGTGAGTACTCGCGCATCCCGTCGAGGTGCCGGGCGATGAGACGCA